>JADLIA010000034.1 GCA_020848515.1 Rubrivivax sp. | reverse complement strand
CGCCGGCCGGCAGCCGGGCGCCGGCGGTCAGGGCAGGGGCCCGATCCGGCTGATCCAGGACGCCCGACCGCGCCAAGCCGACACCAGCAGGTTGCCGCCGAACGCCAGCAGCAACGCCACCCCAAGCCACGAAAGCGCATCGGTATCGGTGGCGAACGCGACGTAGAGCCCGCAGGCCAGCAACAGCACGCCAAGCGCGGCGCCGGCCAGCCGGTAGGCCGGACGCGTGAGGTGGGGTTGCTGGGACTGGTCGGTCATTTCGAGATCGCTCATCGCACTCGTGGTGTGTGTAGATGGTCAGGAACTGGGCTCATGCCACCAGCAAGCCCTGTCGCTCGATGAAGGCCACCACCTCGTCCAGCCCCTGCAGGGTCTTGAGGTTGGTCATGACAAAGGGCTTGAGCCCCTTGGGCGTGGTGCGCATGCGGGCGGTGTCGGCACGCATCACATCCAGGTTGGCACCGACATGCGGGGCCAGGTCGGTCTTGTTGATGACGAACAGGTCGCTCTTGGTGATGCCGGGGCCGCCCTTGCGGGGGATTTTTTCGCCCGCGGCGACATCGATCACGTAGATCGTCAGATCGCTCAGCTCGGGGCTGAAGGTGGCGGCCAGGTTGTCGCCGCCCGATTCGATGAAGACGATGTCGGCATCGGGGAACTGACCCAGCATGCGGTCGATGGCTTCCAGGTTGATCGACGCGTCCTCGCGGATGGCCGTGTGCGGGCAGCCGCCGGTTTCCACGCCCATGATGCGCTCGGGCGGCAGCGCGCCGCTGATGGTCAGCAGGCGCTGGTCTTCCTTGGTGTAGATGTCGTTGGTGATGGCCACCAGGTCCCACTTGTCGCGCATGGCCTTGCACAGCATCTCCAGGAGGGTGGTCTTGCCCGAGCCGACGGGCCCGCCGATGCCCACCCGCAGCGGGGGCAGCTTCCTGGTGCGGTGGGGGATGTGGTGCAACGCAGACGAGGTCATGATCTGAAAAGGCGTGAGTACTGGTGCTCGTGCCGGGCCGAGAGGATGGCCAGCATGGGCGAGAAGGCCTGGCGCGCGGCATCCGGCAGAGCCTGGGCGTGCGCCACGGCGGCGGGAATTTCACCGGTCAGCCGGGCCAGGATGCGCTGGCCTGCGTTCTGCCCCAGCGGCACGGCCTTGATGGCCGCCTGCACCATGTTTTCGGCCCAGCCGAAGGCATAGGCCAGCAGGGCGTCGCGGGTCTGGGCCGCGGTCAGGTGCGCGGCCAGGGCAAACGCCATGGGGTAGCTGGGGTTCCGGGCGGCCAGCCACTGAACCTGGGGCATCGCGGCAGCATGGCCGGTATGGCGGTTTTTCAGCCATTCGGTCAGCGAGCGGCCCATCTGCTCGGTCTGCAGGCGCAGCTCGCTGGTCTCGCGCGTGGCCAGCACCCAGTCGTTGAGCTGCTGCACGCGGGCCAGGTCACCATGGCGCCAGGCGGCCAGGGCCTGGGCGACGGCGGCCATGTCTCCGCGGGCCTGGGTCAGGTGCAGTTGCTGCACCAGCCAGCGCGCGGCTTCGTCCTCGGTCGTGACATGCGCGGCCTGAACGGCCGCTTCCAGCCCTTCAGAATACGAAAACCCGCCGATGGGCAGCGCGGGCGACGCCAGCCACATCAGCTGCAGCAGCGTGGCGGGGGCTACGGGAACCTCTGTGCTTTCCTGCGGCGCCAAGTCGGCTGCTTCAGTCCGGGGAAGGGTCACCGGACAAGTCGGGGGCGGGGACGCCTTCGGAGCGGCCGCGCGGCGGGCCGCGCCCGCCGCGCTTTCAGTGGCCGTGCTCATGGTGATGCCCATGGCCGTGGTGATGGTGGCTGTGCCCGTCGTGGGTCACATGCCCACCGTAGGCACCGCCTTCGGGTTCGAACGGCAACTCGGCCTCGACCACGGTCATGTGCATCGCGCGCAGCATGTCGGCCAGCACATGGTCGGGCTCGATCTTCAGGTGGTCGGGCTGCAGCTCGATCGGTACATGGCGGTTGCCCAGGTGGTAGGCGGCGCGCATCAGGTCGAAGGTGCTGCCGTGCTCGGCGCAGGCCGTGATGTGCAGCACCTTCTGCTTTGCTGCCTGCACGCGGATCAGCGAGCCGTCTTCGGCCACCAGCACGTCGCCACCGCGCACGGCCTGACCGTGCGGCAGAAACACCGCCAGCGCGCGGCCCTGGCTGTCGGTGGCTGCAAAGCGGGATTTCTGGCGCACATCCCAGTCCAGCTCGACGCTGGCGGCGCGCTGGAGCAGGGGGCCGGCGAGGCCCTGGCCGCGCGGAAGAAGTTTGTTGACAGTCAGCATGGTGTACGTTGGATGGAGAAGGCTGCCAGGGCCGGTTGGCGCGCTTTGTGCATCACCCTTGGCCTGTGCAACCCGATAGCATGACAGGCATGTCAATCTCGCGTGATTTTTCTTCGACACGGACGCCCGCGCCCCAGTGGCAGCCCTGCGGCGCCGCGCACGTGGCGGTCTACGGCACGCTGCGCGCAGGCGGCATCAATGACATTGCGCGGCTGGGCAGCGGCGTGGTCTGCGTGGGCACAACCCGGCTGTCGGGCCGCCTGCATGATCTGGGCTGGTATCCGGGCCTGAGGCTGGGCGGTGCGCAGCAGGTGCTGGCCGAGGTCTATGCCATCAACCCCGCGATCGAGCAGGCCATGGACCGCATCGAAGGCCTGTGGCCCGAAGATCTGGGCGAATACGCCAAGCGCCTGCTGACCCTGCCCGTCGCGCTGGCGGGCGGCGGCACGCAGACCCTGACGGTGCTGGTCTACGAAGCCCTGCCCGCCACCGTGGCGCAGGCGCCGGTGATCGAGGCGGATGACTGGCTGGCCTGGGCCACGCAGCAGGGCAAGGCGGTGCGGCATACGGACGAGGCGTTTGCGCTGAACGCGGCTCAGAACAGGAAGTAGCGCTGCGCCATGGGCAGGCTGGTGGCGGGTTCGCACACCAGCAGCTCGCCATTGGCGCGCACGGCGTAGGTCTGGGCATCGACTTCCATGTGCGGCGCCAGGTCGTTGTGGATCATGTGGCGCTTTTGCACGCCGCGTATGCCCTTGACCGCCGCCAGCGGCTTGTGCAGGCCGAAGCGCTCGCCGATGCCCGCCGCCAGCCCGGCCTGCGAGACAAAGGTGAGCGAGCTGCGCGCCTTGCTGCCGGCAAACGCGCCGAACATCGGCCGGTAGTGCACCGGCTGGGGCGTGGGGATGCTGGCGTTGGGGTCGCCCATGGCCGCCATGGCGATGCTGCCGCCCTTGAGGATGCAGGCCGGTTTGACGCCGAAGAAGGCCGGCTTCCAGAGCACGATGTCGGCCCACTTGCCCACCTCCAGGCTGCCCACTTCGTGGCTGATGCCGTGGGCGATGGCCGGGTTGATGGTGTATTTGGCGAGATAGCGTTGGATGCGGAAGTTGTCGTTGCGTGCGCCGTCGCCCGCCAGCGCACCGCGCTGCAGCTTCATCTTGTGTGCGGTCTGCCAGGTGCGCAGGATCACCTCGCCCACGCGGCCCATGGCCTGGCTGTCGGAGCTGAACATGCTGATGGCGCCGATGTCATGCAGGATGTCCTCGGCCGCGATGGTCTCCTTGCGGATGCGGCTTTCGGCAAAGGCCAGGTCTTCGGCAATGCCGGCGTCCAGGTGGTGGCAGACCATGAGCATGTCCACATGCTCGTCCAGCGTGTTGATGGTGTAGGGGCGGGTGGGGTTGGTGGAGCTGGGCAGCACATGGGGCTCGCCCACCACTTTCAGGATGTCGGGTGCGTGGCCGCCGCCCGCGCCTTCGGTGTGAAAGGTGTGGATGGTGCGGCCCTTGAAGGCGGCCACCGTGTCCTCCACAAAGCCGCTCTCATTGAGCGTGTCGGTGTGGATGGCGACCTGGGTGTCGGTCTCCTCGGCCACCGTCAGGCAGTTGTCGATGGCCGCCGGCGTGCTGCCCCAGTCCTCGTGCAGCTTCAGGCCGATGGCGCCGGCAGCCACTTGCTCGTGCAGCGCGCCCGGCAGGCTGGTGTTGCCCTTGCCCAGAAAACCCAGGTTCATGGCAAAGGCGTCGGCGGCCTGCAGCATGCGTTCGATGTGCCACGGCCCTGGCGTGCAGGTGGTGGCAAAGGTGCCGGTGGCCGGGCCGGTGCCGCCGCCGATCATGGTGGTGATGCCGCTGGCCAGGGCTTCTTCGATCTGCTGCGGGCAGATGAAGTGGATGTGCGTGTCGATGCCGCCGGCCGTCACGATCAGCCCCTCGCAGCTGATGATCTCGGTGCCGGGGCCGATGACGATCTGCACGCCCGGCTGGGTGTCGGGGTTGCCGGCCTTGCCGATGGCGGCGATGCGCCCGTCCTTCAGGCCGATGTCGGCCTTGACGATGCCCCAGTGGTCGATGATGAGCGCATTGGTCAGCACCGTGTCCACCGCGCCCTCGGCGCGGGTGCGCTGGCTTTGCGCCATGCCGTCGCGGATGGTCTTGCCGCCGCCGAACTTCACTTCTTCACCGTAGCCGCCGGCGGCGGCCAGGGTCAGATCCTGTTCCACCTCGACGATCAGGTCGGTGTCGGCCAGCCGCACGCGGTCGCCCTCGGTGGGGCCATAGGTTTCGGCGTAGGCGCGCCGGTCGATGCTGGCCATCACAGATCTCCCTGAACCAGACCGCGAAAACCAAACACGCGGCGCGCGCCGGCGATGTCCACCAGTTCGACCGTGCGCTGCTGGCCCGGCTCGAAGCGCACCGCCATGCCGCTGGCGATGTTCAGCCGCATGCCGTGCGCGGCGGCGCGGTCGAAGGTGAGCCCGGCATTGGTTTCGGCAAAGTGATAGTGCGAGCCCACCTGGATGGGCCGGTCGCTGGCGTTGTGCACCACCAGCGTGCGGGTGCGGCGGCCCGGGTTGAGGGCGTGCGCGCCGTCGTCGGTCAGCAGTTCTCCGGGAATCATGGGACGCTCCTCAGACCAGGCGGACCAGCAAGGCGGCGCCCAGCAGCGCCGTGGCCGCACCGGCGAGCCGCGCCAGCCACTGGCGGCGTTGCATGATTCCGTGGCCGGCCGCCATGCCGGCCACGTGCAGCAGCGCCGAGCCCAGGGCCATGCCCGCCAGCGCGCCAAGCGCCGCCAGGCCGGCGTTGCCGCTCAGTTCCTGGCCATGCGCCGCGCCATGAAAGAAGGCAAACACGCCCGCCAGCGCCGCGGCCAGCACCCAGGGCATCTGTTTTTGCACCGCCACCAGCAGCCCCAGCACCAGCACTGAGGCTGCGATCATGGGCTCCACCCCCGGCATCCACAGGCCGGCCAGGCCCGCCACCGCGCCGGCCACCAGCAGCGCCACGAAGGCGGTCGGCACGCGCCAGGCCGACCCCAGGCGGGGAAAGGTCAGTGCGCTCCACGCGCCCACGGCCAGCATGGCCGCCAGGTGGTCGGCGCCGGTGAAGGGGTGGGCGAAGCCCTGCAGAAAGCTGTTGGCCAGGCCATGCGTGTGCGCCTGCTCGCCCATGTGGGCGAATGCGGCGACGGGCAGACTGGTCAGGGCAAGGGGGATGATTTTTTTCATGGTTGCAGTGAATGAAAGGGTTGGGGGCGATGGCTCAAACGATGGGCTGGTGCACCGTGACCAGTTTGGTGCCGTCGGGAAAGGTGGCCTCGATCTGGATATCGGGAATCATCTCGGGCACGCCCTCCATCACGTCGGCGCGCCCCAGTACCGTGCGGCCGGCGCTCATCAGTTCGGCCACGGTGCGGCCGTCGCGCGCGCCCTCCATCACGAAGGCGCTGATCAGCGCCACCGCCTCGGGGTAGTTCAGCTTGAGTCCGCGCGCCTTGCGGCGCTCGGCCAGCAGGGCGGCGGTGAAGATCAGCAACTTGTCTTTTTCGCGGGGGGAGAGTTCCATGTCGTCTCGCTCACAGGTTCATGGGGTTGCACGATGCAAGGGCCGTGCCAGCAGGTGTCGGGTGCGTGATGGCAATTCTGTACTCACGCGATGTGCGACCTGCGGGCATGTGCTTGCCGAATGAACGCTTGTGGTGCGTACATGCACTGGTTTGGTGCTGGTCTGACGGTCCAAGCTTCGGTGCTGCTGTAGCGTGTGGCACTGGGGTCGGGCATGGCATGCGGCTTGCTTGGAGGTACTTCGAAGCCGGGAAATGGTTCCTGGGCATCCTGGGGACAACCCCGCATTCAAGAAAGGTTAAGCCATGTTCAAGCGTCGTTCCGCCATGAAAACCCTCGCCGCCGCGGCGGCTGTCGCCAGCCTGTCGCTCACGGGCCTGAGCGCACAGGCGGCAGACACCATCAAGGTCGGCGTGCTGCACAGCCTCTCGGGCACCATGGCGATCTCCGAGACCGTGCTCAAGGACACGGTGCTGATGGCCATCGACGACATCAACGCCAAGGGCGGCGTGCTCGGCAAGAAGCTCGAAGCCGTGGTGGTGGACCCGGCCTCCAACTGGCCGCTGTTCGCCGAGAAGGCCAAGCAGCTGCTGACGCAGGACAAGGTGGCCGTGGTCTTTGGTTGCTGGACCAGCGTCTCGCGCAAGTCGGTGCTGCCGGTGTTCGAGCAGAACAACGGCCTGCTGTTCTACCCCGTGCAGTACGAGGGCGAGGAGTTGTCCAAGAACGTGTTCTACACAGGCGCCGCGCCCAACCAGCAGGCCATTCCCGCCGTCGAATACCTGATGAGCAAGGAAGGCGGCGCGGCCAAGCGCTTCGTGCTGCTGGGCACGGACTACGTGTACCCGCGCACCACCAACAAGATCTTGCGCGCCTTCCTCAAGTCCAAGGGCGTGAAGGACGCGGACATCATGGAGACCTACACCCCGTTTGGCCACAGCGACTACCAGACCATCGTCGCCGACATCAAGAAGTTCTCCACGGGCGGCAAGACGGCCGTGGTCTCGACCATCAACGGCGACTCCAACGTGCCGTTCTACAAGGAGCTGGGCAATGCCGGCCTCAAGGCCAAGGACGTGCCCGTGGTGGCCTTCAGCGTGGGCGAGGAGGAGCTGCGCGGCGTGGACACCAAGCCCCTGGTGGGGCACCTGGCCGCGTGGAACTACTTCATGAGCGTGAAGAACCCCACCAACAGCGCCTTCATCAAGCAGTGGAGCGACTACGCCAAGGCCAAGGGCATCGCGGGCCACAAGGACAAGCCGCTGACCAACGACCCGATGGAGGCCACCTGGGTCGGCATCCACATGTGGAAGCAGGCGGTGGAGAAGGCCAAGACCACCGATGTGGACAAGGTCATCGCCGCCATGGCCGGCCAGACCTTCACCGCCCCCGACGGCTTCACCGTCAAGATGGACGAGAAGAACCACCATCTGCACAAGCCCGTGATGGTCGGCGAGATCAAGGCCGACGGCCAGTTCGGCGTGGTCTGGAAAACCAAGGGCCCGATCAAGGCCCAGCCCTGGAGCCCGTTCATCCCCGGCAACGACAAGAAGCTGGACGAGCCGGACGGCAAGAGCAGCTCCTGATCGCAGGGCGCCTGGCCGGCGCTCTGTCGGCCAGGTGTTTACTATTTCTTTTGTAGCTGTTCGCGCTTGTTGGACAAGCGCTGGGGCTGGTTTTGACTATGAAAATTCTGCGCACCGCATGGACCAGTGCCCTGATCGGCGCACTCGGCCTGCTGCTGGCCCTTCCGGGCCATGCGCTGACGGCCGAGCAGGCGTTTGCCATGGCGGCGGCCGAAGACACGGAGGCGCGCGTGGCAGCCATCAACGCCGCCACGCT
>JADLIA010000033.1 GCA_020848515.1 Rubrivivax sp. | reverse complement strand
TCGTTGAAAATGCGTTCACCCAGAGAGTTCCGGCGGCATCAGGCCGCCCAGGCACGCCGCTCAACCGTCAAGGATGCGGCGTTACGTTGCGAATAGGGCGGGTCCGGGAATACCGGGGCAAGATCACGCCTTCGCCGCTGCCGACGTGTTTCTGCGCATCAATGGCTGGCGCTTGCATCGTGCTCCGATGCAGATTCATGCCGAGGTGATCGAGATGTTCGAGACCAGAACATTCGACATTGCCCACCTCGATCCCTGGCTGCGGTCTTTCGCCACCCTTGCAGAGTGATGCCACGAAGGAAAAAGCACCCAATATCCAGACACAGGCTGCGATGGCAATCCCCCCACAGGTTGGCTGACGCCAGAAACCGGGTTCTCTCGTACCCTTACCCGAGGAGGCTCCATGAAGAAATCCCGTTTCACCGACAGCCAGATCAACGCCTCATGCACGCCAAAGCCCCGTAACCTCAGGTTCCGGGGCTTTTTTTGTCGTGGCTGCGTCGCCAGCCCGCGCGCAGGCAGGCATGACAGACAGATGCGGGCATGAAAAAAGCGGCCCGTGGGCCGCTCGTGCAGGCTCTTCTGGCGGAGACGGAGGGATTCGAACCCTCGATGAGGCTCTACACCCCATACTCCCTTAGCAGGGGAGCACCTTCGGCCACTCGGTCACGTCTCCAGAAGGCAAGCGCGCATTATGCCACCATCAGGCGGCGCTGGGCTGATCGAGGTCGAACGCGCGGTGCAGGGCGCGCACCGCCAGTTCCATGTATTTCTCGTCGATGACGACCGAGGTCTTGATCTCGCTGGTGGAGATCATCTGAATGTTGATGCCTTCCTCGCTCAGCGCGCGGAACATCTTGCTGGCCACGCCGACGTGGCTGCGCATGCCGATGCCGACGATGCTGACCTTGCAGATGCGGGGGTCACCCACCACGTCGGCGGCGCCCAGCGCCGGGGCCACCTTGTCCTTCAGCAGGTCCATCGCGCGGGCGAAGTCGCCGTGGTTGACGGTGAACGACAGGTCGGTCTTGCCGTCCTTGCTGATGTTCTGAATGATGACGTCGACCTCGATGTTGGCGTCGGCCACCGCACCCAGGATCTGGTAGGCGATGCCCGGCTTGTCGGGCACGCCCAACACCGAAATCTTGGCTTCGTCACGGTTGAAGGCAATGCCGGAAACGACGGCTTTTTCCATGTGTTCGTCTTCCTCGAAAGTGATCAGGGTGCCGGATCGGGCCTCTTCGGCGAGGTCGATGTCCCAGGGCGTGAAGCTGGACAGCACGCGCAGCGGCACTTTGTACTTGCCGGCGAATTCGACCGAACGGATTTGCAGCACCTTGCTGCCCAGGCTGGCCATTTCGAGCATTTCCTCGAAGCTCAGGCTGGCCAGACGGCGCGCCTCGGGCACGATGCGCGGATCGGTGGTGTAGACGCCATCGACGTCGGTGAAGATCATGGCCTCGTCGGCCTTGAGCGCGGCCGCCACGGCGACGGCGGAGGTGTCGCTGCCGCCACGACCCAGCGTGGTGATGTGGCCGTCGGCGTCCACGCCCTGAAAGCCGGTGATGATGACCACCTTGCCGGCGTCCAGGTCGGCGCGCACGCGCTGGTCGTCGATGCTGTCGATGCGTGCCTTGGTGTAGGCGTTGCTGGTGCGGATCGGCACCTGCCAGCCGGCGTAGCTGACGGCCGGCTGGCCCTCGGCCTGCAGCGCGATGGCCAGCAACGCCGACGAGGCCTGCTCGCCGGTGGCGGCCAGCATGTCTTGCTCGCGGTAATAGTCCTGCGTCGGCTTGCCGGGGGCCAGTTCCTTGGCCAGCGCCAGCAGGCGGTTGGTTTCACCGCTCATGGCGCTGGGCACGACCACCATCCGGTGGCCGGCGCGCGCCCATTTGGCCACGCGCTTGGCGACCTGCGCAATGCGCTCGGTGGAGCCCATCGAGGTTCCACCGTACTTCTGAACGATCAATGCCATGGAATGCCTGGAAAAGACGAAATCGGTGCGCGCCAGGGCTGGCGCGGCAAACCCGGCATTTTAGCGTTCGGCGTCCGGCGCCCAGTGCAGCACCGCGCCGCGACGCGACACCCGGCCGGCGCCCACCTTGAGCTGGATGCGGTGACCACGCGTGCGCGCCGCCGCCACCTGCGCCAGCAGCGCCGCCAGTTGCGCGCTGCTGGGCGTCTGGGCGTGCGTGCTGGCCAGCCAGTGGCGCAGCAGGTTGGCCTGGCGCGGCGCGGACAGCGTCTGCAGTGCGTCCAGACGCGGCGGCACGCCGCAGTGCGCCAGGTCCTGTGCCGCCACGTCGGCAAGGATCTGCTGCGCCTCGGCGGCGTGGGCGGCGCTGCGGGCGAAGGTGGTGCGATAGGCCGGCCAGCAGGCCTGCAGCGCCGGCAGCAGGCGCGCGCGGATGCGGTTGCGGGTGTAGCGCTCGTCGGCGTTGCTCGGGTCCTCGACCCAGCCCTGGCCGCGCGCGCGCAGCCAGGCGCGAATGGCCGCCGCCGGCACGCCCAGCAGCGGGCGCCGGTACGCCACGTCGCCGCGCTGCCAGCGCGCCGGCATGGCCGACAGGCCGGGCAGCCCGGCGCCGCGCGACAGCGCCAGCAGGATGGTTTCGACCTGGTCGTCCGCATGCTGCGCGATGACTACTGTTTTGATAGCTGCTTGCGCTTGACTGGCAAGCGCCAGAGCATCAAATGCCTCGTAACGATGGCGGCGCGCCGCGTCCTCCGGGCTCTGGCCGCGGGCCGGCCGCGCATCGACACGGCGCCGCAGCAGGGGCACGTCCAGGCGCGCACACAGCGCGCTGCAGTGGCGCTCGAAGTCGTCGGCCGCCGGCTGCAGGCCGTGGTGCACATGCCAGGCCTGCACCTGCCCCGGCCAGCGCGCCGCGCAGGCCAGCAGCAGCGCGGTCGAATCGGCGCCGCCGCTCAGGGCCACCGCCAGCGGCAGCGCGGGCGCCTCGGCCGCGAAGGCGTCCATGGCGGCGTCGACGCGGGCCGGATCGGCGTCGCTGGCGCGAAGTGACGAGGTGGGACGGGACATGCCGGGCGGGTGCCGCACCAGAGGGTGGGCCTGGCCGTGATGGTATCGGCCCGCACCCGCCGCTGCGGCGGCGCCCAAAACAAAAGGCACCCGGACTTGCGTTCGGGTGCCTTGCAGGGTTGTGGTAGGCGCGATTGGATTCGAACCAACGACCCCCACCATGTCAAGGTGGTGCTCTAACCAACTGAGCTACGCGCCTGAAAATCGATTCGAAGCCCGCAAGTATAGCGAATTCCGGCGTCAGCGCCGTTTGGCCACGCGCACGCCGGGCACGTCCTGCACCTGGCGCAGCACGAAGGCCAGGCGCTGGGTGTCGCTGACCTCGACCGTGAAGGTCATCCAGGCCCAGCCCTTGACGGACTGCGTCTGCACGCCGATGACGTTCATCTTCTCGCGCGCGAAGACGTCCGAGATGTCGCGCAGCAGGCCCTGGCGGTCCAGCGCCTCCACCGCCACGTCGACCGGATAGGCCGGCAGGTGGCCGGTGGCCGGCGTGCTCCAGCCGACTTCGATCACGCGCTCGGGCTCGCGCGCCTGCAGGTCGCGAAAGCTGGCGCAGTCGCGCCGGTGGATGGTGACGCCCCGCCCGCGCGTGACGTAGCCGGCGATGTCGTCGGGCGGCGCCGGCTTGCAGCAGCGCGCCGGCTGCGTCAGCAGCGAATCCAGCCCCACCACCAGCACGCCACCGCGACCGCCTGCGCTGCCGGCGCGCGCCTTGCGCAGCAGCACCTGGTCATCGGGCGCCGGCGTCGGCTCGGGCGGGCGCAGCACGGCTTCGATGGCGCGCAGCGACAGCTCGTCCTTGCCCACGGTCTCGAACAGCGCCTCGGGCGTCTTGAAACCCAGTTCGGCCGCCAGGTGCTCCAGCGACAGCGCCGTGCGGCCTTCGCGCTGCAGCAGCTTTTCGACCATCTCGCGGCCGCGCGCCACGGTTTCGCGCGTGTGCTGGGCGTTGAACCAGGCGCGCACCTTGGCCCTGGCGCGCGAGGACGCCAGGTAGCGCAGCTCGGGGTTGAGCCAGTCGCGCGAGGGCCCGCCTTCCTTGGCGGCGACGATCTCCACCGTCTGGCCGTTCTTCAGCGGCGTGTGCAGCGGCAGCATGGCGCCGTCGACGCGCGCGCCGCGGCAGCGGTGGCCCAGCTCGGTGTGCAGCGTGTAGGCAAAGTCCACCGGCGTGGCGCCGGCCGGCAGCTCGACGATGGCCGCCTCGGGCGTCAGCACGTAGATGCGGTCGTCGAACAGGCCGTGCTGCGGCGCGGCGCCGGACAGCTCGCGCTCCCAGGCCAGCAGCTGGCGCAGCACGGCGATCTTGGCGTCGTATTCGCCGGCCGCGCTGACGCCGGCGTAGCCCTTGGTGCCGGCCTCCTTGTAGGCCCAGTGGGCCGCCACGCCGTGTTCGGCGTGCTGGTGCATGTCGTGGGTGCGGATCTGGATTTCCCAGGCGCGGTCGTCGGCGTCGCGCACCACGGTGTGCAGCGAGCGGTAGCCGTTGGGCTTGGGACGCGCGATGTAGTCGTCGAACTCCTCCGGCACCGGCGTGAAGTGCTGATGCACCCAGCCCAGCGCGGTGTAGCAGTCGACCACGGTGGGCACCAGGATGCGCAGCGCGCGCACGTCGAACACCTGTTCGAAGCCGAGCGACTTGCCGCGCATCTTGCGCACGATGCTGCTGATGTGCTTGGGTCGGCCGCTGACGCTGGCGTCGATGCCCTGGGCGCGCAGCGCCGCTTCGATGGCGGCGCGGCGCTGCTCCAGCGCCAGTTCGCGCTCGACGCGCTTTTCGTCCAGCAGGCTGGCGATGTGGCGGTAGGTGTCGGGTTCCTGGGCGCGGAACACCAGGTCTTCCATTTCCCACTTGATCTGCCAGATGCCCAGGCGGTTGGCCAGCGGGGCGAACACCTCGTGCGATTCACGCAGCAGACCGGGCGGCGGCGGGCGGCGCGCGGCGGCGTAGTAGCGCAGCGTCTGCAGGCGCGAAGCCAGGCGCAGCAGCACCACGCGCAGATCGCGCGAAAAGGCCAGCAGCATCTTGCGCACGAACTCGGTCTGCTGGCTGGCCTGCTCGGTGTCGGCCGACAGCTGCTGGCGGCTGGCGCGCGAGCGCTGCTGCAACTGCTCCAGCCGCGCGGTTTCGAGCGCCAGGCGCGCCAGGCTGTCGCCGAAGGCCTTGCCGATCACCTCCTCCGGCCGGTTCAGTTGCGCGCTGGCGTAGCTCAGGTAGGCCGCCGCCTGGATCGCCTCGGAGCCGCCAATGCCCGCCAGGATGTCGGCCACCGCGTCGGCGTGGGTCAGCACGTTCTCGCCCGAGGCCGTGGTCTCGCCCGCCAGCAGCGGCTCGGCGAAGGCGCGCGCGCGTGCGCGCAGCTCACCCGCCTCGGGCTGGCCGCCGCCGGTGGCTACCACCACGTCGGCCACCGACTGGCGCGTGCCGGCAGGCGCCACCGACAGTGTCTTCATGGCGCTTCGCCCGCCGGCAGCAGGAAGTCGAGCACGGCCGCCACCTGGTCGTCGGCCACCAGCGTGGGCGCGTGACCCACGCCGGCAAATTCGAGCAGGCGCGGACGCGGGCCGCGCGCCTGCATGGCGCTGGCCGTGGCGGCCGACAGCAGGTCGGATTCGGCGCCGCGCAGCAGCAGGGTGTCGGCCTTGACCCGGTCGTACAGCTGCCACAGCAGGGCCTCGCCCTGGGCCGACGACTCGGGTGTGACGGCGGCGTAGGGCACGGCGATGGCCGGGTCGTAGTGCAGGCGCCAGTCGCCTTCGGGCCGGGCGCGCAGCATGGGGCGCGACAGCGCCAGCCATTGGGCGTCGGTGTGCGGGCCGAAGCCGGGCGCCAGCGCGCGCAGGCATGCCGCCCCGGCCTCGACCGACTCGAACGGACCGCTCTTGCCCAGGTACTGGCCGATGCGCTGCAGCGCCTGCCATTCGATCACCGGACCAACGTCGTTGAGCACCAGCCGGCGCAGCGGCGCCGGCAGCGGCAGATCGGGCGCGCCGGCCAGCATCAGGCCGATCAGTCCGCCCATGCTGGTGCCGACCCAGTCGAAGCGCCCGATCGGCGCCTGCTGCGCCAGCGTCCCCAGCAGGGTCAGCATGTCGCCCACGTAGGTGGGGAACTGGTAGCCCATGGGCTCCTTCAGCCAGTCGCTCTCGCCGCGCCCGACCACGTCCGGGCAGACCACGCGCAGGGACTGGCCGCGCGCCGCCGCGCGCGCCAGCAGGGCGCGCGCCAGCACGTCGAAATCGCGCCCCTGGCGCGACAGGCCATGCACGCACACCACCAGGTGCGCGGCCGCCGCATCGCCCCACTGCCAGCAGGCCATGCGGTGGCCACCGCTGGCGTCGGGACAGGAAACATGGTGCAGGACGGGTTCGGTCATGGCGGCGGGTCGCTCGGCTGGCGCCCCGGCGACGACGGCCGGGGCAGGGTCGCAATCATGGTAAATCAACTGGCCCCCAGGGGGCGCACCGGGGTGGCCCGCAGAAGACCTGGTGAACTATCAAAACGATAGCTTCTGGCGCTGTATGGGTAAGCGCTGGCGGCCAATTTGACTGGGAACCGACATCAATGTGCCTGCACCGTGCCCGAGACCGTCACCTGCACCAGGCTGCGCCCCGGCTCCACCGGCACCGGAGCGTCGGCGGCCATGGCCTCCATCCTGCTGGCCTTGCCGAACCCGCGTGGCGCGATGTCGCCCGCGTCCCCGCTGACGCTGACCTCGCGCAGCGTGTAGCCGGCAAAGCCGAAGGCGCGCGCCACGTCGGACGCCCGCGCCTTGAAGCGTTCGATCGCCTGCGTCTGCGCCTCGGTTTCGGCACGGGCGCGCTGGGTGCGGCTCAGGCCAAAGGCAAGCTGGTCGATCACCATCGTGGTGGCGCGCGCGGCCGCCTGCGTGATGCGGGCGAAGTCGCGCCCTTCCAGCACCAGCTCGGCACGGCCCTGCCAGCCGCTGATGCGGCCGTTGCGGTCATGGCGCGGATGCACACGGAAGGCGCCGGTGCGCACCTCCATCTGATCGGCCGGCGCGCTGGCGCCGACCTGCCGCAGCGCCTCGTCCAGCGCCTGCCTCAGCGCGGCCTGCACGCCGGCGGCGTCGGCGCCTTCGCGCGCGGTGCCGAGCGTCAGGGTGAGCAGATCCTGCACCACCTCGACCTGGCCACTGGCGCTGAGCTGAATCACGTTCTGTGGCACGTTCGGGGTCGGACACATGGGTGTGGCGGGGCTGTGGGTCTGGGCATGGGCTGCGGGCGCGGCGATGGCCAGCAGCAGGGCCAGCGCGCGGGCGGCGCGTACAAGTCGATGGTTCATGGGATAAGCGCAGTCGGCGCGCCCGGCGGCGCGGGGCGCCATGATGGCACAGGGTTCAGCGGGACCCGAGTTGGGTGACTTCGGCCACGCCGTGGCGCTGGCCGCGGGCAGCGGCGCGACGCACCTGCTCGCGCAGCTGCTGGCGCTGCTGGGCGTCCAGACGACGATCGGGCACCGGGCCGACCTCGCGCTGGCGGAACATCGACTCCACCGCCTGCCACAGCGGGCTGCGCGCCAGTGCCGCCTCGGACACCGCGGGCGGTGCGCCGCTGGGGCCGGATTCCGACGCTTCGCCCACGGCCTGCGCGCGCACGGCCATCGGCAGCGCCAGCGCGCCCCAGATTCCAAGCAAACAGATCCAGCGGTTCATGTGCATATCAACCGCTGACCATCCCACACCGATGACGTGAGCGTCCGGCAGATAGCTGACCCGTGGGGCAACAGGTGTAACACTGTGAAAAGCAGCCCGTGAAAACCCTGAATTCCTCACGCTTTCGGGGTCAAAATGGGCCTGTTACAAATTCGCTGAAAGGTGCTGGATGAACCAGTCTGCCAACCGAACCGACAAGATCGTCATCGTCGACGACGATGCCCGCATCCGCGATCTGCTGCGGCGCTACCTGGCGCAGGAAGGCTTCGAAGTCATCGTGGCCGAGGACGCCAAGGCGCTGGCGCGCGTGATGCTGCGCGACACCATCGACCTGATCGTGCTCGACCTGATGATGCCGGGCGAAGACGGCCTGTCGGTGTGCCGGCGCCTGCGCGCGGCGGGCGACAAGACTCCCATCATCATGCTCACCGCCAAGGGCGAGGACGTGGACCGCATCGTCGGCCTCGAAGTCGGCGCCGACGACTACCTGGGCAAGCCGTTCAACCCGCGCGAGCTGCTGGCGCGCATCCACGCCGTGCTGCGCCGCCGTCCGCCGCTGGAAGCGCCGGGCGCACCCTCGGCCGAGAACGAGTCGGTCGCCTTCGGGCCGTTCCAGTTCGACCTGGGCGCGCGCACCCTGCACAAGAACGGCGAGGAAGTGCCGCTGACCACCGGCGAATTCGCCATGCTCAAGGCGCTGGTGCGCCACCCGCGCCAGCCGCTGTCGCGCGAGAAGCTGGCGCAGCTGGCACGCGGGCGCGAATTCGAGCCCTTCGACCGCAGCCTGGACGTGCAGGTGTCGCGCCTGCGCAAGCTGATCGAACAGGACGCCGCCAGCCCACGCTACATCCAGACCGTGTGGGGCGTGGGCTACGTGTTCGTGCCCGACGGCACCGGCTGACCACCGTGCCCGAGCGCGCCTTCGGCGTGTCCGCGGGTTCGACGCTGCCGCCGACGGACATCGAGCCGCCGACCACGCGCCCGGACCTGCTGCCCGACTCCAGCAACGCGCCGCTGGAGCCGGAGGTCGAGGCGCGCGCGCCACTGGCCTTCAGCCTGTTCTGGCGCACCTTCTTTCTGCTGGCGCTGCTGCTGCTGGGCACCACGGTCGGCTGGTACCAGATGTTCCGAGCGCTCGAGTACGAGCCGCGCGTGATCGGCAACGCGCGCCAGATCGCCTCGCTGGTCAACCTCTCGCGCGCGGCGCTGATCCACTCCGACGCCATCGCCCGCGTGTCGCTCATCAAGACGCTGGCCGAGCAGGAAAAGGTGCGCATCGCGCCGCGCGAGCCGGGCGACCGCTTCGAGCTGTTCAACCAGACCGTGCTGGAGCGCCGCATGAGCGGCGAGATCGTGGCCCGCCTGGGCCTGGGCACGGTGGTGGCCAGCCGGGTCAACGGGGAAGAGGGGCTGTGGGTCGGCTTTTCGATCGAGGGCGACTCGTACTGGCTGCTGATGGACCGCTCGCGCATCGGCACCCTGCTCAGCGGCAGCGCCTGGCTGCTGTGGCTGGCCACGCTGGGCGCCGCCTCGCTGCTGGGCGCGGCGCTGCTGGCCGGCTACATCAACCGGCCGCTGCGCCAGCTGTCGAATGCCGCCGCGCGCGTGCGCGAGGGCGACTACCTGGAAGGCCGGCTCGACGAAACCACTCGCGCGCGCGAGATCCGCGCCGTCAACATCGGCTTCAACCGCATGGCCGAGGAGCTGTCGCGCATCGAACAGGAGCGCGCCGAGATGCTGGCCGGCATCTCGCACGACCTGCGCACACCGCTGGCGCGCCTGCGCCTGGAAACCGAAATGAGCGTGCCCGACGCCGAGGCGCGCGAGCACATGGTGGCCGACATCGCCCAGGTCGACACCATCATCGACAAGTTCCTCGACTACGCCCGGCCCGACCACGTGAGTCTGCAGGCGCTGCCGCTGGCGGCGCTGGCGCAAGCCGCGGCCCAGCCGTTTGCCAGCCGCGAGGACATGCAGGTGCAGATCGACGTGCCGCCCGAGCTGCGCGTGATGGGCGACGAGGTGGAGCTGTCGCGCGTGCTGGCCAACCTGCTGGAAAACGCGCGCCGCTACGGCAAGAGCGCCGACAGCGGCATCGCCCGCGTGCGCATCGCCGCCACCGCGCGCGACCAGTGGGTGACGCTGCGCGTACGCGACCACGGCCCCGGCGTGCCCGAGGAGCAGCTGGCCGTGCTCACGCGCCCGTTCTTCCGTGGCGACACCGCCCGCACCGAAGCCACCGGCGCCGGCCTGGGCCTGTCCATCGTCGCCAAGATGGTGCGCCACATGGGCGGTGAACTGAACCTGACCAACAGCCCCAGTGGCGGCCTGATGGCGGTGATCCGGCTGCCGCAGGCGTCCGACAGGCGCGCCGACCATGGCTCCCTGCGCAAGCGCCGCTGATTCAACCTGGAAACGGCAGTTGGACGCGCCCGCCAGTGCCGCGATCGGCGTGCCAGGCAAGACGCGACGCCGCCGCGGGCTCGTGCCCGCAAGCAGGAGCAACGCCGCATGGCGCGGCGAGCGCGGTGCGGGTGGGTGCGCAGCGGGCTCGCCCAGGAGGTCAAGGCCATCGCAGCCGCCAGACCCCGCATCGATGCGGTCTGCCCGAAGTTGACCAGCGGTCAACTGCCGTTTCTAGGAGGCTGTCGGGCTTGGAGCGCCGAAAGCGTTCTCGAAGAGCGGCGTAGCCAAACTCGGCCCCAGCGAGACCAGTTTTTGCCGGATTTGCAGCCCAATAGCTGAGCTATTGGGCAAGGGGCTTAAGAAGCAAACATGTGTTTTGCACATGCTAACTTCTTGAAATGATTGGGAAAAACAGGTACTACCGTCGCGCAAAAATCAGCGAAGCCAAGTTCCGTCAGCTGCTGCGCTTGTTTGCC
>JADLIA010000032.1 GCA_020848515.1 Rubrivivax sp. | reverse complement strand
GGCCAAACCGCAGGCCCGCCTGCTGGCCGGCTCGACCGACATCGGCCTGTGGGTCAACAAGCAGTTTCGCGACGTGGGCGACCTGATCTACGTCGGCCACGTGGCCGAGCTGCGCGCGATCGAAGCGCGCGGCGACGCACTGTGGATCGGCGCCGCCGCCGCACTGGAAGACGCCTGGCGCGCCCTGGTGCGCCGCGCCCCGACGCTGACCGACGTCTGGCTGCGCTTTGCCTCGCTGCCGATCCGCCACGCTGGCACCCTGGGCGGCAACGTGGCCAACGGCTCGCCGATCGGCGATGCGCCGCCGATCCTGATGGCGCTCGACGCCGCGGTCGAGCTGCGCCGGGGCGAACGCGTGCGCCGCCTGCCGCTCACCGAGCTTTACCTGGACTACATGAAGAACGCCATCGAAGACGGCGAGTTCGTGCAGGCCATCGTCGTGCCCGACGCCGCCTTCCGGCGCCAGCTGCGCGGCTACAAGGTCAGCAAGCGCTTCGACTGCGACATCTCGGCGCTGTGCGCCGGCATGGCGATCGAACTGGACGCCGGCGTGGTGCGCAGCGTGCGCCTGGCCTACGGCGGCATGGCCGCCACCGTCCGGCGCGCCGCCGAGGCCGAGGCGGCCATCACCGGGCAGCCCTGGAGCGAAGCCACCGTGCGCACCGCCCAGCAGGCGCTGGCGCGCGACTTCACGCCGCTGACCGACATGCGCGCCAGCAGCGCCTATCGCCTGCAGGTGGCGCAGAACCTGCTGCAGCGCCTGTGGCTGGAAACCCGGCCCGAAAACCCGCTGCCACCGGCCGCCACCAGCGTGTTCCACCTCATGCCGCACGCCGCGGCCTGAGCGGCTACCGGGAGCCCGACCATGAACCACCCTGTTGCCGACCCCCTGCTGCACGCCGCCCTGCCCTTTGCCGACTACCGCCACAACCAGCAGGCCCGCCTGGACAGCGCCGCCGAAGCCCAGGCCGAGCAAGCCGGCGCGCGCGTGGGCATCAGCCGGCCGCACGAATCGGCCACCCTGCACGTGACCGGCGGCGCGACCTACATTGACGACCTGCCCGAGCTGGCCGGCACCCTGCACTGCGCGCTCGGCCTGTCGCCCGTGGCCGCCGGCCGCCTGCAGGGCTTCGATCGCGACGCGCTGGCCGCCATGCCGGGCGTGGTGCGCGTGCTCACGGCGGCCGACATCCCGGGCGTCAACGACTGCGGCTCGATCGTGCACGACGAGCCGATCCTGTGCGAAGGCGAGATCCGCTTTCTGGGCCAGCCGGTGTTTGCCGTGGTGGCCGAAACGCGCGAGCAGGCACGCCGCGCCGCGGCGCTGGCCAGGCAGGTGCTGCGGGTGGACGCCGCCGAGCCGGTGCTGACCCCGCGCCAGGCGCACGAAAAGGGTCAGTACGTGGTGCCACCCATGCACCTGGTGCGCAGCGCCAGCGGGCTGGACGAGGCCGGCATCCGGGCCGCCATCGCCCGCGCCCCGCACCGCCTGAGCGGCAGCCTGGACGTGGGCGGGCAGGAGCAGTTCTACCTGGAAGGCCAGATCAGCTACGCCATCCCCAAGGAAGGGCGCGGCATGCACGTGCACTGCTCGACCCAGCACCCGAGCGAGATGCAGCACCTGGTGGCGCATGCGCTGGGCGTGCCCGCGCACGCCGTGCTGGTGGAATGCCGGCGCATGGGCGGCGGCTTTGGCGGCAAGGAATCGCAGTCGGCGCAGTTTGCCTGCATCGCGGCGGTGGCGGCGCAGGCGTTGCAGCGCCCGGTCAAGCTGCGGCTGGACCGCGACGACGACTTCATGGTCACCGGCCGGCGCCACGGCTTCTGGTACGAGTACGAGGTCGGCCACGACGATGAGGGCCGCATCCTGGGCGCCTGCCTGCAGATGGTGTCGCACGCCGGCCATTCGGCCGACCTGTCGGCGCCGGTGATGACGCGCGCCATCTGCCACTTCGACAACGCCTACTGGCTGCCCGAAGTGGCCATGCACGGCTACTGTGGCAAAACCCACACGCAGAGCAACACGGCGTTTCGCGGCTTTGGCGGCCCACAGGGGGCGATCGCCATCGAATACATCCTCGACAGCATCGCACGCCGGCTGGGCCGCGACCCGCTGGCGGTGCGCCGGGCCAACTTCTACGGGCAGAGCGAACGCAACGTCACGCCCTACGGCCAGACCGTGCGCGACAACGTGATCCACGAGCTGGTCGATCAGCTGGAGGCCAGCAGCGACTACGACGGCCGGCGCGCCGCCATCGCGGCCTTCAACGCCGGCAGCCCGGTGCTCAAGCGCGGCATCGCGCTGACGCCGCTGAAGTTCGGCATCAGCTTCAACGTCAGGCACTTCAACCAGGCCGGCGCGCTGGTGCATGTCTACACCGACGGCTCGATCCTGGTCAACCACGGCGGCACCGAAATGGGCCAGGGTCTGAACACCAAGGTGGCGCAGGTGGTGGCGCATGAGCTGGGCGTGGGCTTCGAGCGCGTGCGCGTGACCGCCACCGACACCAGCAAGGTGGCCAACACTTCGGCCACGGCGGCGTCCACCGGCTCCGACCTGAACGGCAAGGCGGCGCAGGACGCGGCGCGCCAGATCCGCGAACGGCTGGCCGCCTGCGCCGCCGCGCGCCACGGCGGGGCGGCCGCCGAGGTGCGCTTTGCCAACGACCAGGTGCAGGTGGGTGGCCGGACGCTGGACTTTGCCACCGTGGTCGGCGAGGCCTACCTGGACCGCGTGCAGCTCTGGTCGGATGGCTTCTACGCCACGCCCGGTCTGTCGTGGGACCGCGAGAAGATGCAGGGCCACCCGTTCTACTACTTTGCCTACGGCGCGGCGGTGAGCGAGGTGCTGGTCGACACCCTGACCGGCGAGTGGAAGCTGCTGCGCGCCGACGTGCTGCACGACGCCGGCCGCTCGCTCAACCCGGCGCTGGACATCGGGCAGGTCGAAGGTGCCTTCATCCAGGGCATGGGCTGGCTGACCATGGAAGAGCTGGTCTGGCACCCCAAGACCGGCCTCTTGAGCACCCACGCGCCCAGCACCTACAAAATTCCCACGGCCAACGACTGCCCGCCGGTGTTCAACGTGCGCCTGTTCGAGGGCCGCAACGCCGAAGACGCCATCCACCGCAGCAAGGCCGTGGGCGAGCCGCCCCTGCTGCTGCCGTTTTCGGTGTTCTTTGCGATTCGCGACGCCGTTTCGGCGGCGGGCGGTCACCGCATCGACCCGCCGCTGCAGGCGCCCGCCACCAGCGAAGCCATCCTGCGCGCGCTGCAGGCGGTGCGCGCCTGAGCCGCTGGCGCCAGGCCTTGCCGCCGCATCGAATCCGGAGTTGCCCGTTCATGAACACCAAGGATGTCGCGCCCAACCCTGCGCCCGCCGGCTCGACGGGCGATCGCGGGCCGCTGGAGCGCATCGACCTGCACCTGATCCGCGTGCTGCACACCGTGCTGACCGAAGGCAGCGTCTCGCGCGCCGCGCTGCGCCTGGGCATGCACCAGCCGGCGGTGTCGGCGGCGCTCAAGCGCCTGCGCGATCTGGCGGGCGACCCGCTGCTGGTGCGTCATGGCGCGCAGATGGTGGCCACCGATGCCGGGCGCCGCATGATCGAGCCCGCCGCCAGCATCCTGCGCACGGCCGAGACGCTGTTCACCGAGGCCCAGCGCTTTGATCCACGCACCAGCACGCAGCGCTTTCACATCGCCGCCAGCGACTACCTGGACCCGCTGTTTCTGCCCCATCTGGTGGCCGACATCCAGCGCCAGGCGCCACTGACGCGGGTGGAGATCCATGCGCTGACGGGCGAGGCCGACTACCGCGCGCAGCTGGCGCAGGGCGAGATCGACCTGGTGATCGGCAACTGGCTGCAACCGCCCGACGAGTTGCACATGGCGCATCTGTTCAGCGACGAAGTGGTGTCGCTGGTCAGCCATCGCCACCCGGCCGCGCGCCGCGGCTGGAGCGAAGCCGACTGGCTGGAGGCCGAGCACATCGCCCCCATGCCCAACTACCCGGGAGCACGCGGCATCATCGACCAGGTGCTCGACGAGCGCGGCCTGCAGCGGCGCATCGCCGTGCGCTGCGCCTATTTCGGCCTGATACCGCAAATGGTGGCCGACAGCCTGCTGGTGCTGACCACGGGCCGGCAGTACTGCGAGCGCTACGCCAGGCAGCTGCCGCTCACCATCCTGCCCTGTCCGGTCGCCATGCCGCCGCTGCTGTACTACATGCTGTGGCACACCCGCAGTCAGCACGCCAACGCTGCGCGCTGGCTGCGCGAACGCACACGACAGGTGATCAGCGAACTGCGCACCGGGGGGCCACGCCACCCGTCCACCCCTTCCCACAAGCCATGACGAGGAGACCACCACAATGAGCACGAGTTGGATCGAGCGCCTGTTCAAGCTGGAAGAACACGGCACCAACGTACGCACCGAGCTGATCGCCGGGTTGACCACCTTCCTGACGATGGCCTACATCATCTTCGTCAACCCGGCGATCCTGGGCGACGCCGGCATGCCCAAGGACGCGGTGTTCGTCGCCACCTGTCTGATCGCCGCGCTGGGCACGGCGGTGATGGCCTTCTACGCCAACTACCCGATCGCGCTGGCGCCCGGCATGGGGCTGAACGCCTACTTCGCCTATGCCGTGGTGCTGCACATGGGCTTCACCTGGCAGGCGGCGCTGGGGGCGGTGTTCATCTCGGGCTGCCTGTTCCTGTTCGTCACCCTGACCGGCATCCGCGGGCTGATCATCGCCGGTATCCCGCAGTCGCTGCGCTACGCCATCACGGTGGGCATCGGCCTGTTCCTGGCGCTGATCGCGCTCAAGAGCGCGGGCATCGTGGTGGGCAGCAAGGCCACCCTGGTGACCCTGGGCGATCTGCACCAGCCCAGCGTGATCCTGGCCGTGCTGGGCTTTCTGCTGATGGTGGCGCTGGACAAGCTGCGGGTGCGCGGCGCCATCCTGATCGGCATCGTGGCCGTCACCATCGCCTCGTTCTTCTTCGCCGGCAACGAATTTCGCGGCATCTTCTCGGCCCCGCCATCGATCGAGCCGACATTTCTGAAGCTCGACATCATGACCGCGCTGACCAAGGGTCTGCTGAACGTGGTGCTGGTGTTCTTCCTGGTCGAACTGTTCGACGCCACCGGCACCCTGATGGGCGTGGCGCGGCGTGCCGGCCTGCTGGTGCCGGGCCGCATGGACCGGCTCAACAAATCGCTGTTCGCCGACAGCGCCGCCATCTTTGCCGGCTCGCTGCTGGGCACGTCCAGCACCACCGCCTACGTCGAAAGCGCCTCGGGCGTGCAGGCCGGCGGGCGCACCGGCCTGACGGCCCTGACGGTGTCGGTGCTGTTCCTGGCCGCCCTGTTCATCGCACCGCTGGCCGGTGCGGTGCCAGCCTACGCCACGGCGCCGGCGCTGTTTTTCGTCGGCTGCCTGATGATGCGTGACCTGACCGAGCTGGAATGGGAAGATTCCACCGAAGTGATCCCGGCGGCGGTGACGGCGCTGATGATGCCCTTCACCTACTCCATCGCCAACGGCCTGGCCTTCGGCTTCATCACCTACGCCGCCATCAAGCTGCTGACCGGCCGGGTGCGCGAAGTGCACTGGATGGTCTGGCTGATCGCTGCCGTGTTCCTGTTCAAGTTCTTCTACATTCCGGGAGGTTGAGTCGCCGTGAACGCGTACCGGGCAGAGCTGCTGCGTTTCGACCCCCACGGCGCCCCGCTGCACGACAGCGACGGGCTGCTGGTGGTGGGCCTGGGCGTCGATGGCGTGCAGCGCGTCATCGACGCCGGCCCCTACCGGTCGGTGGCGGCGCGCCACCCGCAGGTGCCGGTGACCCACTGGCCCGGTCGCCTGATCGCGCCGGGCTTCATCGACATGCACGTGCATTTCCCGCAGACCGACATCATCGGCTCGCCGGCCGACGGCCTGCTGCCCTGGCTGGAGAACTACACCTTCCCGGCCGAGGCCCGCTTCGATTCGCCGGCCTATGCGGCCGAGATGGCGAACGTGTTCTTTGCCGAGCTGCTGCGCCACGGCGTGACCACGGCGCTCACCTTTGCCACCTCGCACCCGGTGTCGGTGGACGCCTATTTCGAGGCTGCACAAAAACGCGGCCTGCGCATGATGGGCGGCAAGGTGCTGCAGGACCGCCACTCGCCCGACGGCCTGCGCGACGAGACCGAGCAGAGCCTGCTCGACAGCGAGGCGCTGATCCGCCGCTGGCACGGCAAGGACCGGCTGGGCTATGCCATCACGCCACGCTTTGCCCCCACCAGCAGCGCGGCGCAGCTGCGCGGCGCGGGCGAGCTGGCGGCGCGCTACCGCGACACCTGGATCCATTCCCACGTGGCCGAAAACCGCGACGAGGTCAGGTGGGTGCGCGAGCTGTACCCGCAGGCGCGCTCGTACCTGGACGTGTACCGCAGCTTCGGCCTGCTGCGCGAGCGCGCGGTGTACGCGCACTGCATCCACCTGGACGAACCCGACCGCCAGTTGCTGCGCGACAGCGGCGCCGCCGCGGCCGTCAGCCCCACCAGCAACCTGTTTCTGGGCAGCGGGTTCTTTGACTTCGCAGGGGCGCAGCGGGTCGGGTTTCTGCACGGTCTGGCCAGCGACGTGGGCGGTGGCACCAGCTTCAGCCCGTTCCACACCATGCTGGCGGCCTATTTCGTCGGGCGCGAAGG
>JADLIA010000031.1 GCA_020848515.1 Rubrivivax sp. | reverse complement strand
GGCATGGTGCAGTTCAAGGACGTGTTCCTGGGCACCGACAAGCGCCCCTACGTGCGCGCGGCCAGCGTGCAGGCCTGCCTGCGCGCCGGCGGCAAGCACAACGACCTGGAAAACGTGGGCTACACCGCGCGCCACCACACCTTCTTCGAGATGCTGGGCAACTGGTCGTTCGGCGACTACTTCAAGAAGGAGTCCATCCAGTGGGGATGGGAGCTTCTGACGCAGGTCTACAAACTGCCGCCCGAGCGCCTGCTGGCCACCGTCTACCACGAGGACGACGAGGCCTACGACATCTGGACGAAAGTGATCGGCCTGCCGCCCGAGCGCGTGATCCGCATCGGCGACAACAAGGGCGGCAAGTACAAGAGCGACAACTTCTGGATGATGGCCGACACCGGCCCCTGCGGCCCGTGCAGCGAAATCTTCTACGACCACGGCCCGCACATCCCCGGTGGCCCGCCCGGCAGCCCGGACGAGGACGGCGACCGCTTCATCGAGATCTGGAACCACGTGTTCATGCAGTTCGACATGAAGGAAGACGGCAGCGTGGTCAGGCTGCCCGCGCCCTGCGTGGACACCGGCATGGGCCTGGAGCGCCTGGCCGCCATCCTGCAGCACGTGCACAGCAATTACGAGATCGACCTGTTCGCACGCCTGATCGCCGAGGCCGCGCGCGTGACGGGTTGCACCGACCTGGCCAACCCCTCGCTGAAGGTGATTGCCGACCACATCCGCGCCACCGCCTTCCTGGTCAGCGACGGCGTGATCCCCAGCAACGAAGGGCGCGGCTACGTGCAGCGGCGCATCATCCGCCGCGCCATCCGTCACGGCTACAAGCTCGGCTGCAAGGCGCCGTTCTTCCACAAGCTGGTGCCGCTGCTGGTCGAGCTGATGGGCGCGGCCTACCCGCGCCTGCAGGCCGAGGCCCAGCGCGTGCAGCAGGTGCTCAAGACCGAGGAGGAGCGCTTCTTCGAGACCCTGGCCAACGGCATGGACATCCTGGACGATGCGCTGATCGCCGGCCGCAAGGAGCTGCCCGGGCACATCGCCTTCAAGCTGCACGACACCTACGGCTTCCCGCTCGACCTGACGCAGGACGTGTGCCGCGAGCGCGGCGTGCTGGTCGACGTGGCCGGTTTCGACGAGGCCATGGCGGCGCAAAAGGCCGCCGGCCGCGCGGCCGGCAAGTTCCGCATGGACAAGGCGGTCGACTACGACGGCCCCGGCAACGCCTTCATCGGCTACGAACACCTGCGCGGCGAAGCCAGGGTGCTGGCGCTCTACCACGAAGGCAGCGCCACCCCGGCCCTGCGCGAGGGGCAGCACGGCATCGTGGTGCTCGACCGCACGCCGTTCTATGCCGAAAGCGGCGGCCAGGTGGGCGACCAGGGCACACTGTGGATCGAGCACCATGGCGAGCCGGCGTTCGTGGTGCAGGACACGCAGAAGATCAAGGCCGACGTGTTCGGCCACCACGGCACGGCGCGCAAGGGCGGGCTGAAGCTGGGCGATGCGGTGATCGCCCATGTCGACCCCGACACGCGCGCCGCCACCATGCGCAACCACAGCGTCACCCACCTGATGCACAAGGCGCTGCGCGAGGTGCTGGGCGCGCACGTGCAGCAGAAGGGCAGCCTGGTCGATGCCGACAAGACGCGCTTCGACTTCGCCCACCATGGGCCGGTGACGCCCGAGCAGATGGCCGACATCGAGCGCCGCGTGAACGCCGAAATCCTGGCCAACGCCGCCACCCAGGCGCGCCTGATGGACATCGAAAGCGCCCAGCAGACCGGCGCCATGATGCTGTTCGGCGAAAAATACGGCGACACCGTGCGCGTGCTCGACATCGGCTCAAGCCGCGAGCTGTGCGGCGGCACGCACGTGGCGCGCACCGGCGACATCGGCCTGTTCAAGATCGTCAGCGAAGGCGGCGTGGCTGCCGGCGTGCGCCGCATCGAGGCCATCACGGGCGAGCATGCGCTGGGCTACCTGCAGCACCTGGAAGCCAGCCTGCACGGCGTCGCCGCCACCTTGCGCGCACCCGCTGGCGAAGTGCAGGCGCGCCTGGGCCAGGTGCTCGACCAGGTCAAGGCGCTGGAAAAGGAAATCGCCCAGCTCAAGGGCAAGCTGGCCTCCAGCCAGGGCGATGAACTGGTGAACCAGGCGGTCGAGGTCAAGGGCCTGAAGGTGCTGGCCGCCCGGCTCGACGGGGCCGACGCCAAAACCCTGCGCGACACCCTGGACAAGCTCAAGGACAAGCTGGGCAGCGCCGCCATCGTGCTGGCCACCGTCGATGGCGACAAGGTGCAGCTGGCCGCCGGCGTCACCCGGGACGCCGTGGGCCGCGTGAAGGCGGGCGAGCTGGTCAGCCATGTGGCCCGGCAGGTGGGCGGCAAGGGCGGCGGCAAGCCCGACATGGCCATGGCCGGCGGCACCGACGCCAAGGCGCTGCCCGCGGCGCTCGCTTCAGTCCAGGCCTGGGTGGCCGAGCGCGTCTGAGGCGCCAGCCGGCCGCCGCCTTACCGGTTGACCTTGCCGGGCAGCGACAGGTCGCCCGACGCCACCTTGAACACATTCACCACGCACAGCAGCGGGCTGTGCACGCTGGCGTTGACGCGCAGCGCCGCGGTCACGCCGTCGAAGGCACCGGATTCGACGGCGCCGATGTCGTCGAACGGCACCCGCACCTCCAGCGTGCGGCCCTTCAGCGTGGGGCTCCAGCCCGGGCTGTCGATCAGGATCGGCAGGCCCGGCCAGGTCTTGGGCAGGCGCGGCTTGCTGCCGGCCGGGATGTCCACCACCTTCAGCGCGTCCTTGCCGCAGGCGGCATCGGGTTGCAGCACCACCCAGTGCGAATGCCAGACGTTGCCGTCGTTGTCCAGCCGGCCATCGCCGTTTTCGTCGAACAGCGGCGTGTCGTCGAAGTCGGGGTGGGCGGTGACCGCGAACGCCAGAATGCCGGCCTTGGGCTCGAAGCCGACCACGGCCGGGTCCAGGCTGGTCGGCCAGACATAGGAAAACACCTTGCTGCCGGCCAGCTTGCCGGATCGGGCAGGGCGGCTGGCGCCGGCCCGGCCCGACACCGTCATGCGGAACGTGGCCACCTGTCCCTGGGTCGAGATGCGGGTGTGGACGATATCGAACGGCGCCTGCACGGCCCGGCTGGTTCGGCTGGTCAGGCCAGTGCCGGCATCGGCCGCCAGGGCGCCGGCGGCGCAGCTGCCCAGGCAGGCGGCGGCGATCAGAAAGGTTTTGCGGTGCATCACGATCGGCTCCTTTGAACGAAGGGGATGGATTCAGTATGGGGGCATGTGTTGTACGATAAGCACCCAATCGTTCACAAAACATACCTGATCGTTCAGACTGGAAACGGCAGCTGGGTGCGCGCACGTCATGGGTGCACGTCATCGAAGCCATGAACGCCAGCGCCCATGCGGCTGGCACGAAGATCGCAAGCGGTCAGCTGCACTTGGTTCAATGCAAACGGCCCCACCCTTCGACCGCCTGTCGGGCATCCTGGAGCGCTTTCGCCTGCGGGCGCGCCTGCACCACGCCGGCGCGCTGTGTGGTCTGCACCACTTCGATGCGGGCGAAGGGCATGGCTACCTGCACGTGCTGCGCCGCGGCCAGCTGGCGGTCAGCCATCCTGGCGCGCGCGAGGTGACGCAGGCGCTGCACTTCGAGCAGCCCACGCTGCTGCTGTACCCGCGCCCGTTCACGCACCACTTTCACAACCCGCCGGATGAGGGCGCGGACTTCACCTGTGCCCGGCTGGACTTCGAAGGCGGGGCCGAGCACCCGCTGGCGCGCGCACTGCCGCCGCTGATCGCGCTGCCGCTGGCGCGCGTGGAAGGCCTGGGGCTGGCGCTGGAGCTGCTGTTTGCCGAAACCGATCGCCCACGCTGCGGCCACCGGCTGCTGGTGGACCGGATCTTCGAGGTGGTGGTGATCCAGTTGCTGCGCTGGCTGCTCGACCACCCGCAGGAGGCCGGCGTGCGCCCCGGCTTTGTCACCGGCATGGCGCACCCGGGTCTGGCGCGCGCCCTGATCGCCATGCACGATGCGCCGGGCGAGGGCTGGACGCTGGCGCGCCTGGCCGCGTGCGCCGGCATGTCGCGCACGGCGTTTGCCGTCACGTTTCGCGACGTGGTCGGTCAGACCCCGGCCGACTACCTGAGCGACTGGCGCGTGGCACTGGCGCAGACCCGGCTGCGCGCCGGTCAGCCGGTCAAGGCCATGGCCGAAGAGCTGGGCTACGCCCACCCGTCGGCGCTGTCGCGCGCCTTTGGCGCCAGGGTGGGGATGTCGCCGCGGCAGTGGCTGGCGCAGGTGTCGGCGGGTGATGCGCCGCGCTGATCGCGGCCGGTTCAGCGCCGCGCGGTAAGCGTCTTGCCGGCGGCCGTGTACAGCCACAGGGCGCCGCTGTCGTCGATGCGGTAGCGGGTGACGCGCGGCAGCAGCGCCAGCAGCCGCTCCTCCTGGTGCATCAGCGCCGGCGCGCAGCGCTTGCGGGTGATGCCCGTCAGGCGCAGCCGCAACCTTCCCCGGGCGCCGCTGGTGTGGTGGCCGCGCAGACCGTTGCAGGTGGCATGGCCGACCAGGCGCCCGTCGGCCAGAAAGCGCAGGAAGGCGCGCGTGCGGTCGATCACGCCGGCGCCGGCGACGTCCTCGATCACCCATTGGCCGCCCAGCAGGGGGGTCTGGTCCTGCGCCATCAGGTGCTTGGTCACGGCGCGCCAGGCCGGCAGCGAGGTCGGGTCGTTGGCGGCGTTGGCGGCCACCGGGTGCGAGGCCAGACGCGCGATCACCACGTCGGCCACCGGATCGATCCACAGCGTCTGACCGTGCACGCCGCGCGCGCTGAAGGCGCCGTGCGCGTCGCCGCTGTGCCACCACATGGCGCGGTAGCTCCAGCCCGGCAGCTGCGCGTAGCCGGCGCGGGCGAACGGCGCGCGTTCGCCGCCGCGCTGGATGCGCTCGATCGCCGCCGACGGCAGCAGCTGCACGCCCTGCCATTCGCCCTGCTGCAGGATCAGCTGACCCAGGCGCGCCAGATCGCGCAGCGTGACGTTGAAGCCACCGCCGGCAAATGGCGTGCCGATGGCGTCGACGGTGTAGAAGGCTTCGCGTTCGGCGCCGATGCGGCGCCAGATGCGCTCGGCCAGCAGTTCGTTCAGTGGCTTGCCGGTGGTGCGCGCCAGCAGCCAGCCCAGGGCGTCGGCATTCGGGGTCTTGTAGCCAAAAACCTGGCCGTGCTCGCCGCCTTTGCGGATCTGTTGCAGTGATTCGTAGTAGCTGCGCGGGCCGGTGTAGCCCGCCGGCGGCGGCAGCGTGCTGCCGGCCTGGGCATGCTGCCAGACTTCGGCGTTCGGGTCGGCGTAGTCCTCGGAGAACTGCAGCGTCGTCGTCATGTCCAGCACCTGGCGCACGCTGGCGTCGCCGAAGGCGCTGTCCTGCAGCTGCGGGATCAGGGTGCCGACGCGGGCGTTTTCGTCTAGCGCGCCTTCGGCCACCAACACTTCGCCCAGCAGGCCGGTGATCGACTTGGTGAGCGACATGGCGCCGTGCAGCGTGTGCGGGCCCAGACAGCCGGCGTAGCGCTCGTAGACGACGCGGCCGTGGTGCAGCACCAGCAGGCCGTCGGTGTGGTTGGCGTCAAAGGCTTCGCCCCAGCTCATCGACGCCTGGCCGCCCAGCGGGGTGAAGCGCAGTGCGTCGATACCCGGCTCCGGCGCCTGCGGCAGCGCGCTGGCGGCACCGGGGCCGCGGTCGACACCGGCGGTGGGCATCAGCTCGCGAAAGTGGCACACCGTCCAGCGCAGCTTGGGGAAGCTGAAATAGTCCGGGTCGGTGAAACGGATGGTCTTGTCGGCCGGCGGCGGAAAGCCCTGCATCCAGCCCATGGCGCGCGGGTCGCTCGCCTGGGTGGACGGCGGCGACTGAGCCTGGCTCGGGGCGCCGAGGGCGAGTGTGCTGACCAGCACAACGATGCGCAGACATGCCACGGTCAAGCCCACGGCCCATCGGTCATGGAAGTCGTCACCAGTCATTTTGGAACGCGCGTCGGTGGTTGGAGAGCGCTGGCAAGGGCCATGGTAGCCGCAGCGCGTGTGCCATCGTGGCCAGCGTGGATACCCTGCGGCGCGCGTCGGCGGGGCGTGCCTGGTGCAGTGTTTCGCGCTGTCAGGCACTTATAGAAGCCAGAAAAAGGCTTGCGGCAAGGCGCGGCTCGCAGCCCATGCGGCGGCCTTGGCAAGCGGCGCAACGCCGCCGCAAGCCTTTTTCCGGCTTCCCGCAGGGCGAGCCGCCCGGGGGCCATCTGCGCGGCGCGTGGCCTTGACATGGCTCCACCATGCCTGCGGCCACGCGCCGCGCAGCTGGCCCCTTGGCGACTCGCTAAAAGTGCCTGGCAGCGCGAAGCACTGCACTACCTGCCCATAATGGCCTGCCCACCACCCTGGAAGCTCTGCCATGCCACCGCCCAACGCCGCTGCCGCCCGTCCGGCGCCCGAGTTGAACGTGAGCCAGTGGTTCAACACCGACACCGCGCCGACGCTGGCCGCGCTGCGCGGTCAGGTGGTGATGCTGCATGCGTTCCAGATGCTGTGCCCGGCCTGCGTGCGCCTGGCGACGCCGCAGGCGCAGCAGGTGCATGAAGCGTTGGGCCGTCAGGGCCTGGTGGTGCTGGGTCTGCACACGGTGTTCGAACACCACGAGGCCATGCGGCCGGTGTCGCTGGCGGCCTACATCCACGAAAACCGCCTGCGTTTTCCGATTGGCGTGGATCGCGCGGACGACCTCCACGATCTGCCGCTCACCATGCGTGCCTACGGCATGCAAGGCACGCCCACGCTGCTGCTGATCGACCGTCAGGGACGCTTGCGCCAGCACAGCTTTGGCCATGTGCCGGACCTGGTGCTGGGCGCGGCCATCGGCACCTTGCTGGGCGAACCCTGAGCCAGCGCCCGGCGAAGGCGCGCGCGATCGCAGCGACTCGCGTCCACGATCGACGTGTTGCATGCTCTACCATCAGGTGAAGGTGTGCGAAGCCCGGTGAAGAAGCGGTCGTCACGAAGTACACGAGCCGTCAACTGCCCGTTCCCAGATTCAATCCAAAAGCGGCAGTTGGACGCGCCCGCCGGTGCCGTGATCGGCGTGCCAGGCAAGACGCTACGACGCCGCGGGCTCGTGCCCGCAAGAAGGAGCAACGCCGCATGGCGCGGCGAGCGCGGTGCGGGTGGGTGCGCAGCGCGCTCACCCAGGAGGTGCAGGCCATCGCAGCCGCCAGACCCCGCATCGATGCGGTCTGCCCGAGGTTGGCAAGCGGTCAACTGCCGTTTCTAGGTTCAATGGCCTGGATTTGTTCGGTAGGCGCATTCAGCCGTCGATTGCAGGCTCAGTTGCCGTCCCGTACGTGGGTGGCGTCGCGCTGCAGCACGCCCTTGCCGAACATGGGCGCCAGCACATGCGCCAGCCAGCTGGGCCAGTCCAGGTCGGGCCGGTGCTGGCGGTGCAGCAGGTGCAGCGAGGGCGCGGCGTTCAGCCAGCGCTCGAAGTCGGCGTGCGTCATGGCGTCGACGTCCAGCATCTGGTACTTGATCAGCACCTTGGCGGCGTACAGGGCGTGCTGCGCCGGCTGTGCCTGGAACGTGGCGATGCGCTCGCGCGCGCGGCCCAGTGCCGCGTCGATGGCGCCACCCGCGCGGCCGAACGGGGCGCCGTGGCCGGGGATGACGATCTCGGGGGCCAGCCGCTCGATCACGTCCAGCGTCTCGTTGAAGGGCTCGAAACCGGCCGAACCGTCGATGTGCGGAAAGATCACGCCCACGCCGTGTTCCCACAGCGCGTCACCCGACACCAGGATGCCGTGGCGCGGCTCGAACAGCAGCACCGCCAGGCTGTCGTGCCCCGGCGCGGCGTGCACCTGCCAGTCGTGGGCGCCCAGGCGCACCGGCTGGCCCGGCACCAGCGCCCGATCGGCGCCGAAGCGGGCGCAGCGCTGGCCGGTGCCGTCGAAGCTCAGGGCGTCTTCGTCCCAGCGCTGGACCGCGTCGAGCGAGGGCTCGGGCACCCAGGTGGTGGCGGTCGGCCAGGCCGCCTGCAGCGCCCCGGTGCCACCGCAGTGGTCGCTGTGGAGGTGGGTGTGGGCGATGGTTGCCAGCGGCTGCGTGCCCAGCACCGCGCGCACCCGCCGCACGGTCTGCGCCGCGTGCTTGACGTGCCCGGTGTCGACGATGGCGGCCTGCTCGCCCAGGCAAAGCAGGTTGTTGGACGACAGCCAGTCACGCTGCAGCACGACCAGATCGTCGGGCAAGGCCAGCGCTTGCACAGGTCTTTGTGACATACAAACAAAAGTTATCGTATAACTGCGCCAGCCCCCCAATTCGGGGGGGGGCGGTTTGCGCAGGGTGTCTGCGGAGCCGGTTTGCCCGCAAGGGTGCTCTGGGTACGGGGTTTCGATGCAGTTTATCCAACGTCTTCGGCGCCGCCTGCGCGCGCCGTCGCTTGACCTCAGGCGTCTGCGGGGCGCCAGTCGGTTTTTGATGCGCCATGTCGGCCTGGTGGGGCGCGCACGCTGCGTCGCCACGCGCGATGCGCATGGCCACGTGGGTGTGCTGCTGATGATCGAGACGCCGCAACGCATTCCGCACGAGGCGCGAAGCGAAATCCAGGCGTACTTTCGTCGCAAGCTGATGGAGTTTGGCGAGCTCAAGGGCCGCCCCTTCCACCTGCTGTTGCGCGATCGCGACGAACTGAGCCAGACCCAGCGTGACCCGGTGCGCAGCAGTTCGTCGCGCATTGCGGCCATCGTGGCGGCCGCCAACGTGGGTGTCGATGCCGTCACGCTGGCCGAACAGGTGGCCGACAGGCGCGAACAGGTGCGCCAGCGCCTGAGCGAGCGCCGCCAGGCGCGCCAGGAAAGCGCCTACGTGCCGCTGGCGCCGGTGACCGACGTCGCCCCGCTGGCCGAAGTGTGAGAGGCTGTGAGTTCTCCCCTGCGCCCGCCTTGCACGCCAAGACACCCCCGCTCATCGTTGCAGATGCGCGTCACAGCCCGCATTGTGGTTGCGTTGGGTGCCTTCCGAACGGTATTCCACCAGGAAACGGCCGTTGGACGCGCCCACCCGCGCCGTGAGCGGCATGCCAGGCAAGGGTGAAGGCCGCGGCGCCAGAGTTGCCTGCGCGCCTTGGGACAACGCGGTCGGGCCCAGCCTCTGGCTGGGCTGCGACGCGCGTCAGGGACTTGTGCTGCGCCGGCCTATGACGTGAGCGGCCAGCGCTGCGCCGCCGCCGCCAGCTCCAGACCGGAAGTGAACTGGCGCCGCTGGCCGGTGTACGGGTCGTCGAACGCCAGCTCGCGCGCCAGCAGTTGCAGCGGGCGCGTCCGGTCGTCCGGCGCGTCGGGACCGCGCAGCACGTGCGGATAGAAGGCATCGCCCAGGATCGGCGCGCCCAGGGCGCACAGGTGCAGCCGCAGCTGGTGGCGCTGGCCGCTCACCGGGCGCAGGTGGTAGAGCGCGTGTTTGCCCAGCACGGCGGCGCGCGCCACATGGGTTTCGCTGTTGGGCGCGCCGGGTTGCTCGCGCGAGATGAAGAAGCGCTGCGGATCGGGCTCCAGCCGGCTGCGGTGGGTGCGGGGCTGCGCCAGCTCGGCCCGGTCGGGCGCCACCGCCTCGTACAGCTTGTGCACCGCGCGGTCGCGGAACAGCCCCTGGTAGGCGGCGCGGGTGTGCGGCTGCACGGCCAACACCACCAGCCCGGCGGTTTCGCGGTCGATGCGGTGGATGGGGCTGAGGCCGGGCAGGCCCAGCCGGCGCTTCAGGCGCACCAGCAGGCTGCGCTGCACGAAGCGGCCGGCCGGCGTGACCGGCATGAAGTGCGGTTTGTCGGCCACCACCAGCCAGTCGTCCTGAAACACGATTTGCTCGGGCGCGCCCTCCAGCGCAGGCTCGTCGGCCCAGCCGCGGTAGTAGTACAGACGCAGGCCGCTGCGGCAGGCCAGCTCGGCGGCCACCGGGCGACCCTGCGCGTCCAGCACCTGACCGCCTTGCAGGCGCTGCTGCCAGGCCTGGCGCGTCAGCGCCGGCAGGCGTTCGGCCAGGAAGTCCAGCACCGTGGGCCAGCCGGCGCCGGGCACCACCACGCAGCTGGGGCCGACGCCGTCGCGCGGCGGCAGCGGGGGCAGGGCGGCGCGGGCCATGTGCGGGTGTTCACGCCATCTCGGCCAGCCGGCGCCGGAACACCAGGTCCCACACGCCGTGGCCCAGCCGCAGGCCGCGGCGCTCGAACTTGGTCTGCGGCCGATAGTCCGGGCGCGGTGCATAGCCGTCGGCGGTGTTGACCAGCAGCGGCTCGGCGCTCAGCACGGCCAGCATCTGCTCGGCGTAGGGCTGCCAGTCGGTGGCCAGATGCAGCTGGCCGCCCGGCCGCAGGCGCTCGGCCAGCTCGCGCACGAAGGGCGGCTGGATCAGGCGGCGCTTGTGGTGGCGCGTCTTGTGCCAGGGGTCGGGAAAGAAGATGTGGATGCCGTCCAGCGTGCCGGGCGCGATCATGTGGCGCAGCACCTGCACGGCGTCGTGCGGCACGATGCGGATGTTGTCCAGACCCTGCTCACCGATCAGCTTGAGCAGCGCGCCGACGCCCGCTTCATGCACTTCGCAGCCGATGAACAGGGTGTCCGGCATGAGCGCCGCGATGTGCGCCGTGGCATGGCCCATGCCAAAACCGATCTCCAGCACCGCTTTCTGATATTTTTGGCCTCCGGCGCTTGTCTGGCTTGCGCAGGAAGCTATCAAATCAGGAACATTCTGGTCGTAGGGCAGGACAAAGCGCGGCCCCAGCTCGGCCAGCGCGCGGGCCTGGCCGCGGGTGGTGCGGCCGGCGCGCGTGACGAAGCTGCGGATGGCGCGCGGGTGCGTCACGTCGGCGCCGGCCTGCGCCGCCGGGCCGGCGGCGTCCGGAGGGTGGGCCGTCACGGCTGCAGGGGTGGGGTGGTGGCGGGCTGGGCCGCTTCGTCGGTCTTGCGCAGGCTCAGGGGCGCGCGCTGCTCGCCGCTGGGCTGCGGCGCGCCGTCGAAGCGCGAATGCGGGCGCAGCAGCTGCACCAGCTGGGCGAACACGCGCGGGTTGCCGGCCAGGCATTCGCCTTGCTCCAGAAAGCCGGCTTCGCCGCTGAAGTTGCCGATCAGACCGCCCGCTTCGGTGATCAGCAGGCTGCCGGCGGCCAGGTCCCAGGGTTTGAGGCCGGTCTCGAAGAAACCGTCGGTGTGACCGGCCGCCACGTAGGCCAGGTCGAGCGCGGCGGCGCCGGGGCGGCGCAGGCCGGCGGTGCGCTGCATCACGTCGGCCATCATGCGCAGATAGCCCTGGAAGTCGTCGCCCTTGCGGTACGGAAAGCCGGTGGAGATCAGGCACTCGGGCAGGCGCGTGCGCTTGCTGACGCGGATGCGCCGGTCGTTCAGGAAGGCGCCGCGCCCGCGCGTGGCGGTGAACAGGTCGTTGCGCGTGGGGTCGTAGATGACGGCCTGCTCGATGCGGCCCTTGACCGCCAGCGCGATGCTGACGCAGTAGACCGGAAAGCCGTGGATGAAGTTGGTGGTGCCGTCCAGCGGATCGATGATCCAGACATGGTCGGACTGGGGGTTGCCGCGCGTGGTGCCCGATTCCTCGGCATGGATGCCGTGGCCGGGGTAGGCGTGCAGCAGGGTGTCGATGATGGCGTCTTCGCTGGCGTGATCGACTTCGGTGACGAAGTCGTTGACCTGCTTCTGCGAGATGCGCACGGCCTCGACGTCGAGCGCGGCGCGGTTGATGATGGCGCCAGCGGCGCGCGCGGCCCGGATGGCCACGTTGAGCATGGGGTGCAGGGAAGACGACATGGGTTGTGGGAAGAGCGTGGGGCCCGCGGCGCGCGATGGCGCGGGGCAACAGGAGACGCATTTTCCCATGCTTTGGCGACCGGCGCCGGCGCCGCCGCCAGCACCGGCGCGGCACCCTTGAAATCGGGCGCGCCGTTCACACCTGCTGAGCAAGGGAGGTTTCAACCCTTCATCGCATCCACCGAAAGGAGATTCACATGGCCAACCCCATCGTTCGCAGCCGACTCTTCGATGACTTCTTCAACGACTTCGCGCCCGGCTTCTTCGTCAAGCCGCTGCATGGCGATCCGCTGCCGACGGCGGCGCAGATCCGCATCGACGTGAAGGAAAACAACGGCACCTACACCGTCGAGGCCGAAGTGCCCGGCGTCGGCAAGGACGACATTCACGTCTCGATCGACGGCAGCGTGGTGACGGTGCGCGCCGAAATCAAGCAGCAGGACAGCCAGTCCAGCGGCGAGCGCGTGCTGCGCAGCGAGCGCTACTACGGTGCCGTGGCGCGCAGCTTCCAGCTGCCCCAGGACATCGACCAGAGCGCCGCCAAGGCCAGGTACGACAACGGCGTGCTGACGCTCACCCTGCCCAAGAAGCAGGTCAGTGGCTCGCAGCGCCTGACCATCGAGTAAGCGCCACGCCGACCCGCCGGGCTGCGCCGGCGGGTTGGCCTATGCGCCCAGAAAACCCAGGTCGCGCGTGCCGAACTGCCCGATGGCGGGCGCCACCAGGGGCAGTTCGGTGTCGCTGACGCCGAACCAGCGCGCCAGCGTGGCGGCGTACTGGTCGACCGCCGTGGTGGGCAGCAGGCGGCCCTGACCGACGTCTTCCGGGCCGTTCAGCACGGCCTGCGGCGCCTGACCGTAGAAGGCACCGCCGCGCACCGCGCCGCCCAGCACGAAATGGTGGCTGCCCCAGCCGTGGTCGGAGCCGTCGCCGTTGGACACCAGGGTGCGGCCGAAGTCGGACGCCGTGAAGGTGGTGACCTGTGGCCCCACGCCCAGCGCGTCCAGCGCCTGCTGAAACCCGGCCAGACCCGCGCCCAGCTCGGTCAGCAGCGCCGGGTGCCGGTCCATCAGGTTGTCGTGGTTGTCGAAGCCACCCAGCGAGACCAGGAACACCTGGCGCCTGGGCCCCAGCTGGCCGCGCGCGGCGATCAGGCGCGCCACCATCTTGAGCTGCTGGTTGAGCGTGCGGCGCCGCCCGTCCACCTGATCGGGCAGGACGGCGTCGAACTGGCCGACGCTGGTGGCCAGCGCCCCCGCCAGCACGGCGTGCGAGTCCAGCGAACGCGCGGTGATGCGGTTGAGCTCGCTCTCCAGCACCTGGGCGCGCGGCTCGGTGATCAGCGTGCGCAGCGCCTGGCGGCAGGCCTGGGCGCCGTACATGCCGTCGTCCTGGGTCACGCCCTTGATCGCCACCGCCCCGCCGGCGCCGATCTGGTAGGCCAGTGCGTGCTCGCCCGACAGGAACACCGCGTTGCCGGTGACCGACAGGCAGGTGAACAGGGCGCTGCCTTCGTTGCCGGCCAGGGCCAGATCGCCCAGCCGGCCACCCCAGCCCCTGACCGCACCTTCGGCGGCCGAGCTTTGCCAGACCGATTGCTGGTCGTTGTGCGAGAACAGCTTGGGCGGCAGAGGCACCGAGCGCGCCCGGTACTGCTCCAGCGTGGTGGGCACGCGCAGCGGGCCGACGTTGAGCTGCAGCGCCAGCCGCTTGGCGTCGAACAGCGGCTTGAGCGGCGCCAGCTGGGGTGCCAGCGCATATTCGCGGCCGGCCGGCAGGCCGCTGCCGCTCAGCACGGTGCCGGCCAGGTTGGCGCGCGCGATGGCAAGCGACTGCCGCGCCGTGGCGTAGTCGGCGTGGCTGGCGCTGTCGTAGGGAATCAGGGTGTTGCCGTTGTCGTTGCCGCCGTACAGAAAGACGCACACCAGGGCCTTGTAGCCGTCGGCGCTGAAGGCCGCGGCTTCGCCTATCGCCGCCAGGTTGATGGCCCAGGGTGCGGCGCTGCCGGCAAGGCCGAGCTGGCCGAGCCGGCGCAGAAAGGCGCGCCGGGCAGGGGAAGACATGCGGTGGATGGCCGTGGGATTCATTTCTGCACCAGGTATTCGGGACAGGCCATCACCAGCGCGATGGCCGACCAGACGCGCTGGTTGCGGCCCCAGTCGCTGTCGGGCTTGAGGGTGGCGATGGCGTCGCGGATGGTGGCGACGGTGGCGGGCGAGAGCTGGCCGGCCGCCAGCAGCAGGTTGAGCCGCTCGACCAGCGCCGCCGCGTCCTGCACCAGCGCCATCTCGTGCGTGTAGCGTTCGACCCAGACCTTGCTGGTCTTGCTGCCCCAGGCGCCCCAGGCGATGGCGCCCTGCATGTAGTTGAGGTAGCCGGCCACCGAGTTCTCGTTGGTGAGCTGGAACTCCGGCGCCGGCTGGCCGCGCTCGGCCAGCGCGGTGCCCGGCGGCACGTAGCCGGGGCGGAAGAAGTTGAACACCGAGGGGCTGCGCAGCGGGCTCTGGCCGAGCGCGGTGGAAGGGTCGGACAGGTCCCACAGGATCCACTTGCCGTCGCTGGAGGTGGCGCCGAAGCTGCGCGCCCACTGCACGAAGCGGATCATGGGTTCGCGCAGCTTGCCCCAGGCCGGGCCGTTGAGCTTGGGGTCCTGGCGCGCCTCCGGATCCAGCAGCACGGCCCGGGTGACGGCGCGCAGGTCGCCGCGCACGCCGGCGCCGTTGTCGTTGAAGGCCGCCGCCACCCGCCCGACATAGGCGGGGCTGGGCGCGCTGGTGACCAGGCGCTGAATCAGCTGGCGGCCGATGAAGGGCCCCACGTTGGGGTGCTCGAACAGGATGTCGAGCGCCTGGCGCAGGCGCGCCGTGCCGTCGCCGGCGGCGATGCTGCGGCCCAGCACGGTCACGCTGTCGCCCGCGTGCTGGGCCGGGTTGAGCTTCATCGGACGGCGAAACGGCGCCGGATCGGTCTTGTAGGCACCGCTGGCGGCGTCGAGGTCGTAGCCGGTGAAGACCTGGGCCAGCTGGCTGACGTCGGCCGGGCCGTAGGTTTCCTGCGGCTGGCCGCCGCGCAGCGTGCCGTCGGGGTTGAGCTCGTACAGGCCGATGGTGAACAGCTGCATCACTTCGCGTGCGTAGTTCTCGTCCGGCACACGGCCGCTGGCGTTGGCCTTCTTGTTGCCGCGTGTGTTCAGATAGGCGCCCATGGCCGGGTTGAGGGTGATGGCCTGCAGCAGCTCGCGGAAGTTGCCGAACGCGTGCTGGTTCAGCAGGTCCCAGTAGGCCGCCATGGCGAACGAGGGCCAGTAGCCGTCGATGCCGTTGCCCGAGACCACCATGATTTCCGACCACGCCAGCGCCACCCGCTTGCGCACGGCGTCGGGCGCGGCGATCAGCTGGTTCCACATCATGTGGTCGGCGTAGCCGCCGTTGAAGCGCAGGCTTTCCTGTTGATAGCCTTGCTCGACCAGCCAGTCCCAGCCGCTGGTGTGGCTGGGCGCCTGCATCTGCGCGTCCAGCCAGCGCGCGTAGCCCTGCGACCGCACGGCGGCGATGTCGGCGTCGCTGGACGAAAACTGCGCCTGCTGCAGAAAGCGCGCCGCCTCGGCGGCCGAGATCGGGGCGGCAGGCGGATCCGCCTGAGTGGCCTCGCCGCCGCCCCCGCAGGCGGCCAGGCCGCTCGCCAGCAGCGCCGACAGGCCGCTCAGGGCGGCGACGCTGCCTGGCGAGGGCGCCGACGATGCGGGCTGGGTGGCGGGTTCGGGCGGGGCCGCGTCTGCGGCGTGGTCGAGGGCGGTGTCGGGGGCGAGCGTCTCCATGCGTGTCGTGTTCTGGCGCTGGCCCGCAAGCTCCTCTGACGTGAGTTCCCCGGGCTGGATCTCCCCGGCGCGGATTAGACCGCAGTTGGCCGCCGTGCCGGCGCTGCGGCACGAAACGTTAGTTACAAAGTGTTCATTTCTCGTTGCCCCGAGCGGTGGCCAGGATCAGCTGCACCGCCCTGGGCAGGGCGTCGGCAGCGTCGGCCGGCAGCGGCCGGCGCCAGGGCATGCCGCGCAGCCAGGTGAGCTGGCGCTTGGCGAGCTGGCGCGTGGCGGCGCTGCCGCGGTCGCGCAGCAGCGCCAGCGGCCAGCCCTGTTCCAGCGCCTGCCAGGCCTGGCGGTAACCGACGGCGCGCAGCGCGGGCAGCTGGGGCGACAGATCGCCGCGCGCCCGCAGCGCCGCCACCTCGTCAAGCAGGCCGGCGCTCAGCATGGCGTCGAAGCGCTCGGCGATTCGACGGTGCAGCCAGGCGCGGTCCTGCGGTTCCAGAGAAAAAAGCGGCCAGGCGTTTACCTGGTGTGCGCCAGCAGCTACGCTATTTGTAGCGTGAAAGCTGGACAGCGGCCGGCCGCTGAGCTGCCACACTTCGAGCGCGCGCTGGATGCGCTGGCTGTCGCCGGGCGGCAGGCGGGCGGCGCTCGCCGGGTCGACACGCGCCAGCTCGGCGTGCAGGGCGGCCCAGCCGTGCTGGCGCGCGCGCGCCTCCAGCTGGGCGCGCACGGTGGGGTCGGCCGGCGGCATTTCGTCCAGGCCCTGTTGCAGCGCTTTGAAATACAGCATGGTGCCGCCGACCAGCAGCGGCGTGCGTCCGCGCGCACGGATCTCGGCCATCAGCCGGGTGGCGTCGCGCACGAACTCGGCGGCGCTGTAGGGCTGGCTGGGGTCGCGGATGTCGATCAGGTGGTGCGGCACGGCGGCGCGTTCGGCCAGGCTGGGCTTGGCGCTGCCGATGTCCAGCCCGCGGTAGACCAGGGCCGAGTCGACGCTGATGATTTCCACCGGCAACCGCTCGGCCAGCGCCAACGCCAGCGCGCTCTTGCCGCTGGCGGTGGGGCCGGCGATGCCGATCGGCCGCAGGCCGGCAGCTTCAGTGGCGCTCGGGGTCGCCATGCCTTGGCACCAGAAACCAGGCGGTGAGGGCGATCACCGTGCTCCAGCCGAAGAAGCCCAGCGCCAGCGCGCGCGGCGTGCCGTCCATCATGCGGCCCAGCCACAGGCCCATGGGAAAGGCCACCGCCATCATGATGAAGCCGTTGAGCGCCGAGGCCGCGCCCGCCATGTCGGGAAACGGCGCCACCGTGCCGCTCTGGCTGACCGGCTGATGCACGCCGTGGCCCAGCAGGAACAGAGCCTGCGGCACGAACACCGCCCACCAGCCGTACCAGGGCCGGCCCCAGCCCAGCCAGGCCAGGCCCGCCATCAGCGCGCCGGCGGTGAAGGTGACCCAGCCGGCCGCCCACACGCTGCGCCGGATGCCCCAGCGCTGCAGCAGGCGGCGGCAGGCCATGGTGCCGGCGATGTACACCAGCGAGCCGGCCGCCATCAGCACGCCGTAGCCGAAGCGGCTCAGGCCCAGCGCCTCGATCAGCACGAAGGGCGAGGTGGAAAGAAAGGTGAACAGCGCCGCGTAGGAGGCCGTGGCCAGCAGCGAATAGGTGACGAAGGTCGGGTGGCGGGCGATGCGCCGCCAGGCCTGCCACAGCGTGCCCGGCGCCAGCGCCCGGGGGTTGCGGGCGGGAATGGTTTCGTGAAAGCGCAGCGCCACCAGCGCCAGCGTGACGGCGCCGAACAGCGCCAGCGCCGCCAGCGCCGCGCGCCAGTGGATCAGCTCGGTCAGCAGCCCGCCCACCGGCGCGCAGGTGACGGCGATCACGCCCAGGCCTGACAGGCCGCGCGACATCATGCGCGCGCCTTCCAGCGGCTCGTACAGGTCGCGCACGATGGCGCGTGCGCACATCACCGCCGCCCCCATGGCCGCGCCCTGGGCCACGCGGGCGGCGATCAGCAGCGGCATGCTGGGTGCCAGCGCGCTGGCCAGCGAAGCCAGCAGATAGGCGCCCATGCCCCACAGCAGCACCGGCCGGCGGCCAAAGCGGTCCGACAGCGGCCCCCACACCAGCTGCGAGCAGCCAAAGGCCAGCAGCAGGCCGGCGAAGGTCAGCTGCACCTGCGACATCGAGGCCGCCAGCTCGTGCTGCAGGGCCGGCAGCGCCGGCAGGTAGACGTCGGTGGTGACCGGTTGCAGGCCCAGCAGCAGGCCCAGCAGGACGACGACGGTGGAGGCGCTCATGGCCGCCGGGGCGCGCCCGGGGCCGGTGACGGAAGCGGGGGAAGACACGCGGGCGAGGGTAGCAGATGACGGATGGCGGATGACCGCGCGGCGTGTCGATCGCCAGGGCGCGGCTCAGGTCTGCGCGGCCGGGGTCAGGGGTCGTGCGCCTGGGCGCCGCCGGGCCTCAGCGGCCGCGCAGGAACAGGGCGTCGAGCTCGCGCAGGCTGAGCTGGCGCCAGGTCGGGCGGCCGTGGTTGCACTGGTCGCTGCGCTCGGTGGCTTCCATCTGGCGCAGCAGGGCGTTCATTTCTTCGTGCGTCAGGCGCCGGTGGGCGCGCACCGCGCCGTGGCAGGCCATGGTGGCCAGCAGCTCGTGGCGGGCGCGTTCGACCACGGTGCTGGCCTCGTGCTGCGCCAGCTCGGCCAGCACGCTGCGCGCCAGCGCCACGGCGTCGCCGGCCGCCAGCGCGGTGGGCACGGCGCGCACCGCCAGCGTGCGGGGCGAGAACGCGGTGATTTCCAGGCCCAGGCGGGCCAGCACCTCGGCGCAGCCTTCGGCGGTGGCCACTTCCTGCGCGGTGGCGGCAAAGGTGGCCGGGATCAGCAGCGGCTGGCTGGCCACGCGGGCGCCGTCGAGCTGGCGCTTGAGCCGCTCGTAGACGATGCGTTCGTGCGCCGCATGCATGTCCACCAGCACCAGGCCGGCGCGGTTTTCGGCCAGGATGTAGATGCCGTGCAGCTGCGCGATGGCGCGGCCCAGCGGCCAGTCGTCGTCGGCCGGGGCGGCGGGCAGGGCAGCCGCGCCGGGGTCGGGTGCGGCCTGCCACAGGGCCTGCAGCTCGGCCACGGCGTGGCCCGCAGGTGCTTTGAAATCGATAGCTGCTTGCGCTGATCTGGCGGGCGCTGGAGCTGAAAATGGCTTGAAAAACTCGGGTGCTGGCGCGGGCGGTGTCGGGTCGGCCGTCTGGGCCAGCAGGGCGGCGCGCGGGGTTGCCAGCGCGTGCTCGATCGCGTGGCGCACGGCCTGGTGCACTTCGCGGCTGTCGCGAAAGCGCACCTCGATCTTGGTCGGGTGCACGTTGACGTCCACCCGCGCCGGATCGACCGCCACGTGCAGCACGTACACCGGCTGGCGCTGGCCGTGCAGCACGTCTTCGTAGGCGGCGCGTGCGGCGTGGGCAATCACCTTGTCGCGCACGAAGCGGCCGTTGACCCAGGCGTACTGCTGGTCGGCGCGGGCGCGCGCGCAATCGGGCAGGCCGGCGTGGCCGCTCACGCGCACGCCGCCGGCCTGGTGATCGATGGCCACCGAGCCGGCCAGGAAGTCCTCGCCCAGCACGTCGGCCAGGCGCTGCGCCAGGCCGGCGGCGCCCGGGTGACTGCGCCATTGCTCGATCAGCCTGCCTTCGTGCCAGAGAGCAAAGCCCACGTCGGGTCGCGCCAGCGCGTGGCGGCGCAGCGCCTCGATGCAGTGCGCCAGTTCGGTGGCGTCGCTCTTGAGGAACTTGCGCCGCGCCGGCACGGCAAAGAACAGCTCGCGCACCTCCACCGTGGTGCCGACGGCGCGCGCGGCGGGGCGCAGTTCGCCGCTGCGGGCGTCCAGCTGCCAGGCGCCGGGCTGCTCGGCGGTGCGCGACAGCAAGGTCAGCTCGGCGATGGAGGCGATGGCCGCCAACGCCTCGCCGCGAAAACCCATGGTCGCCACCGACTCCAGCTCGGCCAGGCTGGCGATCTTGCTGGTGGCGTGGCGCCTGAGGGCGGTGGCCAGCTCGTCCGCAGCGATGCCGGCGCCGTCGTCCTCGACGCTGATCAGTCGTACGCCGCCGGCCAGCAGCCGCACCGTGATCTGGCTGGCGCCGGCGTCGAGCGCGTTGTCCAGCAGCTCGCGCACCACCGAGGCCGGGCGCTCGATCACCTCGCCGGCGGCGATCTGGCTGATCAGCTCGTCGGGCAGTTCACGGATCGGGCGGCGCGGCGCGGGCATGGGCGCGATTGTAGAAAGCGCGCCCCGGCCACCCCCTGGGCTTCGGTGGACGCCCCGTATGCTATGAATAGAATAGCTGTTGGCGCAGATTGGGCAAGCGCCAGAGCCGGTTTTTACTTGTAGAGCAGGTTGGGCAGCCAGAGCCCGATCGAGGGGAACACGTACAGCAGCACGATGGCCAGCACCTGGATCGCCATGAAGGGCATCATGCCCAGGAAGATCTGGTTCAGCGTCACGTAGGGCGGCGCCACCCCCTTGAGGTAGAAGGCCGACATGGCCACCGGCGGCGACAGGAAGGCGGTCTGCAGGTTCAGCGCCACCAGCAGGCCGAAGAACAGCGGATCGACGCCAAAGTGGTTCAGCAGCGGGATGAAGATCGGCATGAAGATGACGATGATCTCGGTCCACTCCAGCGGCCAGCCGAGCAGGAAGATCACCACCTGCGCCAGCACCATGAACTCCAGCTTGCTGAGGTTCATCGACAGCACCCACTGCTCGATCAGCTCCTGCCCGCCCAGCAGCGCAAAGGCGGCCGAGAAGATGGCCGAGCCGACGAACAGCCAGCACACCATGGCCGAGGTCTTGGCCGTCAGGTAGACCGACTCGCGCAGCACGTCCATGGTCAGCCGCTTGTAGGCCGCCGCCAGCAGAAAGCCGCCCAGCGAGCCCATGGCCGCCGCCTCGGTCGGCGTGGCCAGGCCGAACACGATGGAGCCCAGCACCGCCAGAATCAGGATCATCAGCGGGAAGAACGAGCCCAGCAGCATCTTGAAGATTTCCAGCCGGGCGAAGCTGAGGAACAGGTAGAACAGGGCGGTGCAGGCGCCCAGCACCCCCATCACGACCCACCACCAGGTGGGCGCCGGCTGCGTGCCGGCCTGGGCTGCGCCGGCGGCATCGGAGGCCGCGGCGCTGGCCCCGGGGGGCTCGGCCACGCCGGCGGCCGTCGGCTCGGACGCGGCATCGACCTCGGCGCCGGGCGGGGTGGCCAGGGTGTCGGGCGCATCGGCCCCTGGCGGCTCCTGCAGGGCGTCCTCGGTCGGAGGTTCCTGCAACTCATCTTCGGCCGGCGGCTCGGCCAGCCCGGAGTCGGAGCTTTCGGCGCCGCTGCCCTCCGATCCGATGGCCTGCAGCTCCACCGCCTGCTCGGTCGGCACCTTGGTCACGGCCTGCCAGGTGCTGGTGGCCAGCAGCAGAAACAGCAGACCCGGCAGCACCACCACCGCCAGCTGGCGCAGCACGTGGGCCAGCGGCACGTCGGCGTTGCGCCGGCCCTTGAGCGCGTTCAGCAGGCGCAGCGGCGCGTAGTCGCGCGTGCCAGCCGGCAGGGCGCTGGTCAGGGCCGGCAGATCGACCTGGCGCTCTTTGGCCGACAGCGGCGGCGCCCAGGCAGGCTTGAGCTTGGCCACGATGATGACGTAGGCCACATACAGCCCGGCCAGCATGACGCCGGGGAAGAAGGCGCCGGCATACAGCTGCACCACCGACACCCCGGCCGTGGCGCCGTACAGGATGAGCAGCACCGAGGGCGGAATCAGAATGCCCAGGCAGCCGCCGGCGGTGATGGCGCCCGCCGACATGGGGATGCTGTAGCCCGCGCGCAGCATGGCCGGCAGCGCCAGCAGCCCCATCAGCGTGACCACGGCGCCGACGATGCCGGTGGCCGTGGCGAAGATGGCGCAGGTCACCAGCGTGGCCACCGCCAGCGAGCCCGGCACGCGCGCCATGGCCAGGTGCAGGCTCTTGAACAGCTTTTCGATCAGGTTGGCGCGCTCGACCAGGTAGCCCATGAAGACGAACAGCGGGATGGCGATGAGCACGTCGTTGGCCATGCTCTTGTAGGCCGCCTGCACCATCAGGTCGAGCGTGCGCGTGACGTTGCGGTCGTACGCCAGCCAGGTGAAGATCATGCCCATGCCCATGAGCGTGAACGCGGTGGGAAAGCCCAGCATGATGGCCACCACCACCAGCGACAGCATCAGCAGGCCCAGGTGGCCGTTGGTGATGTGCTCCACGCCCAGCAGCAGCCAGGCGGCGCTGGCCACCACCAGCGCCATGATGGAAAAGCCGAACCAGAGTTCCTTGCGCATGCTCAGGCCCCCCGGTCGGTGTGCCCGTGGTCCGCGTGCCCGGGGCTCGGCGGCGACGGTCGGGGCGGCTGCACCGCGATGGCGGCGCGGTCGGCGTCGGTGACGTGCACCATTTCCTTGAGTTTTTCCACGTCCACTTCCTCGACGTCGGCCTCGCGGCTGGGCCAGGCACCCTGGCGCAGGCAGATCACACAGCGGGCGATCTCGGCCAGACCCTGCAGCAGCAGCGCCGCGCCGGCCAGCGGAATGACGAACTTGAAGGGGTACAGCGGCAGCGGCTCGGCCGAGAAGGTCTGCTCGCGGATCGCCAGCGATTCCTGCGCATAGCCCCAGCCGGCCCAGGTCATGGCCAGCACGCCGGGCAGGAAGAACAGAAAGTACAGCAGCAGGTCCAGCCCGGCCTGCACGCGCGGGCTGAAGAAGCCGTACAGCACGTCACCGCGCACATGGCCGTTCTTGGCCAGGGTGTAGGCGCCGGCCATCATGAACATGGTGCCGTACAGCATGATCTGCGCGTCCAGCACCCAGGCGTGGGGCTTGTTGAGGGCGTAGCGCGAAAACACTTCCCAGCAGATCAGGGCCGTGAGCAGAACGCAGGCCCAGGCGGCGGCCTTGCCGATGAAGGTCGACACGGCGTCGATCCCGAGAAGCAACTTTTGCATGGCGAAACAGCCGCGAGGGCCGATGAAAACGAACAGGGCCCGGCGATCGATTTCGCCCAGGGCCCCGGGTCGACAAAAAAGAAGGCCTTGCGCAGGCCTTCTCGAATGCGGGCGGCGTCAGCCCATGGCGCCCTTCTTGGCGCCGAAGTAATGGTTCCAGGCCATGCGGTAGTCGATGGTGGTGTCGTTCTGCCAGCGCCCGCTGCGCTGGGCAAAGGTGCGCATGGAATCCATGACCTTCTTGAACATCGGGTTCTCGGCCGCCTTCTTGGCCGTCACCTTGTCCCAGGCGGCGAGCTGCGCGCGCAGGATGGCGTCGGGCGTCTTGTAGAACTTCACGCCCTGCTTGGCCGACATCTCGGCGTAGTCCTTGGCGTAGCGGTCGGCGGCCTTCCAGCTCATGTCGGCGCTGGCGGCCTGCGTGGCGTAGTCGATGATGGCCTTGAGCTCGGCCGGCAGCGCGTCGTACTTGGTCTTGTTGAACAGCACCTCGAACTGCTCGCTGGATTGGTGAAAGCTCTGCAGCATGCAGTTCTTGGCCACGTCGGGAAAGCCCAGCACGCGGTCGCTCGACGCGTTGTTGAACTCGGCCGCGTCGAGCAGGCCGCGGTCGAGCGCCGGCACGATCTCGCCGCCGGGCAGGGGGTTGACGGCCAGGCCCATCTCCGTGAACACGTCCACGGCCAGGCCCACGGTGCGGAACTTCAGGCCCTTGAGGTCTCCCACCTTGGCCACGGGCTTCTTGAACCAGCCCAGCGGCTGCGTGGGCATGGGGCCGTAGAGCTTGGAGACCACGTCCAGGTTCAGGCTCTTGTAGATCTCATCGAGCAGTTCCTTGCCGCCGCCGTAGTTGTGCCAGGCCAGCACCATGTTGGCGTCCATGCCGAAGGCCGGGCCCGAGCCCCACAGCGCCACGGCCTGGTTCTTGCCATACCAGTAGGCCACCACGCCATGGCCGCCGTCGAGCGTGCCCTTGGCCACGGCATCGAGCAGCTGAAAGGCCGGCACCACGGCGCCGGCGGGCAGCACCTCGATCTTCAGACGGCCACCGGCCATGTCGTTGATTTTCTTGGCGTAGTCCTGTGCGAACTCGTGGAAGATGTCCTTGGCCGGCCAGGTGCTCTGAAAGCGCAGGGTGGTGGTCTGCGCCACGCTGATCATGGGCACCGACATGGCGCCGGCGGCGACGGCGGCGCCCTTCAGCAGGTTGCGACGACCGGTGGTCTGGGTGGGTTTGCTCATCTTCCTCTGTCTCCGGGTGGGTTGGTGTCTGGACAGTCCAGAGGGGTGATGATCCGATCGCAAGCCCTTGTGTTCAAAGAGGGTTTTCACCGAGGGCGCGGCCGTGGTGCGCGAAAACCACGCCTGCCGGGGGGCGCGGCGTGCCGCCGGCGCGTCGCTGGGCGCCGGATAATCGGGGCCATGGATGTCCTGATGATGCTGGTGGACTTCGTGCTGCACGTCGATCGCCACCTGGGCGAGTTCGTGGCGGCCTACGGGGCCTGGGTGTACGCGCTGCTGTTTCTGATCGTGTTCGTCGAGACCGGCCTGGTGGTGATGCCGTTTCTGCCCGGCGATTCGCTGCTGTTCGTGGTCGGCGCCCTGGCCGGGGCCGGGCACCTGAGCTGGCCGCTGGCCTGCGCGGTGCTGCTGGCGGCGGCGATCCTGGGCGACCAGTGCAACTACAGCCTGGGGCGCTATTTCGGGCCGCGCGTGTTCAAGTGGGAAAGCTCACGCCTGTTCAACCGGCAGGCGTTCGACCGCGCGCACCGGTTCTACGAGCGCTACGGCGGCGTCACGGTGATCCTGGCGCGCTTCATGCCGTTCATCCGCACCTTCGTGCCCTTCGTGGCCGGCGTGGCCGAGATGACGCGCCACCGCTTCACGCTGTTCAACGTCGCCGGGGCGCTGATCTGGGTGCTGGGGGTGGTGAGCGCGGGCTACCTGTTCGGCAACCTGCCCTGGGTGCAGGCCAACCTGAGCAAGATCATCTGGGCCCTGATCCTGGTGCCGGGCCTGATCGCGCTGTACGGCGGCTGGAAGGCGGGCCGCGCCGCGCCCAGCGCCTGATCAGGTATCAAAACCGGCTCTGGCGCGCTACCGGATTGCGCCGGAAGCTATCAAAACAATAGTATTCTTGACGCCGTTTCCAGGGTCACAGGCGGGCCGGGGACGCTGCCTGCCCGTGGCGTGACGCCTCACCCCCTGGGTCATCGAAGCGCAGCGCACGCACCCGCCATCAGCACCACCTCTCAGACCTGCCGGTGGCGCGCCAGCGGCGGGTTGGCGGTGAAGTACTTGCGGATGCCGCTGATCAGGGCGTCGGCCAGCTCGTTCTGGTAGGCCTGGCTGCGCAGGCGGCGCTCTTCGTCGGGGTTGCTGATGAAGGCGGTCTCGACCAGCACGCTGGGCACGTCGGGGTTGCGCAGCACGGCGAAGTTGGCGCGCTCGACGCTGCGCTTGTGCAGTCTGCCGACGCCGCCGATCTCGCGCAGCACCGTGTCGCCCAGGCGCAGGCTGTCGCGGATCTGCGCCGTGGTGCTCATGTCCAGCAGCACGTGCTGCACCGACTGGTCCTTGGCGCCCAGGCTGACGCCACCGATGCGGTCGGAGGCGTTTTCCTTTTGCGCCAGCCAACGCGCGGCGGTGCTGGAGGCGCCGCGCTCGGACAGCGCGTAGACGCTGGCGCCGCTGGCCTCGGGCCGCATGAAGGCGTCGGCGTGGATGCTGACGAACAGGTCGGCCTGCACCCGCCGTGCCTTTTCGACCCGCGTCTGCAGCGGCACGAAGTAGTCGCCCTCGCGCGTCAGGAAGGCGCGCATCGGGTTGCCGCCCACGCTGCTGGCGTTGATGCGCTCGCGCAGCTTCAGCGCCACCTGCAGCACGACGTCCTTTTCCTGCGTGCCGCCAGGGCCGATGGCGCCCGGGTCCTCGCCGCCGTGGCCCGGATCGAGCGCCACGATGATCAGGCGCTCGGTGGCGCCGGCGCCGGCCGGCGGTGGGGCAGGGCGGCGCGCGGCGTCGCGCCGGGTGAGTTCGTTGGCGCGCTCGATCTGGCGCGCGATCAGCTCACCCAGCGTGTCGGTGCCGCCGTGCGCGGGCGCGGCCGCCGGCTCGACCGGCACCGGCGCGGGGCTGCGGCCGAGCTCGCGCATGCGCTCGGCGATGAGCTGGGCCAGCGGGTCGGGCGGGTGCGCCGGGTACAGATCGAACACCAGCCGGTGCTGGTAGGCCGCCACCGGCCCCAGGGTGAACACCTGCGGCTTGATCTCGTGCTTGAGGTCGAACACCAGGCGCACCACGCCGGGCTGGTGCTGGCCCACGCGGATGCCGGCGATGTTGGGGTCGTCGGCGCGCACCTTGGCCACCAGCTCGCGCAGCGTGGGGTCGAGCGTCAGGCCGTCGATGTCCACCGCCAGCCGCGGCGGCGTCCCGACCAGGCGGTAGCTGGCCTTGAGCGCGGTGTCGGATTCGACGGTGACGCGCGAATAGTCTTCGGCCGGCCACACGCGCACCGCCAGGATGCCGGCACCGCGCGCCAACTGGTGCGCGCCCAGCCACAGCACCAGCGAGCCGCCCTGCAGCAGTGCGCGGCGCCGCCCGGGTGCCGGTGGCCGGCCGGGCGACTCGGGGGTGACCGGCGTCATGCGCCCAGCTCCGTCAGCAGGCGCCGACCCCGCGGCGTGTGGGCGCTGACGCGCACGGCGCGGGCGCCATCGTCGCGCACCGTCAGCCGCAGCGCCAGGTCGGGCGCCGGCAGCAGGCCGGCGGCCTTGTCGGGCCATTCGGACAGCTTCAGCCCGGGCGCGGCGAACAGGTCGCGCAGACCGGCGTCTTCCCACTCGCGCGGGTCGGTGAAGCGGTAGAAGTCGAAATGCGACACCGCCAGCCCGTCGGGCGTCTGGTGGGGTTCGACCACGGCATAGGTCGGGCTCTTGATGCGCCCGGCAACGCCCAGGGCGCGCAGCAGGTGGCGCACGAAGCTGGTCTTGCCGGCGCCGAGCTCGCCGTGCAGCTCGATGCAGGCCTGGCGCAGCTCGGGCGCGGCCGCCAGGCGGCGGGCAAAGGCGGCGGTGTCGTCCTCGCTGCGCCACAGCAGGCTGAGGGCGGGCGCATCGGGGCTTCCTACAATTTGGGCGTGGCTGGAGATGGCGCTCAAATCGATTCCCTTGATCTGTTGAACCAGTTGCGCGGCTGGGCGCGCGAGCTGGGGTTTTCGCACCTGGGCGTGGCCGACATCGACCTCTCGGCTGCCGAGCCCGGCCTGCTGGCCTGGCTGCACAACGGTTTTCACGGCCGCATGGACTACATGGCGGCGCACGGCCTGCGGCGCGCGCGCCCGGCCGAACTGGTGCCCGGCACGGTGAGCGTGATCACCGCGCGCATGGATTATCTGCCGCGCGCCACCCCCGAGGACTGGCAGGACGTGGAGCTGGCGCGGCTGGGCCGCCCGCAGGAGGGCGTGGTGTCGCTCTACGCCCGCGGGCGCGACTATCACAAGGTGCTGCGCGGGCGCCTTCAGAAGCTGCAGGACCGCATCGCGCTGGCCATCGGCCCGTTCGGCCACCGCGTGTTCACCGATTCGGCGCCGGTGCTGGAGGTGGAGCTGGCCAGCCGCAGCGGCCAGGGCTGGCGCGGCAAGCACACGCTGCTGCTGTCGCGCGAAGGCGGCTCGATGTTCTTTCTGGGTGAAATCTACGTCGACCTGCACCTGCCGCGCACCGCACCGACCGGCGCCCACTGCGGCCAGTGCAGCGCCTGCATCGACGCCTGCCCGACGGGCGCCATCGTGGCGCCGTACCGGCTGGACGCGCGCCGCTGCATCTCCTACCTGACGATCGAGCACGACGGCGCCATCGACGAGGCGCTGCGCCCGCTGATCGGCAACCGCATCTATGGCTGCGACGACTGCCAGCTGGTGTGTCCGTGGAACAAATACGCCGGGCGCAGTGCGCTGCCCGATTTCGACCCGCGTGAGGGCCTGGGCGGCGCCCAGTTGACCGATCTGCTGGACTGGAGCGAAGACGAGTTCTTGCGCCGCACCGAAGGCAGCCCGATCCGCCGCATCGGCCACGAGCGCTGGTTGCGCAACGTCGCCGTGGCGCTGGGCAACGCCCTGGCCGCGCTGCCGCCCGGCGACGCGCGGCGCGCGCCCCTGCACGCCGCCCTGAGGCGCCGCGCCAACCACCCGAGCGCGCTGGTGCGCGAGCATGTGCGGTGGGCGCTGGGGCGTTGACATCGGGGCGATCACTATGGTTTTTGCCGGCTCGCATGGCGCGGGATCGGCGCCGCATGCTGCTGTATTTATAGCATTTCGTCGGGCGCGTCAACCCGCGATCGGCGTGGCCAGGCGCAGACCTCGAACAAGAGGGGGTCGCCGCGCGCGCCAGCAAGGCGCCGGCAGCCTCGCTTCAAGGGGCAACCCGCTCCAGCAGCGTGAACGCCCAGGGCAGGCTCAGCAGCGCCAGCAGGGTCGACAGCGTGACCAGCCCCGCCACGTAAGGGCCGTTGTAGCCCATGCGCGCGGCCAGCACGTAGCCGCTGGACGAGGTGGGCAGGGCGGCAAACACCAGCAGCGCCGCCGCTTCGGCCGCGCCCAGGCCAAAGGCGCGCGCCAGCAGCCAGGCGATCAGCGGTTGCAGCAGGTGGCGGATGGTCAGCAGCGCGGTGCCCAGCAGCTTGGCGCGCGCCAGGCTCTGCAGCTGCATGCCGGCGCCGGCCGCCATCAGCCCGAGCGCGATCGACGCCGAGCCGATGCGCGACAGCGTGGTGGCGGCCCAGTCCGGCAGGCCGAGGCCCAGCAGGTTGGCCACCAGCCCCAGCACGGTGGCCAGGATCAGCGGGTTGCGCAGCAGCTCGCCGCCGATGGCGCGGCCGCTGCGGCGCGCCATCGGCCACACCGCGGCCACGTTGTAGAGCGGCACGCTGACCCCGATCAGCACCGCCATCAACTGCTGGCCCTGGGCGCCGGCCAGGCGCTCGGCCACCGCCAGGCCGATGAAGGAATTGAAGCGAAACGCGATCTGGGCGCTGGCCGCGTGGTCGTGGGCGTCGATGTGCCGCCCCAGCAGCGGCAGATGCGGCAGCGCCCAGGCCAGGGCGATGCCGGCGGCGCCCAGGGCCAGGCCGGCGCCGATCAGGCTGGATGCGGCCTGCACGTCCAGCGGCGCGCGCACGATGGACTGAAACAGGTAGACCGGAAACAGAAAGAAATACACCAGTTGTTCCACCGCCTGCCAGACGCCACGGCCCAGGGCCGTGTGGCGACACAGCAGCCAGCCGAGCGCAATCAGCGAAAAATCGGGCAGCAGAAGCGTGACGTGGTGCACGGCGCGAGCATAGCGGCCTGCGCAATCCCTAATGGCCAGGCCGGCGGCGGCATGGTTAACATGGCGCGCTTTTTTATCCTTCAACCACTCAGAGGAACCGGACCGCCATGCAACGACGTCAATGGATCGTTCTCGCCGCTGCCACCCTGTCCGCCGGCGCGGTGTGCGCGCAGGCCTACCCCAGCAAGCCGATTCGCCTGGTGGTGCCGTTCGCACCCGGCGGCACCACCGACATCATCGCCCGCACCATCGCCGACCCGCTGGGCAAGGCGCTGGGGCAGGCCGTGGTGGTCGAAAACAAGGCTGGCGGCGGCGGCGTGATCGGCGCCACCGAAGTGGTGCGCGCCGCCCCCGACGGCTACACCCTCAGCGTGGCCACGGTGTCCACCACGGCCGCCAACCCGGCCATCAACAAGAAGATTCCGTACGACCCGATCAACGACTTCGTGCCGGTCATCAACATCGCCGCCACGCCCAACGTGATCGCCGTGCACCCCAGCTTTCCGGCCAAGGACTACGCCTCCTTCGTCGCACTGCTCAAGAAGGCGCCAGGCAAGTACTCCTACGCGTCCTCCGGCACCGGCGGCATCGGCCACCTGCAGACCGAGCTGTGGAAGAGCCTGGCCGGTGTGTTCGTCACCCACATTCCGTACCGCGGCGCCGGCCCGGCGCTCAACGACACCGTGGCCGGCCAGGTGCCCATCATCTTCGACAACCTGCCTTCGGCGCTGCCCTTCATCAAGGGCGGCAAGCTGGTGCCGCTGGTGGTCGCCGCGCCCGAACGCCTGGCCGATCTGCCCAACGTGCCGACCTTCAAGGAAATCGGTCTGCCGGCGGTCAACCGTCTGGCCTACTACGGCATCCTGGCGCCCAAGGGCACGTCCAAGGAGATCGTCGACAAGCTGAACGCCGCCACCCGCAAGGTGCTGGAAGATCCGGCAGTCAAGAAGCGCATCGCCGACACCGGCTCCATCATGGTGGCCAACACGCCCGAGCAGTTCGCCCAGCAGATCAAGGACGAGTTCGCCGTCTACAAGGAGGTGGTGGCCAAGCAGAAGCTGACGCTCGATTGATCGGCGCCGGCCCGCGACCGGACACGCCCGCAGGTCCCAGGCCGGCGGCGTGCCCGGATCGCAGCGGACTTTGGTTGCTATCATTAACGTAGCTGCTGGCGCTTGATGGGCGCGTGCCAGAGCCCAATATGACACCGAATCCGGCGCTCGCATCGATGCCCATTGCATCGCGCCGACCCATGGCCGCTGCCGCACCCGACGACCCGCTGATCGACCGCTTCATCGACGCCCTGTGGCTGGAAGACGGTCTGTCGGCCAACTCCCTGGCCGCTTACCGGCGCGACCTCACCCTGTACGCCGCCTGGCTGCAGGCCACGCACCGCGTGGCGCTGGCGCAGACCCAGGAGCCGCACCTGAACGCCTACATGGCCGCGCGCGCCGACGGCAAGGCCACCTCGGCCAACCGGCGGCTGACGGTGTTCAAACGCTTTTTTCGCTGGGCGCTGCGCGAACACCTGGTGAGCGCCGACCCGACGCTCAGGCTGCTGGCCGCGCGCCAGCCGCTGCGCGTGCCCAAGACGCTCGGCGAGGCGCAGGTCGATGCCCTGCTGACCGCGCCCAACACCGGCACCCCGCTCGGCCTGCGCGACCGCGCCATGCTGGAACTGATGTACGCCAGCGGCCTGCGCGTGAGCGAACTGGTGGCGCTCAGGAGCTTTCACGTCGGTTTCAACGAAGGCGTGCTGCGCGTGCTGGGCAAGGGCAGCAAGGAGCGCCTGGTGCCGTTTGGCGAGCAGGCGCGCGACTGGCTGGAGCGCTACCTGCGCGAGGCCCGTCCGGCGCTGCTGGGCGGGCGCCAGAGCGATGCGCTGTTCGTCACCAGCGCCGGCCGCACGCCCGGCACCGCGATGTCGCGCGTGATGTTCTGGAACCTGGTCAAGCGCTATGCGCGCACCGCCGGCGTGACGGCGCCGCTGTCACCGCACACGCTGCGCCACGCCTTCGCCACCCACCTGCTCAACCACGGAGCCGACCTGCGTGCGGTGCAGCTGCTGCTGGGGCATGCCGACATTTCCACCACCACCATCTACACCCACATCGCACGCCAGCGGCTGAAGGAATTGCACGCGCAGCACCATCCGCGGGGGTGAGGGCAAGTGCCTGAGCATGGTGCGATGCATCAACCTGCATAATCCCCTGCTGACGAAAGGGGAAAGGATCGTGACAGTCAGCGAATCGAGCGGATGCGCCGCTGGACTGCGTGTGGCTGTGGTGACGCCGTATTTCAAGGAGTCACCGGCGACGCTGCAGCGCTGCTTGACCAGCGTTCGCGCCCAGACCTACCCGCAGGTGGTTCACTACATGGTGGCCGACGGCTTTCCTCAGAACGCCTTGCTGACGCAGTGGCCAGGCGTGCGCCACATCCAGCTGCCGAACGGCCACGCCAATTTCGGCTGTACCCCGCGAGGTGTGGGCGCCCAGTGCGCGCTGGCCGATGGTTTCGATGTGGTGTGCTTTCTGGACGCCGACAATCTGATCGAGCCCGAGCATGTCGCCACCGTCGTGGAAACCGTTGCCAAGGCGCAGGCTGCCGGGGTTGCTCTGGACGCGGTGTTTTCGCTGCGGTACCTGTTCTTGCCGGGTCACGAACATCTGCGGTTGGTGGCGCCGCGCGAAGACGTGGGCTCTGGATTCGTCGACACCAGTTGCATCAGTCTGACGCGCTCGGCGGGCTTTCTGTGGGGTGCGTGGTGCCAGATACCGCCCTCGTTGACGCCGATCTGTGACCGGGTCATGTGCTGGCTCATGCAGCATCATCGCCTCAAGGTGGCCTGGACTGGCCAACGCACGGTGCTGTACGAATCCAGCTGGGCGCACACCTACGTACAGGCCGGCGTGCCCGTGCCGGCGAGCGGGACGCACGACCACACCTTGCGCGCCGTGGGTCAAGGATTGACGCCCGAAGAGCTGTGGGCACGGTTGCGGGTGCGCTGGACATTCGGTCGCCCCATCGATGGCGCCGCGTCATGACCCGTGCCGTGGTTACCGGCGGGGCCGGCTTCATCGGCAGCCACCTTTGCGAGGCCCTGCTGATCCAGGGCGTTCAAGTCACGTGCGTGGACGACCTGTCCAGTGGAAGCAGCGACAACGTGGCGCACCTGCTGGCGGTCCCTGGGTTTGCCTTCGTGCCTGGGGACGTGGTGGATCCGGCCTTGTGGCAGCGATTGCCGGCTGCCCAGCGCGTGTTTCACCTGGCCAGCCCGGCCAGCCCGGTCGACTACCAGGCCGCGCCGGTGCAGACCATTCGCACCAACGTCCTGGGCACCCTGAACGCGCTGGACTTTGCGCGGGCCCACGGTGCCCGCATGTTGCTGACTTCCACCAGCGAGGTGTACGGCGACCCGCAGGTGCATCCACAGACCGAGGCCTACCGGGGCCACGTCAACCCGGTGGGCCCGCGCAGTTGCTACGACGAGGGCAAGCGTTGCGCGGAGGCCCTGACGGTGGCGCATGCCCGGCAGCACGGCACCCAGGTGCGGCTGGCGCGTCTGTTCAACACCTATGGCCCGCGCCTGCGACCACAGGACGGTCGCGTGGTCAGCACGTTCATCACCAGCGCGTTGCGCGCAGAGCCGCTGCCGCTGCACGGCGATGGTCGGCAGACCCGCTCCTTCTGCTACGTCAGCGATACCGTGCGTGGTCTGCTGGCCCTGATGGCGCAGGAGCGCGTGACGGGTCCGATCAACCTGGGCAATCCGCAGGAGGTGTCGATGCATGCGTTGGCTGCCATGGTGCTGCGCCTGACCGGCAGCAACGCTGGCGTGCGGACGCTGCCGGCACGTGAAGAGGACCCGCGCTGTCGCCAGCCCGACATCAGCCAGGCACAGCGTTGGCTCGAATGGCAACCGGAAGTGCCCTTGGTGCAAGGCCTGGCGCAGACCATCGAGTGGTTCCGCGCACAAGGTGCCGTCGGTGCGGATCGGTTGCCGTGCGGGAGCCAGCCGGTGGTGGATCTGGCGGCCAACACCTGATCCCCCCACTCAGCCTGGAAGCGGCGGTTGGAGGGGCTTGCCCGCGCCGACGCAGATTGCGGCGCGCGCCGGGAGGGTGGGCCGTTCGCCCAGTCAGCGACGCCGCTCAGCCAAGCGCCAGCCGCGCCCGGTGTCGTGCGATCTGTGTCTGCACCTGCGCCGGCGCCGTGCCACCCAGGGTGGCGCGGGCGTTCAGGCTGCCGCGCAGGCTCAGGACCTGGTAGACGTCCTTGTCGATGGCCGGGTGGAATTCCTGCAGCACCTTCAGCGGCAGCTCCGACAGGTCGCAGGCGTGCGACTGGGCGGCTTTCACGGCGTGGGCCACGGTTTCGTGTGCGTCGCGGAAGGGCAGGCCCTTCTTGACAAGGTAGTCGGCCAGGTCGGTGGCGGTGGCGTAGCCCTTCTGCGCCGCCGCCTCCATGGCGGCGGGGTTCACGCTGATGCCGCCTTCCTTGGCGCCGCTGACCGGGTTGGGCTGGCCGCCGATCATCTCGACGAAGATGCGCAGGGTGTCGCGCAGCGTGTCCACGGTGTCGAACAGCGGCTCCTTGTCTTCCTGGTTGTCCTTGTTGTAGGCCAGCGGCTGGCCCTTCATCAGGGTGATCAGGCCCATCAGGTGGCCGACCACGCGGCCGGTCTTGCCGCGCGCCAGTTCGGGCACGTCGGGGTTTTTCTTCTGCGGCATGATCGACGAGCCGGTGGTGAAGCGGTCGGCGATGCGGATGAAGGCGAAGTTCTGGCTCATCCACAGAATCAGCTCTTCGCTCAGACGGCTGATGTGCACCATCACCAGGCTGGCGGCGGCGGAAAATTCGATCGCAAAGTCGCGGTCGCTCACCGCGTCCAGGCTGTTCTGGCAGACGCCTTCCATGCCCAGCGTGCGCGCCACGCGCTCGCGGTCCAGCGGGTAGGTGGTGCCGGCCAGGGCGGCGCTGCCCAGCGGCAGCTGGTTGACGCGCTTTCGGGCATCCAGCATGCGCTGTTCGTCGCGGCTGAACATCTCGACGTAGGCCAGCAGGTGGTGGGCAAAGCTCACGGGCTGGGCCACCTGCAGGTGGGTGAAGCCGGGCAGGATGACGTCGATGTGGCGCTGCGCGACCTCCACCAGCGCGCCCTGCAGCTCGCGCAGCAGGCCGGTGATGAGGTCGATCTCGCCGCGCAGCCACAGGCGGATGTCGGTGGCCACCTGGTCGTTGCGGCTGCGGCCGGTGTGCAGGCGCTTGCCGGCGTCGCCCACCAGCTGGGTCAGGCGCGCCTCGATGTTCAGGTGCACGTCTTCCAGCGCCAGCTGCCAGCTGAATTCGCCGCGCTCGATCTCGCCCTGGATCTGCGCCATGCCGCGCCTGATGTCGGCCAGGTCCTGGGCGCTGATGATGCCCTGCGCCGCCAGCATGTCGGCGTGCGCCAGGCTGCCGGTGATGTCGGCGCTGGCCAGGCGCCGGTCGAAGTCGACGCTGGCCGTGTAGCGCTGCACCAGCTCGCTCATCGGTTCAGAGAACAGGGCGGACCAGGCCTGGGATTTCTTGTCGAGTTGGTTGGCGGACATGCGGGTGTGAAGAAGTGGCGCGCGGACTGACGAACGGCGCGGCTGGACGGACGGACGCGCCCGGAGCGCGCGGGTTGCGGCCTACACTGCGGCCACAATCGCCACGGCCCATGCAGGACTCGCAAATTCTATCGACCTTCGGTGAACGCAAGCGGCCGCCCAAGGCGCGCCCGGCGCCGCCACCGCTGGTGTTCGACGCCTGTCAGGTGGGGGTGATCCTGCGCGCCGTGCTGTACGTGGAGGCGGTGATCGGGGTCGGGCTGATGTACCTCACCGCCGACCTGTCGGACTGGCTGGCGCGGGTGGCGCTGGTTACCGGCGGCGCCCTGCCGGCCACGCTGCTGTGGCTGGTGCTGGCCTGCGCGCTCAAGCGCCTGCTGGCGCGCCTGAGCTGGCCGCTGCAGGCCGCCGCCGGGGTGGCGCTGGGGGCGCTGGCCGGCTTGTACGCCTGCGGCACGCTGGCGCTGCTGGGTTTTGCCGCCGCGCCGCCCTGGCTGGCCAGCGCCAGCACCGGGGCGTTGCTGGCCGCCGGCCTGATGGCCGGGTTGCTGTGGCGCGTGCGCGGTCGCCAGCCGGCGGCCACCACGGCGCGGCTGGCCGAGCTGCAGTCGCGCATCCGCCCGCATTTTTTGTTCAACACCCTCAACACCGCCATCGCCCTGGTGCGCGCCGAGCCGGCCAAGGCCGAACGGGTGCTGGAAGACCTGTCCGACCTGTTCCGCCACGCGCTGGCCGAGCAGGGCGACAGCGCCACCGTCGGCCAGGAAATCGAGCTGGCGCAGCGCTATCTGGAGATCGAGCAACTGCGTTTCGGCGAGCGCCTGCGGGTGGAGTGGGCGCTGGACGAGCGCGTGCACGGCGCGCGCCTGCCGCCGCTGATCCTGCAGCCGCTGGTGGAAAACGCCGTCAAGCACGGCGTCGAGCCCAGCCCCGGCGGCGCCGAGCTGCGCATTTCGACCCAGCGGCGCGGCCAGCGCGCGCTGATCAAGGTCACCAACACCGTGCCGGCCGGGCAGGGGCGGGCGGGCTTCGGCATCGCGCAGGCCAACGTGCGCGACCGGCTGCGCCTGCTGCACGATCTGGAGGGCGACTTCCGCACGGCGCTGGTGGACGGCGTATATCAGGCCCGCATCGAGGTGCCCTTGCCGGGGCGAGGGGCGTGATGGCGCTGCAGGTGCTGGTGGTCGACGACGAGCCGCTGGCGCGTGCGCGCCTGCGCGCGCTGCTGGCCGACTGCCGCGAGCCCGAGGCTGTGGCCGCCGCCGAGGCCGGCACGGCCGCCCAGGCGCTGGCCCTGGCGCAGCACCAGCGCTTCGATGTGGCGCTGCTGGACATCCACATGCCGGGGGCCGACGGCATGCAGCTGGCCTGCGCGCTGCGCGCCTTGCCCGAGCCGCCGCGGGTGGTGTTCGTCACCGCCCACGCCGAACACGCGGTGCGCGCCTTCGAGATCGATGCCGTCGACTACCTGACCAAGCCGGTGCGGCTCGAACGCCTGCAGGCGGCGCTACAAAAAACGCAGCGCGTGGCGCAGTTGCGGAGCGCGCCAGAGCACGATTCGGCCCCTGACTGGTTGCTCATCACCGAGCGCCACCGCACGCTGCGCGTGCCGCTGGCGGAGGTGCTCTACCTGAAGGCCGAGCTCAAGTACATCACCGTGCGCACGGCCGACGCCAGCCATCTGCTGGACGGCAGCCTGAACCAGCTGGAAGAGCGCCATGGCGGGCGCTTTCTGCGCATCCACCGCAGCACGCTGGTGGCGCGCAACGCCATCCGGGCCCTGGTGCGCCACCAGGACCCGGACGAGGGCGAGGGCTGGGCCGTGCAACTGGCCGGCCTCGACGAAGCGCTGCCGGTGTCGCGCCGGCAGCTGGCGGCGGTGCGTGCGGCGCTCGGCGAGCCGCGCTGAACGGCGCGCCGGCCGTCGCCGGCGGCCGGGCGCACAGGGCACGCCGCTGAGGTCTCGCGGGTGCCGGGCCGCGGCGTCCGGTAGCATCGCCCCCCATGTCTCTTTCCATCACCATCGCCACCCGTGAAAGCCGCCTGGCCCTGTGGCAGGCCGAACATGTGCGTGCCCTGCTGACGCAGCGCGGCCACAGCGTGCGGCTGCTGGGCATGACCACCCAGGGCGACCAGATCCTCGACCGCACGCTCAGCAAGGTGGGCGGCAAGGGCCTGTTCGTCAAGGAGCTGGAAGCCGCGCTCGAAGACGGCCGCGCCGACATTGCCGTGCACTCGCTCAAGGACGTGCCGATGGAGCTGCCCGCGGGCCTGCAGCTGGCCTGCGTGATGGCGCGCGAGGACCCGCGCGACGCCTGGGTGTCGCCCGCGCACGCCAGCCTGGATGAGCTGCCGGCCGGCGCCGTGGTCGGCACCTCCAGCCTGCGCCGCACGGTGCTGCTGCGCGCCCTGCGGCCCGACCTGCGCATCGAGCCGCTGCGCGGCAACCTCGACACGCGGCTGCGCAAGCTCGACGAAGGCCGGTACGCCGGCATCGTGCTGGCCGCCGCCGGCCTCAAGCGCCTGGGGCTGGCGGCGCGCATCCGCCACATCTTCGACAGCGACGCCATGCTGCCGGCGGCCGGGCAGGGGGCGCTGGGCATCGAAATCCGCGCAGGCCGCGGCGAGCTGACGCAGGCGCTGGCGCCGCTGGCCGACCAGCCGACCTGGCTGGCGGTGGCGGCCGAACGCGCCGTCAGCCGCGCCATGGGGGGCAGCTGCTCGATGCCGCTGGCGGCGCACGCCACGCGGCAGGGCGAGCGTCTGCACCTGCGCGCTGCCTGGGGCGACCCTGAAGGCGCGCCGGTGCTGGTCAGGGCCGAGGGCGAGGCCCAGGTAAGCACCCTGGCGCAGGCCGAAGCCCTGGGCGAGCGTGTGGCGGCCGGGCTGCGCGCCGGCGGCGCCCGTTGAGCCGGCCCATGGCTGCGCCGCGCGTGCTCGTCACCCGGCCGGCGCACGACGCCGCCCACTGGGTGGGCCAGCTGCGCCAATGCGGCATCGACGCGCAGGCGCTGCCGCTGATCGACATCGTGCCCGAGCCCCTGGCCGGTCGCCTGCTGCAGGTGCGCCAGCACCTGGGCGACTATGCCGTGGCGATGTTCGTCAGCGGCAACGCGGTCACCGGGTTTATGGGGTCAAATCAGGCTGCAGTGCAGTTGCAGCAAGCGCTGACAGCTATCGAAACAAGAGCATGGTCGCCCGGTCCGGGCACCACGGCGGCGCTGCAGCGGGCCGGCTGGCCGGCCGCTCGCATCGATCAGCCGGCGCCCGAGGCGCCGCAATTCGACTCCGAATCGCTGTGGGCCCAGGTGGCACCGCAGGTGCGCCCTGGCCTGCGCGTGCTGATCGTGCGCGGCGGTGACGCCGCGGGCAGCGTGGCCGGCCGCGACTGGCTGGCGGCGCAGCTGACGGCGGCCGGCGCCGAGGTCGATCAGGTGCTGGCCTACCGCCGCACGGCGCCGCGGCTGGATGCCGCCGGCCTGGCGCGGGCCGCGGCGGCGGCGCGCGACGGCACGCTGTGGCTGTTCAGCAGTTCCGAAGCCATTGCCCACCTGCGCCAGTGCCTGCCGCAGATCGGCTGGCAGGCGGCGCGCGCGCTGGTCACCCACCCACGCATCGGCGCCGCGGCGCGGGCCGCCGGGTTTGGCACGGTGCACCACAGCCAGCCCACGCTGGACGCGGTGAGTGCGTCGATAAAATCGCTCGCATGACGTCCGAGCCGAGCCCCGCAGCGCCTGCCGCGCCGCCCCCTGTGCCGGCGCCCGTGGCGACCGAGGCCGGCACGGCGGCGCCGGCCAGCCCGCTGGCGCCAGCGCATGCCGCGGCACCGCGCGGCGCCGGCGTGTCCCCCGGCCTGTGGCTGGCCTGGCTGCTGGCCGCGGCCGGCCTGGTGGTCGGCCTGCTGCTGTGGCAGAAGCTGACCGGCATGCAGGAACAGCTGGCGCGCCAGAGCCGGGAAGCCGGCACGCAGTCGGTGGAGGCGCGCACCCTGGCGCGCCAGGCCGAGGAGGGCGTGCGCGACATGGCCGGCAAGGTGGCGGCGCTGGACGCCCGCCTGGCCGAACTGGCCGCCTACCGGGCGCAGCTCGACGAGCTGGTGCACAGCGTCGCCCGCGCGCGCGACGAGAACCTGGCGGTGGATCTGGAAGCCGCCCTGCGCCTGGCGCAGGACCAGACCCAGCTGACCGGCAGCGTGGAGCCGCTGCTGGCCGCGCTGCGCACCGCCGAGCGGCGCCTGGCGCGCAGCAGCGACCCGCGCCTGGCGCCGGTCGGCCGCGCCGTGGCGCGCGACCTCGAGCGCGTCAAGTCGGCCAGCATCCCCGACGCCGCCGGCCTGCTGGCGCGGCTCGATCAGCTGCTGCGGCAGGTCGACGATCTGCCCGCCGCCAACGAGGTGCCGCACGCGCGCAGCGCCCCGGCCACCACCGCCCCCGCCGCCGCCGCCGAAAGCGCCTGGGGCCGGCTGTGGCAGAGCGTGCGGGACGAGGCCCAGGGCCTGCTGCGCGTCAGCCGCATCGAACGCCCCGAGGCCAGCATGCTCAGCCCCGAGCAGGTGTTCTTCGTGCGCGAAAATCTCAAGCTGCGCCTGCAGGGCGCGCGCCTGGCGCTGCTGGCGCGCCAGTACGAAGCCGCGCGCGCCGACCTGACCGCCGCCGCCATGTCCCTGGGCACCTGGTTCGACCCGGCCTCGCGCCGCACCCAGGCCGCCGCCACCTTGCTGCAGCAGGTCCAGGTCAGCACCCGCTCGGCCGAGTTGCCGCGCGTGGACGATTCCCTGGTCGCCCTGGGGCAGGCCGTGGCCACGGCCCACACGGTGCCCGGGACGCGCTGACCACCATGCGCGCCGCCCTGTGGTTGATGGGTCTGTTCGCCGCCGCGGTGGCGCTGGCGCTGTTTGCCGGTGACAACGAAGGCACGGTGACGGTGTTCTGGCCGCCGCACCGGGTGGACGTGTCGGTCAACCTGGCGCTGCTGCTGCTGCTGGCGCTGTTCGTGCTGCTGTACCTGGCGCTGCGGGCGCTGTCGGCCATGGTTCAGCTGCCGCGCCAGGCGCGCCGCTGGCGCACCCAGCAGCGCGAGCGCGCCATGCACGCCACCCTGATCGACGCTGCCGCGCAACTGGCCGCCGGACGCTTTCTGCGTGCGCGCAAGGCCGCCGAAAGCGCGCTGACCCGGGTGCAGGCCCTGAGCGACGCCGCCGAAGCCCCGCCGCACGCGCCCAGCCTGCGCACCCTGGCCCACATGACGGTGGCCGAAAGCGCGCATGCCTTGCGCGACGAGGCCATGCGCGACCAGCATCTGGAACACGCGCTCGACGTGGCCGGCCGTGCCGGCGCCGCCCCCGAGCTGCGCGAAGGCGTGCTGCTGCGCGCCGCGCGCTGGTCGCTCGACCAGCGGGACGCCGGCGCGGCGCTGGCGCGGCTCAACGAGCTGCCCGCCGGTGCCACCCGGCGCACGGCGGCGCTGCGCATCAAGCTCAAGGCGGCGCGCCAGAGCGGGCACCACGCCGAGGCCCTGGAAACCGCGCGCCTGCTGGCCAAGCACGGGGCCTTTTCGCCGGCCGCGGCGCGCAGCCTGCTGCGCGGGCTGGCGGCCAGCTTGATCGACGAGGTGCACGACCCGGCGCAGCTGCAGGCCGTGTGGGGCTCGCTGGACGCCGGCGAGCGCGCCATGCCCGAGCTGGCGCTGCGCGCCGCCCAGCGCATGCTGGCGCTGGACGGCCCGCGCGCCCTGGTGCGGCAATGGCTGCGCCCGGTGTGGGAGCAGGCGCTGGCCCAGCCAGGCAGCTTCGGCCCGGCGCTGCGCGCCCGCCTGGTGCAGGTGCTGGAGCAGGCCCTGATCGCCACCGGCGAGGCCTCCGACCAGCAATGGCTGGCGCTGGTCGAGTCGGCCCAGCAGGCCCACCCGCGCGACCCCAGCCTGCAATACCTGGCCGGCATGGCCTGCCGCCACCGCGGCCTGTGGGGCCGGGCTCAGCTGCTGCTGGGTCAGGCGGCGCAGTCGCTGCCCGACGCCGAGCTGCGCCGCCATGCCTGGCGCGCGCTGGCCGAGCTGGCCGAGCAGCGCGGCGACGAGCCCGCCGCCGCACAGGCCTGGAAGCAGGCGGCCCGGTCCTGACGGCCGGCGCCACCGGCGGGGGGGGGGCTGTATTCCAAGGATAATCGGCCTCCAGCGCTTGTCTGGCAAGCGCCAAAAGCTATTGAATAAATAGCAAATCGGGTGCCGACGGCGGTCCGAAGCCACTCCCCGGGATCCTGCCGTCATCGACCCGCAGCGAGGCCATCCGTCACCGATGCATGCCGGTTGGCATCAGACCCAGCCCGAGGCCTGCAATTCCTTCTTGCCGTAGGCGTAGAACAGCGGCGCCGCCACCAGACCGGCCGGACCGAACACGGCTTCCATCACGAACATCACGCTCAGCAGCTCCCACACGCCCATATGGGTGCGGTGGCCGATGACCTTGGCGTTGATGAAGTATTCGGCCTTGTGGATGGCGATCAGAAAGGCCAGGCAGGCCAGCGCCACCCCGGGCGACACCGACAGGCCGACCAGGGTCAGCACGCCGTTGCAGATCAGGTTGCCGACGATCGGGATCAGGCCGGCCACGAAGGTCAGCAGGATCAGCGCCATCGTGTAGGGCAGGCGGTGGCCGGTGAGCGGCAGGATTGCCAGCAGGAAGACGGCGGTCAGGCAGGTGTTGAACAGCGCGATCCAGAACTGCGCCACCACGATCTGGCGAAAGGTCTCGCCGAAGCGCCGCACGCGCAGGTGCAACTGGGCGGCCAGCGGCTTGAGGCCCGGCGTGCTGGGGCGGGCCGCCGCCAGCGCGCCGATCAGCAGCCCGACGTAGGCAAACAGCAGGCCCGACAGCCAGGCGCGCCCGGTGGTGGCCAGCGTGCCGGCCTTGCTGGCCAGGTAGCTGGCCATGGCACGCTGGATCTCGACCGCGCCTTCGGGCAGCTGGGCGCCGATGTCCGGCGGCAGCCGGTCGCGCAGCTCCAGCACGGTGCGCGCCAGAAAGCCCAGCAGCTCGCGGTACTGGGCCGGCGCGTCCAGAATCAGCCCGCGCGTGCGCGGCAGCGCCAGCGCCAGCAGCAGCAGCGGCAGCAGCGCCACCACGGTGGCGGCCAGGCGCGGTGCCTGGCGGTCGGCCTGGCGTGCCGGCAGCGCCAGCCGTGGGCTGAGCCAGCGGGTGCAGAAAAAGCCCACGCACACGCACAGCAGGCCCGGCAGCAGGCCCTGCCACATGACCAGCAGCAGGCTGGCGGCGATCAGCCCGTGGCTGGCCAGGGTGGCGGTGCGCAGGCGCGGGTCGGGCAGGGGCGCGTGCATCGGCTGCAAGGTCGATCGGGTAGGGGGTGGCCGGCTTCAGGCCACCTGCACGGCGGCGCCGTCGCCGCGCGCGGCGATGTGGCCGATCTCGAACACCTGCTCGCCGGCCGCGCGCAGCGCCTGGGCACAGGCCGCGGCCTGCGCCGGCGCCACCACGACCACCATGCCGATGCCGTTGTTGAAGGTGCGGTTCATCTCGTGGTCGTCGATGCCGGCGGTGGCCTGCAGCCAGGTGAACAGCTCGCTGCGCGGCCAGCTGCCGGCGCGCAGGTGGGCGGCCAGGCCTGCGGGCAGCACGCGCGGGATGTTTTCGAGCAGGCCGCCGCCGGTGATGTGCGCCAGCGCCTTGATGCCGCCGGGCGCCGCCAGCGCCGCCAGCACCGGCTTGACGTAGATGCGGGTGGGCGCCATCACGGCCTGGCGAAACGGCTGCCCGTCCAGGGTGGCCGGCAACTGGCCGGCGGCGCGCTCGATGCACTTGCGCAACAGCGAGAAGCCGTTGCTGTGCACGCCGCTGGAAGCCAGGCCCAGCACCACGTCGCCGGCGGCCACGTCGCGCCCGGTGAGGAGAGCGGACTTTTCGACCGCGCCGACGCAAAAGCCCGCCAGGTCGTACTCGCCGGGCGGGTACATGCCGGGCATTTCGGCGGTTTCGCCGCCGATCAGGGCGCAGCCGGCCAGCTCGCAGCCGCGCGCGATGCCGCCCACCACCGTCGCCGCCGTGTCCACGTCCAGTCGCCCGCAGGCGAAGTAGTCGAGGAAGAACAGCGGTTCGGCGCCCTGCACCAGCACGTCGTTGACGCTCATGGCCACCAGATCGATGCCGACGCCGTCGTGCATGGCCCATTCGAAAGCCAGCTTCAGCTTGGTGCCGACGCCGTCGGTGCCCGACACCAGCACCGGCTCGCGGTAGCGCCGCGGCACTTCGAACAGCGCGCCGAAGCCGCCCAGGCCGGACAGCACCCCTTCGCGCAGGGTTCGCCGCGCCAGCGGCTTGATGCGTTCGACCAGCGCATCGCCGGCGTCGATGTCGACACCGGCATCCTTGTAGCTGAGGGGGGAGGGGGTGGAGGAGGGGCTCATCGAGGCTGGGCGGTTGAAAATGGCGGGCGGTCCGCGCGCGGGACATGCGCTGCGTAGAATCGAGGCCAGATTCTAGGCGCTGCACCCCCGTGCCCCCGACCGCGCCCCGCCTGTTTCCGGCTTCATGCACCCCCTGTTCATGCCGTTTTTCGCCCCTGGCGTCCGATGAGGCAGATCGCCCTGGACATCGGGCTGGCGCCCGAACCCACCCTGAGCGGCTTTCTGGCCGGCGCCAACGCCGCCGCCGTGCAGCACCTGCGGCTGTGGACGGGTGGCGCCACGCGCTCGCCGGTGCCGACCTACCTGTGGGGCCCGCCCGGCAGTGGCAAGACCCACTTGCTGCGCGCGGCGCGCCAGGCGCTGGCCGAGCAGGGCGCGCGGGTCGGCTGGCTGGACCCCGAAACTCCGCCGCGCCTGCCCTTCGACGAGGCCTGGGATGCCGTGCTGATGGACGACGTGCAGCGGTACGGCGCCGAGCTGCAGCACACCGCCTTCAACTGGTTCGTCAACGCGATCACGCCGCCCAGCGGTCGGCCGCGCGCCGTGCTGGCGGCCGGCGGCGTGCCACCGGCCGACCTGCCGCTGCGCGAGGACCTGCGCAGCCGGCTCGGCTGGGGCCATGTGTTCGAGCTGCACCCGCTGCCCGAGCCGGAGCTGCGCGCCGCGCTGCGCCAGGCCGCCGACGCGCGCGGCGTGTTCCTGTCCGACGAGGTGATGGACTTCGTGCTGCGGCGCTTTGCACGCGATCTGGGCAGCCTGATGCAACTGCTCGACCAGCTCGACCGCTACGCCCTGCAGGCCCAGCGCGCCATCACCATTCCGCTGGTCAAGGCGATGCTGGAAAATGAATAGCAGGCGGCGCCCTGTCCGCCTGCACCAACCACTGATTCGATGCTCAAACTCGCCCTGTTCGACCTCGACCACACGCTGCTGCCGATCGATTCGGACTACGCCTGGGGCGAGTTCACCACCCGCATCGGCTGGACCGATCCGGTCGACTTCCAGCGCCGCAACGACGAGTTCTATGCCCGCTACCAGGCCGGCACGCTGGACGTGCGCGAGTACGTGCGCTTTGCCACCGAAGCGGTGCGCCGCCAGGGCCCCGAGCAGGCGGCCCGGGCGCATGCGCGCTTCATGCGCGAGGTGGTGGGCCCGGCGCTGCGCCCGCAGGCCCGCGCGCTGGTCGAGGCGCACCGCCAGGCCGGGCATGGCCTGCTGATGGTGACGGCGACCAACGAATTCGTCACACGCCCGATCGCCCAGGCGTTCGGCATCGACGAGCTGATCGCCATCGAGCTGGTGCGCGATGGCGCCGGCTGGATCACCGGCGAAATCGCCGGCACCCCCTCGTTTCGCGAAGGCAAGGTGGCGCGCGTGGCCGACTGGCTGCGCGCCCGCGGGCACGATTGGAGCGACGTCGACATCACCTTCTATTCCGACTCGCGCAACGACCTGCCGCTGCTGGAAAAGGCGCAGCAGCCGGTGGCCACCAACCCGGACGACGCGCTGCGCGCCATCGCCAGCGAGCGCGGCTGGCGCGTGCTGGAGCTGTTCAAGGAAGACACATGATCAAGCAACTGATCCACAAGCTGATCGACAGCGCCACCGGAGGCAACGCGCGCAAGCGGCGCGGCAAGCGGGTCGAAATCGGCCCCGAGGGCCACGGCATCAACCCGGCGCTGGTGGACGAGCGTGCCGCCGGCGTGGTGCGCACGCTCAAGGAAGCCGGCTACGAGGCCTACATCGTCGGCGGCGCCGTGCGCGATTTGCTGCTGGGGCTCAAGCCCAAGGACTTCGACGTCGCCACCAACGCCACGCCGGAGCAGGTCAAGCAGCTGTTCCGGCGCGCCTTCATCATCGGGCGCCGCTTTCGCATCGTGCACGTGGTGTTCGGCCGCGGGCGCGAGCACGAGGTGATCGAGGTGTCCACCTTCCGCGCCTACGTGGACAACGCCACCGCCGAGGCCATCCGCGGCAACGAACGCACCGCCAAGGGCCAGCTGGCCGGCATGAAGCACGCGGTAGACGCCAGCGGGCGGGTGCTGCGCGACAACGTCTGGGGCAGCCAGGACGAAGACGCGGCGCGGCGCGACTTCACCGTTAACGCCATGTACTACGACCCGCAGGCGCGCGTGGTGGTGGACTACCACGGCGGCATCGCCGACGCGCACAAGAAGCTGCTGCGCATGATCGGCGATCCCGCCACGCGCTACCGCGAAGACCCGGTGCGCGCCATCCGCGCCGTGCGCTTTGGCGCCAAGCTGGCGGCGCTGGGCTTTCGTATCGAACCCAAGACCGCCCGCCCGCTGGTCGAAGTCCTGCCGCTGCTGGCCGAGGTGCCGCAAAGCCGCCTGTTCGACGAAATGCTCAAGCTCCTGCAGACCGGCCACGCGCTGGCCAGCGTCGAGCAGCTGCGCAAGCTGGGGCTGGCGCGCGGCATCTACCCGCTGCTGGACGTGGTGGTCGAGCGCGCCGACCAGCCCTTCGTGAAGGCGGCGCTGCAAGACACCGACCGGCGCGTGGGCGAAGGCAAACCGGTGGCGCCCTCGTTCTTGCTGGCCTGCGTGCTGTGGCAGGACGTGCTGGCGGGCTGGAACGCGCGGCTGGCGCGCCAGGAACACCCGTTCCCGGCGCTGCAGGACGCCATCGACGAGGTGTTCGACGCCCGCGTCGGTGACGTGTCCGGGCGCGGCAAGCTGGGCGCCGACATGCGTGAAATCTGGATGATGCAGCCGCGCTTTGAAAAGCGCAGCGGCCAGACGCCGTTCAGTCTGGTCGAGCAGCCGCGCTTTCGCGCCGGCTTCGACTTCATGCGCCTGCGCGCCGACGTGGGCGAGGTGAGCGAGGAGCTGGCCGACTGGTGGCAGCAGTTCAGCCTGGCCGACGACGGCGAGCGCGAAAGCATGATGACCGAGCTGCGTGCCGAGCAGCAGCGCAGCAAACGCCAGGCGCCGCGCGTGCACCGGGTGCCGGCGGGCACGCTGGAGACGGCGCCACCCGCGCCCGCCCCCGACGCCGCCGCCACCCCGGCCAAGAAGCGCCGGCGGCGCCGTCGCAAGCCTGCCGGCGCGGGCGGATCGGCGCCCGACGCCGGCCCGCCGCCGGCCCAGCCGTGACGCAGCCGCTGTCCCATCTGCGCGCGCCGGTGCTGGCCTATGTGGCGCTGGGCGCCAACCTGGGCGACGCGGCCGCCAGCGTGCGCGCCGCCATCGAGGCGCTGGCGCGGCTGCCGGACACGCAGCTGCAGGCGCGCTCCAGCCTGTACCGCAGCGCGCCGGTGGACGCCGGCGGGCCGGACTACGTCAACGCCGTGGTGGCGCTGCGCACCGGCCTGTCGGCGCCCGAGCTGCTGGCCGGGTTGCAGCGGCTGGAGCAGGCGGCCGGCCGCCAGCGGCCGTATCGCCACGCGCCGCGCACGCTGGACCTGGACCTGCTGCGCTATGGCGACGGCCGCATCGACAGCGCTGCGCTGTGCGTGCCGCACCCGCGCATGCTGCAGCGCGCCTTCGTGCTGCGTCCGCTGGCCGAGATTGCGCCGCAGCTGGTCACGCCAGCGGCGCTGGCGGCCGTGGCCGGGCAGGGCATCGAACGCCTGGAGGGCGCATGAGCCCTGGGCGGTCCATGCCGGATTCGGAGCCAAATCGGGCTCCAGCGCACATCAATACTGCGCCAGCAGCTATGATTATTGTAGCTTTTCGAACGCGACACCGGGTGCGGCCGACCGCCCGGCGGTGCCACGGCGTCTCAGCGGTGGGGCAGTGGTTGATTTGCCACGTGTGTCAGCCAGCGCCGCGATCGGGGTGGTTAAACTCACCGGATCGTCGTGGGCGCTGCGATCCAGTGGTCCGCAGACTTTCGATTTACTGAAGCAAGGTTATCCCTCATGCTGCTCAGCAAGCTGTTGCCCAAGGAGGGCAATTTTTTTGAGCTGTTCAACCAGCACGCCGACCGCATCGTCGAAGCCGCCAATGCCTTTTCGCTGCTGGTGGCGCACTACGGCGACCTGGGACAGCGCGAAAAATACGCCAGGGACGTGGACAACGCCGAGCGCGCCGCCGACCGCGTGACCGAAGAGGTCAACCGCCTCATCCACACCACCTTCATCACCCCGATCGACCGCGAGCAGATCCACGGCCTGATCAACCTCATGGACGACGTGGCCGACCTGCTGCAGGACTCGGCCGAGACGATGGCGCTGTACGACATCCATCACATGACCGAGGAAATCGTGCGCCTGACCGAGCTGTCGGTCAAGTGCTGCCAGCGCGTGCAGGCCGCGGTGCGCCTGCTGGGCAAGATCGCCGAGCCCACCACGGCCGAGGCCACGCTCAAGACCTGCGAGGAAATCGACCGCCTCGAATCCGATGCCGACCGCGTCATGCGCAGCGCCATGAGCAAGCTGTTCCGTGAAGAGCCGGACGTGCGCGAGGTCATCAAGCTCAAGGCCATCTACGAACTGCTGGAGACCATCACCGACAAGTGCGAGGACGTGGCCAACCAGATCGAGGGCATCGTCCTCGAAAACTCCTGAGCCGAGCGCGCAGCCATGGAAACGGTGCAGGCCGCGCTCTGGGTCGTCGTGCTGCTGGTCGCGCTGGCGATCGTGTTCGACTTCATGAACGGCTTTCATGACGCCGCCAACTCGATCGCCACGGTGGTCTCGACCGGCGTGCTCAAGCCCACCCAGGCGGTGGTGTTTGCCGCCTTCTTCAACTTCATCGCCATCTTCATCTTCCACCTCAGCGTGGCCGCCACCGTGGGCAAGGGCATCGTGCAGCCGGGGGTGGTGGACACCCACGTGGTGTTCGGCGCCCTGGTGGGGGCCATCAGCTGGAACGTGCTGACCTGGTACTACGGCATCCCCAGCAGTTCCTCGCACGCGCTGATCGGTGGCATCGTCGGCGCCACCGTGGCCAAGGCCGGCACCGGCCCGCTGGTGATGGCCGGGGTGCTCAAGACGGTGGCCTTCATCTTCGTGTCACCGCTGCTGGGCTACCTGCTGGGCTCGGCCATGATGGTGGCGGTGGCCTGGGTGTTCCGGCGTGTGCGGCCGGGGCGGGTCGACAAATGGTTTCGCAGCCTGCAGCTGCTGAGCGCCGGCGCCTACAGCCTGGGCCACGGCGGCAACGACGCCCAGAAGACCATCGGCATCATCTGGATGCTGCTGATCGCCACCGGCTATGCCGGCGCCGGTGAATCCAGCCCGCCGCTGTGGTCCATCGTGAGCTGCTACGCCGCCATCGCTGCCGGCACCATGTTCGGTGGCTGGCGCATCGTCAAGACCATGGGGCAGAAGATCACCAAGCTCAAGCCGGTCGGGGGCTTTTGCGCCGAATCGGGCGGGGCGCTGACCCTGTTCATCGCCACCGGGCTGGGCATCCCGGTGTCGACCACGCACACCATCACCGGCGCCATCGTGGGGGTCGGCTCCACGCAGCGCGCCAGCGCGGTGCGCTGGGGCGTGGCCGGCAACATCGTCTGGGCCTGGGTGCTGACCATACCGGCCAGCGCGCTGGTGGCGGCGCTGGCCTACTGGCTGAGCCTGCTGCTGTTCTGAACGCGCTATGTGTTCAATAGCTGGTGGCGCAGTCTGGGCGCTATTGAGCGCCTGATTGTTCGCTTCACGCGCTACTGCGAGATCTTGCGCGCTTCCTCGATCTGGTACTCGAAATAGCGCTGAAAGCTGAACGCCAGCGACGCCATCAGCACACCGGCGCCGATCAGCAGCGCCACCGAGATGCCGAACACCGTGCCCCAATGGGTCTGGCCGGGCGCGGCCTGCGGGTCGGCCTGGGGGTTGAAGCGGGCGTTCCAGTGCTCGGCGCTCATCAGGCCGTAGACGATGGCGGTCAGCGCGCAGGCCGAGATGGTGAAGCCCAGCAGCGGGATCAGCAGCCAGCTCAGAGGGTCGTCCTGGCCGAACTGCTGCACGCGCTCGATGCCGTACAGGCCGAGCGCGGTCGGGATCGGCAGCAACCAGCCCAGCAGGTCGCCAAAGCCCCTCAGATAGAAGCGGTGCAGGCCCAGGGGGCCGCCGAGAAAGGCCAGCCAGGTGGCCAGGGTCTTGTTTTTCATGCGGTTCGGCAAACGGTGTCGGACGGGCGCCCGCGCCGTGCGGGCCGGGGTTTCTGGGCGCCGCCGGCGGCGGCCGGCCTCGGGGGGCAGGGCGCAGCGGCGGCAGCCGCTATAATCATAGGCTCTTCGGTGTGTCGCTGGCCGGGTGGCCATGTCGCGTGTCTCAGCACCGGAAGAACCTGGGCCTTGCGCGCTTTTGCCCCAACCTGAAGCGCCGAGGCCCGAGCCACCACCCACAGGATTTCAGTTCAACATGGTCGTTATTCGTCTCTCGCGCGGCGGCGCCAAGGCCCGTCCCTTCTACAGCATCGTGGTTGCCGACAAGCGCGCGCGCCGCGACGGCAGCTTCATCGAGCGCATCGGTTTCTACAACCCCGGCGCCGCCCAGGGTGAAGAGGGCCTGCGCATCGCCCAGGATCGCCTGACGCACTGGCTGGGCGTCGGCGCGCAGCCGTCGCTCACGGTGCAGCGCCTGATCAAGCAGGCCGCCAAGGCCGCTGTGGCCGCCGCCTGAGCGCGCCCGCCCGCATGGTCCCGGGGCTGGAGCCGGCCGAGCTGCCGGCGGACGCGGTCGAAGTCGGCCGCATCCTGGACGCCTGGGGCATCCAGGGCTGGTTCAAGGTTCAGCCCTACAGCGCCTCGCCCGAGGCGCTTTTTTCTTGCAAACGCTGGTGGCTGCTGCCACCCGAGCGCGCGCCCAAGCCCGCCTGGCCCGGCGCCGTGGCGCTGAACATCCGCCAGGCGCGCGCCCACACCGATGCCGTGGTCGCCAGCGCGGCCGACATCACCGACCGCGACGCTGCCCTGGGCCTCAAGGGCGCACGCATCTTCATTCCGCGTTCGGCGTTTCCGGCACCGGCCGAAGGCGAGTACTACTGGGTCGATCTGATCGGCCTGACCGTGGTCAACCGTGAGGGCCTGGTGCTGGGGCAGGTGAGCGACCTGCTGGCCACCGGCACGCAGCAGGTGCTGGTGGTCGGTCACCAGGAGGCCGGCAAGGCGCGTGAGCGCCTGATCCCGTTCGTCGACGCCTATGTGGACGAGGTCGACCTGCCGGCCCGGCAGATCAAGGTCGATTGGCAGCCCGACTACTGAACCTGGCCACGCTGGCCGCAGGCGCTCATCGTCAGCGCGGCGCCACCTGCACGAAGATTTCGTTGGGCTTGACCATGCCCAGCTCGATGCGGGCGCGTTCCTCGACCATGCCCAGCCCGGCGCGCAGGTCTTCGACCTCGGACGCCAGCTGCTCGTTGACCAGCCGCGCCTGCTGGTTGGCGCTGCGTTGCTGATCCAGCTTGCGTTGCAGCGCCGACACGTTGGGCAGGCTGCCGCGCCCAACCCACAGCTGGGCGTGGATGACGACCAGCAGGAGCAGCAGGATGGCCGGGACGACGCGGGAGGTCATGGCAGCAGGCGCAGGGTGCAAGCGGATTCGTTGCTATCTTTTTAGTATAGCTCCGAACCGCGCCGGCACGCTGCCAGGACGCAGGCCATGCCGACCCGCCGACGTGCCGCAGCGCGCCGCATCACTTCAGGTTGTAGAAAGCGGCGCGCCCGGGGTACCTGGCCATGTCGCCCAGATCTTCTTCGATGCGCAGCAGCTGGTTGTACTTGGCCATGCGGTCCGAGCGCGACAGCGAGCCGGTCTTGATCTGGCCCGCGTTCAGGCCGACCGCGATGTCGGCGATGGTCGAGTCCTCGGTCTCGCCCGAGCGGTGGCTGATGACGGCGGTGTAGCCGGCGCGCTTGGCCATCTCGATGGCGTCGAAAGTCTCGGTCAGGGTGCCGATCTGGTTGATCTTGATGAGGATCGAGTTGGCGATGCCCTTGTCGATGCCTTCCTTGAGGATTTTGGTGTTGGTGACGAACAGGTCGTCGCCCACCAGCTGCACCTTGTCGCCCAGGCGCTCGGTGAGCAGCTTCCAGCCGTCCCAGTCGCCCTCGGCCATGCCGTCTTCGATGCTGATGATGGGGTATTTGTCGACCCAGGTGGCCAGCATGTCGGTCCATTGCGCGGCGCTCAGTTTCAGGCCGCCTTCGCCATCGAGCACGTACTGGCCGTCCTTGAAGAACTCGCTGCTGGCGCAGTCCAGGCCCAGCACGATGTCCTGGCCGGCGGTGTAGCCGGCGTCCTGGATGGCCTGCAGGATCAGCTGGATGGCGGCCTCGTGGTTCTCGACGTTGGGGGCAAAGCCGCCTTCGTCGCCCACCGCCACGCTCATGCCCTTGTCGTGGATGATCTTCTTGAGCGCGTGGAACACCTCGGCGCCCCAGCGCAGCGCTTCGCGGAAACTGGGCGCGCCGACCGGGATGATCATGAATTCCTGCAGGTCCAGGTTGTTGTTGGCGTGTGCGCCGCCGTTGATGACGTTCATCATCGGCACGGGGAGCTGGCAGCCGTTCATGCCGCCGAAGTAGCGGTACAGCGGCAGGCCGGATTCTTCAGCCGCCGCGCGCGCCACCGCCATCGACACCGCCAGCAGGGCGTTGGCGCCCAGGCGGGACTTGTTGTCGGTGCCATCCAGATCGATCAGGGTCTTGTCCAGAAAGGCCTGTTCGGCCGCGTCCAGGCCCAGCACGGCCTCGGAGATTTCGGTGTTGATGTGCTCGACCGCCTTGAGCACGCCCTTGCCCAGGTAGCGCTTCTTGTCGCCGTCGCGCAGCTCGATGGCTTCGCGCGAGCCGGTGGAAGCGCCGCTGGGCACGGCGGCGCGGCCCATCACGCCCGACTCCAGCAGCACGTCGCACTCGACGGTGGGGTTGCCGCGGCTGTCCAGCACTTCGCGGCCGACGATGTCAACGATGGCACTCATGGTTTTCCTTTTCCGAAAGTTTCAATAAAAATCGGGCTCTAGCGCAATACCAGCAAGCGCCAGCAGCTATCAAACTAATAGCATCAGACGCCCTCGACGCAGAGCAGGCGCATGACGGCGGCGCCCTGGCGGGCGGCGCGCGCGCGGCTGTACTCGGGTGAGTCGTGAAAGGCCTTGGCGGCCTCGAAGCTGGGGAACTTCAGGATCACCGTGCGCCCCGGGTGCCAGTCGCCCTCCAGCACCTCCACCCGGTCTCCGCGCACGCAGATTTCAGCGCCGTGCACGCGCATGGCTTCGCTGCTCCAGCGCTTGTATTCCTCGTACTGTTGCGGGTTGGTGATGGTGACCAGGGCGATGATGTAGCCGGCGGGCATGGTTCAGGCTCCGAAGTCGTCTTCCAGAAAGCCCTGGCGCTTGGTGACCTGATCGAGCGCCACCAGCGTCTCCAGCAGCGCTTTCATGTGCCTGAGAGGGACCGCGTTGGGCCCGTCGGACAGCGCCCTGGCCGGGTCGGGATGGGTTTCCATGAACAGGCCGGCCACGCCCACGGCGACCGCCGCGCGCGCCAGCACCGGCACCATCTCGCGCTGGCCGCCGCTGGCCTGGCCCAGACCGCCCGGCAGTTGCACCGAATGCGTGGCGTCGAACACCACCGGCGCACCGGTTTCGCGCATGATGGCCAGGCTGCGCATGTCGGACACCAGGTTGTTGTAGCCAAAGCTGGCGCCGCGCTCGCAGGCCATGAAGCGGTCGGTGTCCAGGCCTTTTTCAGCCGCCGCCGCACGCGCCTTGTCGATCACGTTGACCATGTCGTGCGGCGCCAGGAACTGGCCCTTCTTGATGTTGACCGGTTTGCCCGACTGCGCCACGGCGCGGATGAAATCGGTCTGGCGGCACAGGAAGGCGGGTGTCTGCAGCACGTCCACCACGGCGGCCACGGTGGGCACCTCGGCCTCGGTGTGCACGTCGGTGAGCACCGGCACGCCGATCTCGCGCCGCACGCGGGCCAGGATCTGCAGGCCGGCGTCCATGCCCGGGCCGCGGAAGCTGGCACCGCTGGAGCGATTGGCCTTGTCGTAGCTGCTCTTGAAGATGAAGGGGATGCCCAGGCTGGCGGTGATTTCCTTCAGCTGGCCGGCCACGTCCATCTGCAACTGCTCGGACTCGACCACGCAGGGGCCGGCGATGAGGAAGAACGGACGCCGCAGGCCGACGTCGAAGCCGCACAGCTTCATGCCGTCTCCTTGGGCGCGGCGGCGCGGCGGCTGGCCTGGTGCCGCAGGGCGGCCTCGATGAAGGCGTTGAACAGCGGGTGGCCGTCCCAGGGCGTGGACTTGAACTCGGGGTGGAACTGCACGCCGACGAACCACGGGTGCACGCCCTGCGGCAGCTCGACGATCTCGGTCAGTTGCTCGCGCTGCGTGAGCGCCGAAATCACCAGGCCGGCGGCGCGCAGGCGCTCCAGGTAGTCCACGTTGGCTTCGTAGCGGTGGCGATGGCGCTCGGTCACCACGTCGCCGTAGATGCGGTGCGCCAGCGTGCCGGGCACCACGTCGGCGCTCTGCGCGCCCAGGCGCATGGTGCCGCCCAGGTCGGAGCCGGCGTCGCGCCGCTGAATGCGGCCGTCCTTGTCCTTCCATTCGGTGACCAGCGCGATGACCGGATGCCTGGTGGCAGGGTTGAACTCGGTGCTGTTGGCGCCTTCCAGTCCGGCCACGTGGCGCGCGTATTCGATGGTGGCCACCTGCATGCCCAGGCAGATGCCCAGGTAGGGCAGCTTGTGCTCGCGCGCGTACTGCACGGTGGCGATCTTGCCTTCGACCCCGCGCTCGCCAAAGCCGCCGGGCACCAGGATGGCGTCGAAGCGCGCCAGCTGCGCCGCCGTGGCGGGCGTGATGGTCTCGGAGTCGATGTGCTCGATGTGCACGCGCGCATGGTTGTGCATGCCGGCGTGGCGCAGCGCCTCGTTGACCGATTTGTAGCTGTCCGACAGGTCGACGTATTTGCCGACCATGGCGATCGAGACCTCGTGCCGCGGGCTTTCGACCTCGTGCACCAGGGCATCCCAGCGCTTGAGGTTGGCCGGCGGCGTGTTCAGGCGCAGCTTGTCGCAGATCAGGCCGTCGAGGCCCTGCTGATGCAGCAGGCGCGGCACTTTGTAGATGGTGTCGACGTCGGGCATGCTGATGACGCCCCAGGCCGGCACGTTGGTGAACAGGCTGATCTTCTCGCGCTCGTCCTGCGGAATGGTGCGGTCGGCGCGGCACAGCAGGGCGTCGGGCTGGATGCCGATTTCGCGCAGCTTCTGCACCGTGTGCTGGGTCGGCTTGGTCTTGAGCTCGCCGGCGGCGGCGATCCAGGGCAGGTAGGTCAGGTGCACGAAGGCGCTGTGGTTGGGCCCCAGCTTCAGGCTGAGCTGACGCACCGCCTCAAGGAAAGGCAGCGATTCGATGTCGCCCACGGTGCCGCCGATCTCGACGATGGCCACGTCCACCGCGTCGGGCGTGCCGACGCCGGCACCGCGCCGGATGAAGTCCTGGATCTCGCCCGTGATGTGCGGAATCACCTGTACCGTCTTGCCCAGGTAGTCGCCGCGCCGTTCCTTCTCGAGCACGCTCTGGTAGATCTGGCCGGTGGTGAAGTTGTTGGCCTTCTTCATCCGGGTGGTGATGAAGCGCTCGTAGTGGCCCAGGTCGAGGTCGGTTTCGGCGCCGTCGTCGGTGACGAACACCTCGCCGTGCTGGATCGGGCTCATGGTGCCCGGATCGACGTTGATGTACGGATCGAGCTTGATCAGGGTGACTTTGAGGCCGCGCGATTCCAGGATCGCGGCCAGGGAGGCCGAGGCGATTCCCTTGCCCAGGGAAGACACCACACCGCCAGTGACGAAGACGAATTTGGTCATGTCAGGGGCGAAGGCCGCAACCTCCGCTGGGTGGGAAATTTCAATTATAGGAGCCGGACCCTCTGCTACATTGCGCGCCATGAATGCCATGGACTTCGCGGGGGAGCTGCAGGGCCGCCACATCGTGCTGGGCCTGTCGGGTGGCGCGGCCTGCTTCAAGGCGGCCGAATACTGCCGCCTGCTGACCAAGGCCGGCGCCACGGTGCAGGTGGTGATGACCGAGGCGGCCTGCCAGTTCATCACCCCGGTGGCGATGCAGGCGCTGTCCGGCCGGCCGGTGTACGTGTCGCAGTGGGACGCGCGGCCGGACAACGCCATGGCGCACATCAACCTCAGCCGCGAGGCCGACGCCATCGTGGTGGCGCCGGCCAGTGCCGACTTCATCGCCCAGCTGGCGCAGGGCAGGGCCGGCGAGCTGCTGGCGCTGCTGTGCCTGGCGCGGCCGATCGAGCAGGTGCCACTGCTGCTCGCCCCGGCCATGAACCGCGAGATGTGGGCCCATCCGGCAACGCAGCGCAACTTGCGGCAGGTGGCGCAGGACGGCGCGCAGGTGCTGGGCGTGGCGCACGGCGCGCAGGCCTGCGGCGAGTTCGGCGATGGCCGCATGCTGGAGGCGGCCGAGCTGCTGGAGGAGCTGATCGCCTTTCTGGCCCCCAAGTCGCTGCTGGGCCAGCGCGTGCTGATCACGGCCGGGCCGACGTTCGAGGCCATCGACCCGGTGCGCGGCATCACCAACCTGTCCAGCGGCAAGATGGGTTTCGCGATTGCCCGCGCGGCGCGCGAAGCCGGCGCCGAGGTGACGCTGGTGGCCGGGCCGGTGCATCTGCCGACCCCGCGCGGGGTGCACCGCATCGACGTCGGCTCCGCACGCCAGATGCACGCGGCGGCCACCGGACATGCGCAGCATGCTCATATTTTCATAGCGACGGCGGCGGTGGCGGACTGGCGCCCGGCCAGCGCCGCCGAACACAAGATCAAGAAGGACGGCTCCGGCCAGGTGCCGCAGCTGGGCTTCGTCGAAAACCCCGACATCCTGGCCGACATCGCCCATTCGGCGCGCGCCCAGGCCGGCGAGCTGTACTGCGTCGGCTTCGCGGCCGAAAGCCAGGACCTGCAGGCCAACGCCCAGGCCAAGCGCGTGCGCAAGGGCGTGCCGCTGCTGGTGGCCAACCTCGGCCCGGCCACGTTCGGCAAGGACGACAACGCCCTGTTGCTGGTGGACGACGAAGGGGTGACGGAGTTGCCGCGCGCCTCCAAACGCCATCTGGCGCAGCAGCTGATCCACGAGATCGCGCGCCGCGTCTCGGGGCTGGACGCATGAGGCTGGACGTCCGCATTCTCGACCAGCGTCTGCGCACGCAGATGCCGGCCTACGCCACGCCGGGCAGCGCCGGGCTGGACCTGCGTGCCTGCCTGGACGCGCCGCTGACCCTGGCGGCCGGCGCCTGGCAGCTGGTGCCCACGGGCATGGCGATTCACCTGGCCGACCCCGGCTACGCGGCGCTGATCCTGCCGCGCTCCGGTCTCGGGCACAAGCACGGCATCGTGCTGGGCAACCTGGTCGGACTGATCGACAGCGACTACCAGGGCCAGCTGATGGTCAGCGCCTGGAACCGCAGCGCCAGCGCCTTCACCATCGAGCCGATGGAGCGCATCGCCCAGCTGGTCATCGTTCCGGTGGTGCAGGCCAGCTTTCAGATCGTCGACGCCTTCGAGGCATCGCAGCGGGGTGCGGGCGGCTACGGCTCGACCGGTCGCGGTTGATGGCGGGCGTGTTGGCGCGGGTGTGACCGCTCTGCCAGAATGCCAGGGTGTCTGGTGCCGCACTCACCGCGCTGCGCCAGGGCATGTTTTTCCAGGAGTACCACCATGCATCTATCTCAACGATTCGTCCGTTCGCTCGCCACCGCCGCCGCCGCACTGACGCTGGCCGCCTGCGCGCAGCACGGGGGCTACCCGCAGGGCAACTACCCAGGCAGCTATCCGGGCAGCTATCCGGGCAACCAGGCCTACTCGCAGTTCGGCCGCGTGACGAATGTCGAATACGTGCGCGGCGGCCAGTCGCAGGGTGTGGCCGGCGCAGTGATCGGCGGCGCCGTGGGTGGCCTGGCGGGCAGCCAAGTGGGTGGCGGCAGCGGCCGCACGGCAGCCACGGTGGCGGGCGTGATCGGCGGCGCACTGATCGGCAACATGCTGGAGCGCAACATGGACCGCAACCGGGTCGAGCATTACCGCGTCACGGTGCAGTTCGACAACGGCGGCGTGCGCCAGTTCGAGTACGCCCAGC
>JADLIA010000030.1 GCA_020848515.1 Rubrivivax sp. | reverse complement strand
CAGTCCTTGCGGTAAGGTGGCCGTCCCCGCTGTGGGGGTGTCGCGCGTGACGCGGGCGCGTGGCCGGTCCGGAGGTGCTGCTGTCGCTCTTGCCAGTGACAAGCTATTAATTATAGCACGATCCGCCCCATTTCAAGGACCCATTTCAAGGTCCCCAAGGGATTGGCGACGCCGCCGCGCCCGCCGTCGGTGGGGAGTGGGTCGGTTCAGCGCGGGCGGGTGACCGGCATTTCACGCAACCGGGCGTAGGCGGCGGTGTCTCCGGCAGCCGCGTCGGCGGCCAGGCGCTGCCGCTCGGCGGCGTAGCGGGCGTCGTGCTCCAGCGCCAGGATGCGCGACAGCTCCTCGGCGTCGCTCTCGATGTCGGGCGGCAGGCGCTCCAGCAGCTCGACGGCGAAGGCCTCTTGCGGGTGTCCGCGCAGGGCTTCGCGCAGCGCGCTCCACGGCTGAGGGCCGTACTCCAGGTGCTGGCCGGCCAGCCAGGTGAACAGCGCGCCCAGGGGCGCCGGCAGGTCGCACAGCAGGTGCTGATCGCTTTGTGTCAGGCGGTCCCAGGCGCTCGGCTCGGTCAGCACGATCTGCAGGGCACGGCTGGCGCGCGGCGAGGGCGCGCGCCGCGGGGCGTGCCGGACGGCCACGGGTCTTGTGGGTGTTTTCGGCTCTCTTGCCTTATGGGATGCGCGCGAATTGCTATCATTTTCATATCGTCCTCGGGGCATCCGACGCAAGCCCCACAGTTGCTCCAGCTCGTGCGTGCCGATCTGCACCTGCGCGGCGATGTCGCCCAGCAGCTGTGCCGCCAGCGCCCCCGCGGGCAGCAACTGCCACAGTGGCCGGGCCCGGGCCGCGAAGCGCGAGCGGCCTTCGGCGGTCTGCAGGTCGCAGTCCTCGGCCGCCGCGTCCAGCAGGAAGCGCGACAGCGGCACGGCGTCACGCACCGCCTGGGCGAAGGCCTCGACCCCCTCGGCACGCACGAAGCTGTCGGGGTCGTGCTCGGGCGGCAGAAACAGGAACTTCACGCTGCGGGTGTCGGTGGCCAGGGGCAGGGCGGCTTCCAGCGCCTTGTGGGCCGCGCGTCGGCCGGCGGCGTCGCCGTCGAAGCTGAACACGACGTGGTCGGTGAAGCGAAACAGCTTGTGCACGTGCTCGGGCGTGCAGGCTGTGCCCAGGGTGGCGACGGCGTTTCCCAGGCCCTGCTGCGCCAGCGCCACCACGTCCATGTAGCCTTCCACCACCAGCGCGTAGCCCTGCTCGCGCAGCGCGGTGCGCGCTTCGAACAGGCCGTACAACTCGCGGCCCTTGTGAAACACCGGGGTTTCGGGAGAGTTCAGGTATTTGGGCTTATCGTCGCCCAGCACGCGGCCACCGAAGCCGATCACTTCGCCCTTGACCGAGCGGATGGGGAACATGATGCGATCGCGGAAACGGTCGTAGCGCTTGCCTTCGTCGTCCTCCGACACGATGACCAGCCCGCTTTCCACCAGCAGGGGGTCGGCGTAGTCCGGGAACACGCTGGCCAGGCCGCGCCAGCCCTCGGGCGCGTAGCCCAGGCCGAACTGGCGCGCCACCTGGCCCGACAGGCCGCGCCGCTTGAGGTAGTCGATGGCTCGTGGCGAGGCCTTGAGCTGCTTGCGCCAGGCGTCGGCGGCGCGGGCCAGCACGTCGGTCAGGCTGGCGCGCTGCTCGGTCTGCTCGGCGGCGCGGGCGCGCTCGGCCGGGCTGCGTTCGTCCTCGGGCACCTGCAGGCCGTATTGCTGGGCCAGTTCGTGCACCGTCTCGACGAAGCCGGCGCCGGTGTGGTCCATCAGAAAGCCGATGGCGTTGCCGTTCTTGCCGCAGCCGAAGCAGTGGTAGAACTGCTTGGACGGGCTGACGGTGAACGACGGCGTCTTTTCGCCATGGAACGGACACAGGCCGGAAAAATTGGCGCCGGTCTTCTTGAGCGGCACGTAGCGGCCGACGATCTCGACGATGTCGGCGCGCGCCAGGAGCTCCTGGAGAAAGTGCTGCGGAATGGCCACGAGGCTATTTTGCCCGGGCCATCTCGGGGACGTCAGGCGATCGAGCCGATCGACGTGCCGCGCGCTGCGGGGTTCCGGGCAGGCACGGGACCGGCGCCAGCTGCCCGTCAGGCCGCTGACTATGATCGGGCGTCCCGCCCCCGCGCGTTCCCTTTCCAGGAGACAGGCATGCCCAGCATCTTCGACACCGATCTGCCTCGCAACCCGGCCAACCATGCTGCACTGACGCCGCTGGCCTTCATCCAGCGCACGGCCGAGCTGTATCCGGGCCGCCTGGCCATCGTGCATGGCGAGCTGCGCCAGAGCTGGGGCCAGACCTATGCGCGCTGTCGCCAGCTGGCCAGCAGCCTGCAGAGGCACGGCATCGGCAGGAACGACACCGTGGCCGTGATGCTGCCCAACACCCCGCCCATGGTCGAGGCGCATTTCGGCGTGCCGATGGCCGGCGCCGTGCTCAACACGCTCAACACCCGGCTCGACCCCGAGGCGGTGGCCTTCATGCTGGACCACGGCGAGGCCAAGGCGGTCATCGTCGACCCCGAGTTCGCGGGCATCATGAAGAAGGCGCTGGCGCTGCGCCAGTCGAAGGCGCCGCTGCTGGTGATCGACGTCGAGGACGCGCTGTACGGCCCGGGGCAGCCGATCGGCAGCATCGGCTACGAGGCCTTCGTGGCGCAGGGCGACGCCGGCTTCGAGTGGGACTATCCGGGCGACGAGTGGGACGCCATCGCGCTCAACTACACCAGCGGCACCACCGGCAACCCCAAGGGCGTGGTCTACCACCACCGCGGCGCGGCCATCAATGCCATCAGCAACATCTTGGAATGGGACATGCCCAAGCACGCGGTCTATCTGTGGACGCTGCCGATGTTCCACTGCAACGGCTGGTGCTTTCCGTGGACGGTGGCGGCGCGCGCCGGTGTGAACGTGTGCCTGCGCCGGGTCGAGGCGCGGGCGATCTTCGACGCCATCCGCCAGCATGGCGTGACGCACTACTGCGGCGCGCCCATCGTGCACGGCCTGCTGGTCAACGCACCGGACGAGCTGAAGGCCGGTGTGCCCAGCGGCGTCAAATGCATGGTGGCGGGCGCGGCGCCGCCGGCCTCGATGATCGAGGGCATGGAGCGCCTGGGGTTCGATCTGACCCACGTCTACGGCCTGACCGAGGTTTATGGCCCGGCCACCGTGTGCGCCAAGCACGAGGCGTGGGAGCAACTGGCTATTGGCGAGCGCGCGGCGCTGAACGCGCGCCAGGGCGTGCGCTACCACCTGCAGCGCGACGCGCGCGTGCTCGACCCCGAGACCCTGCAGCCGGTGCCGATGGACGGCGAAACCATGGGCGAAATCATGTTCCGCGGCAACATCGCCATGAAGGGCTACCTGAAGAACCCCGGTGCCACCGAGGAAGCCTTCCGTGGCGGCTGGTTCCACAGCGGCGACCTGGCGGTGCAGTACCCCGACGGCTACATCAAGATCAAGGACCGCAGCAAGGACATCATCATTTCGGGCGGCGAGAACATCTCTTCCATCGAGGTCGAAGACGTGCTGTACCGCCACCCCGCCGTGCTGGCCGCGGCGGTGGTCGCCAAGCCCGACCCGAAGTGGGGCGAAACGCCTTGCGCCTTTCTTGAGCTCAAACCCGGTGCCGAGGTCAGCGAAGCCGACATCGTGGCGCACTGCAAGCAGCACCTGGCCGGCTTCAAAGTGCCACGCGCCATCGTGTTCGGTGAGCTGCCCAAGACCAGCACCGGCAAGATCCAGAAGTTCGAGCTGCGCAAACAGGCGGGTTCGGCCGCGGCGATCGATGTCTGAATTTGCTATCAGGAATATAGCTGTTGGCGCAGTTTGAACAAGCGCTGAGCGGCGATTCGATGTCTGATCGCCAAAAGGGGGTGTGGGGCACCCGCCGGTTCAGTCCTGTGGCGCCGGTGCCTGCGGCCGCAGTGCCTCCGGCACGTCGGTGCGGCCGGCGACGCGGTGGCGAAACAGCGCCGCGCGGCTCAGCAGCACGGTGGTGATCGGCACCGTGATGGACAACAGGATGATGATGATCCACACGTGCAGTTGCGGCCCCTGCTGCTGGCCCGAAAAGAACAGGATCGAAGCCAGGGTCACGCACCAGGAGGAGCCCACGTACACCAGGGCCGGTGGGTGCATGCGCTGGTAGAAGCTGGACAGCCGCACCAGGCCCCAGGCGGCCGCCAGAGCGAACACGCCGCTGGCCAGCAGCAGGCCGGCGATCAGCCACTGCAGCCATTGCGGCAGGGCGTCGGCGCTCATTCGATCACCTCGCCGCGCAGCAGGAACTTGGCCATCGCCGCCGAACCGACGAAACCGAACAGGGCGATCAGCAGGGCGGCCTCGAAATACAGGTCGCTGGCGTGGCGGATGCCCAGCACCAGCATGATCAGCATGGCGATGACGTAGATCATGTCCAGCGCCAGCACGCGGTCCTGTGCCGTCGGGCCGCGCAGCACGCGCCACAGGGCGATCAGCATGGCGACGGCGTAGGCACCCAGCGTCAGGGCCAGCGCGCCGGAGAGCAGGGGGCTCATGACTCGAAGATCTCCTTCAGCGGTTGTTCGTAGCGTCGTTTGAAGAAGGCGACGAATTCGGCCTCATCGGGCACATGCCACACGTGCAGCAGCATGGCGCTGCAGTCGCGCGCCAGTTCGCACCAGACGGTGCCGGGCACCACGGTGGTGATCATGGTGAGCGAGGCCAGCGCGGTAGGGTCGCGCAGCGTCAGCGGAATCACGACGAAGCGGCTGTGGACGGGTCGGCTGTGGTTGCGCACCAGGGTCCAGAACACGTCCAGGCTCGACACCAACACGTCGTGACCCACGGTCAGGATCAGTCGCAGCACCTTCAGCGGGTGCCGTATCCGCGGGCGCGCCGGGCGCAGCGGTGCCAGCAGCGCCGGCGCCGCCACGCCGAACAGCAGCGCCAGCGGCAGCTGTCCCAGGCTGAACGGCCGGTTCAGCACCAGCCACAGCAGGATCAGCGCCGCCGTCAGCAGCGGTGCGGGCAGCCAGCGTCTCATCGGCGCAGTCCTCCCTGGTCGCTGGCGTGGGGCGAAGGCTGCGGCCGCGCCGCCATCACGCTGCCGATGTAGTCGCGCGGGTCGTGCAGGTGGCGCGCGGTGGCGTTGGCGTAGCGCAGCACGGCGTCGGCCTGCCACACCAGCACGCCGATGGGCAGCAGCAGCAGGGCGATCGGCAGGGTTTCGATGATGCGCAGGCGCGGCGGTGGCCGGCCGGCCGGCGCCCAGAAGCAGCGTATGCCGGCGCGCGACATGGCGATGATGGTCAGCAACCCGCCCGTCACCAGCAGCGCCAGCAGCAGCCAGGCGGCCGGCGAAACGGGTGCCTGCACGCCGAAGCCGGCCGGGTTGAGCAGCGCCGACAGCATCACCACCTTGCCGACGAAGCCGGCCATGGGCGGCAGGCCGGCAATGGTGAGCGCGCAGACGATGAAGGCCAGCCCCAGGAAGGCCATGGCGGCCGGAATGGCGCGGCCGATCAGCGCCTCTTCGTCGTCGTCGAGGTTGACGCCGTGCGTGGGCACCAGATCGACCGGGAAGGCAAACGGTTCGTCGTCCGGGTCGGACTCGCCCACGTACACCGGCTGCTCTTCGACGTCGCGTGCGCGGTCGATCAGCTCCACCAGCAGAAAGAAGGCGCCCACCGCCAGCGTGGAGCCCAGCGCGTAGTACAGCGCGCCGCCCGTCACCGCCGGCCGACCGAAGCCGATTGCGGCCAGCAGCGTGCCCGACGACACGATGGCACAGAACGCCGCCATGCGCCCCAGCTGCTGCACCGCGATCACGCCGATCACGCCGAAGCCCAGGGTGAGCATGCCCAGCCCGATCAGCACCGGGCCGCCGAACAACGCGGAGATGCCGGCGTCCTGCGGGAACAGCAGCGTCCACAGGCGCAGGATGGCGTACACGCCCAGCTTGGTCATGACCGCAAACAGCGCCGCCACCGGCGCCGCCGCGCTGGCATAGGCGGCCGGCAGCCAGGCATTGAACGGCCAGGCGGCGGCCTTGACCAGGAAGGCGATCGCCAGGATGGCGGCGCCGGCGTGCAGCAGACCGCGATCGTCCTCGGCGATGGTCGGCACGATGATGGCCATGTCGGCCATGTTGAGCGTGCCGGTGATGCCGTACAGCATGGCCACCCCGATCAGGAACAGGCTGGACGCCATCAGGTTGATGGCGATGTAGTGCAGGCCGGCGCGCACGCGCGGCCAACCGGACCCATGCAGCAGCAGGCCGTAGGAGGCCGTCAGCATGATCTCGAAGAACACGAACAGGTTGAACAGGTCGGCCGTCAGGAAGGCGCCGGCCAGGCCCATCAGCTGCAACTGGTACAGCGGGTGAAAGTGCACCCCGGCCCGGTGCCAGCGCGCGCTGGCGTAGAGCACGCCGGCCAGCCCGAGCAGGCTGCCCAGCAGCAGCATCATGGCCGACAGCCGGTCGGCCACCAGCACGATGCCATAGGGCACGGGCCAGTTGCCAGGCAGGTAGACGCCGATCGACTGCGCCGCGCCACTGCGCTGCACCTGCAGCACCAGCGCGGCAGCCACCAGCACGCCGGCGGCGCTGGCCAGCACGTTGAGCGCGGCCTTCAGCGGCCGGCGCGTGTCGCCCAGCAGCAGCATCAGCGCGGCCGTCAGCATGGGCAACAGGATGGGCGCCACCACCAGGTGCGGCATCAGGGACTCGATCCACGCGGACAGGTTCACCGGGGTGGCCCTCCGGCGTCGTCGCGACGCAGGGGCAGGGCCGTGTTGTCGTCGACGTTGTCGCCGTCCACGTGGTCGTTGTCGGCCAGGCCGCGCGCGGCCATCAGCACCACCAGAAACAGGGCCGAGGTGGCAAAGCCGATCACGATGGCGGTCAGCACCAGCGCCTGCGGCATCGGGTCGGTGTAGTGCTCCAGGCTGGGAGTCAGGCCGGGCTGCACGATGGGGGGCTTGTCCTCGAACAGGCTGCCCATGGCAAAGATGAACAGGTTGACCGCGTACGACAGCAGCGACAACCCCATCAGCACCTGGAAGGTGCGCGGACGCAGCACCAGCCACACACCGCAACCGCCCAGCACGCCGATGGCCAGGGCCAGGATCACTTCCATCTCAGCCGACCTCCGGCAGGCGGTGGGCGGGAGCGTCGGTGGCCATCGTCTCCGGTGCCTGGCGATACGCGCGCACCGACTGGTGCGCCAGCGCCGTCAGGATCAGCAGCGTGGCGCCCACCACCACGGCGAATACCCCCAGGTCGAAAAACAGCGCGCTGGGCAGGTGGACATCGCCCAGCAGCGGCAGGTGCAGGTGCGCGGTGTGCGTGGTCAGCAGCGGAAAGCCCAGTGGCAGCGAGCCCAGACCGGTGAGCGCGGCCAGCAGCAGGCCGAGGGCGATCCAGCGGATCACCTTCAGTTGCAGATGCGCTTCCACCCACAGCGTGCCGGCCACGATGTATTGGGCGATGAAGGCGATCGCCACCACCAGACCGGCGACGAAGCCACCCCCGGGCTGGTTGTGCCCGCGCATGAACAGGTGCATGGCGATCACCGCCGCCACCGGCAGCAGCAGGCGCACCAGCACCGCCGGCACCAGCATGTAGCCCAGCGCCGTGTCCTGTGCCGTGCGCGGATTGATCAGGTCGCTCACCAGATCGGAGGCGATGGCGCGTTGCTGCGGCGGCAGCGTGGCCATCTCGCGCGGCGGACGAAAGCGCCGCAGCAGGGCGTACACGGTGAGCGCCACGATGCCCAGCACGGTGATTTCGCCCAGGGTGTCGAAGGCACGGAAGTCCACCAGCATCACGTTGACCACGTTGTTGCCGCCGCCTTCGGGCAGCGCGCGGTCGATGAAGAAGGGCGCGATGCTCTGCGGCGCCGGGCGCGTCATCATGGCGTAGGCCAGCGCCGCCATGCCGGTGCCGGCAACCCCGGCCACCAGCAGGTCGCGCAGGCGCCGTGCGCGCACCCGCGGGTGCAGGCGCTGGCCTGGCTGCGGCATGCGCTTGGGCAGCCAGCGCAGACCCAGCAAAAACAGGATGGTGGTGACCACCTCCACCGTCAGCTGGGTCAGCGCCAGGTCGGGCGCCGACAGCCAGACGAAGCTCAGGCTCACCACCAGGCCCACTGCGCCCAGCATGATCAGTGCCGCCAGCCGGTGGAACTTGGCCTGGTGAGCGGTGCCCAGGGCGGCCAGCCCACCGAGCACCCACAGCAGGGCAAACGCCGCGCTGCCGGGCACGCGCTCGCGTTCGCCCCAGCTGATGCCGGTCGGCCACAGCGCCGCCGCGCCCAGCACGATGGCCGCCAGCACCACCACCAGCAACTGTGGCTGCAGGCGTGGCGTGCTCAGACGCCTGAGCAGGCCGCGGCTGGCGCGGTCCAGACCCAGCAGCAGGCGCTGGAACAGCCGCTGCCCGTCCAGCCGGCGCGGCAGCGCCAGCAGCCGCAGGTCGCCCGCGGCCAGGCGCTGCCGGCCCCACAGGAACATGGCCACGCCGCCGACCAGGGCGATCAGGCTCATCAGCAGCGGCTTGTTGATCCCATGCCAGATCGCCAGGCTGTAGGCCGGCATCGCCCCGCCCACCACCGGGCGGGCCGCCAGCTCCAGCGCCGCGCCGATGGCCCATTGCGGCAGCACGCCCACCAGCAGGCACACCAGCACCAGCACCTCGACCGGTGCGCGCATCCAGCGCGACGGTTCGTGGGGCGTCAGCGGCAGGTCCCTGGCCGGCGGGCCGAGGAACACGCCGACCGCGAAACGCAGCGAATACACCACGGCAAAAACGCCGGCCAGCGTGGCGACGACGGGCAAGCCGATGTCGAGCGTCGGGTTGCGGCTCAGGTGCACGGTTTCGGCAAAGAACATTTCCTTGGACAGAAAGCCGTTCAAGAGCGGCACGCCGGCCATGGCGGCGCTGGCCACGAACGCCAGCGTGCCGGTGATCGGCATGGCCTGCCACAGGCCGGACAGGCGCCGCAGATCGCGGGTGCCGGTTTCGTGGTCGATGATGCCGACGGCCATGAACAGCGAGGCCTTGAAGGTGGCGTGGTTCATGATGTGGAACACCGCCGCCACCGCCGCCAGCTCGCTGCCCAGGCCCAGCAGCAGGGTGATCAGGCCCAGGTGGCTGATGGTCGAGTAGGCCAGCAGCCCCTTGAGGTCGTTCTGGAACATCGCCAGCAGGGCGCCCAGCAGCAGCGTCAACAGGCCGGCGCTGGCGACGATCCAGAACCAGGCTTCGCTGCCCGCCAGCGCCGGCCACAGCCGGGCCAGCAGGAACACCCCGGCCTTGACCATGGTGGCCGAATGCAGGTAGGCCGACACCGGCGTGGGCGCCGCCATGGCGTGCGGCAGCCAGAAGTGGAACGGAAACTGTGCGCTCTTGGTCAGCGCCCCCAGCAGCACCAGCAGCATCATGGGGACGTACAGGCGGTGCGCCCGGATCTGTTCGCCCGCACCCAGGATGTCGTCCAGCCGGTAGCTGCCCGCGATGTGACCCAGCAGCAGCACACCGGCCAGCAGCGCCAGGCCGCCGGCGCCGGTCACGGTGAGCGCCATGCGTGCGCCGCGGCGGGCGTCCTTGCGGTGGTGCCAGTAGCCGATCAGCAGGAAGGAAAACAGGCTGGTCAGCTCCCAGAAGAACGCCAGTTGCACCACATTGCCCGACAGCACCACGCCCAGCATTGCGCCCATGAAGGCGAGGAAGAACGAAAAAAAGCGCGGCACCGGGTCTTCGCGGCTCATGTAGTAGCGCGCGTACAGTGCCACCAGGGTGCCGATGCCGGTCACCAGCAGGGCGAACATCCAGGCAAAGCCGTCCATGCGCAGCGAGAAGTCGATGCCGGCCGAGGGCAGCCAGCGCAGCTCCTGGCGCAGTACGGCGCCGCCCTGCAGCGCCGGGTAGCGCGTGGCCACCCACACCAGCGCCGCGGCGCCCACCAGGGCCGCCCAGCCCGCCGCCGCGTTGCGCGCATGCGTGGGCAGCAGCGCCGCCACCAGGCTGCCGGCGAAGGGGAGCAACAACAGGTAGATGAGGTCCATCGGGTGGCTGGGGCGATCGGCGGGGCGGGCGCGGCGGCAGGTGTTCCCGGGTCGCCGCTGCAGCACCGAATATACCAGTGCCATTCATGGCTTGGGCGCTTGTGGGACAAGCGCCAGAAGCTATCAAAATAGGAGTTTTGTGGAAGCTGTCGTGCGGCCTCACAATGCCGGCATGCGGATGCTGCTGGTGGAAGACGACGCCATGATCGGCGAGGTGGTGCTGGACGCGCTGCGCGCCGAGCACCACGCGGTGGACTGGGTGCGTGACGGCGCCGTGGCGCTGACGGCGCTGGCCACCGCCCCCTACGATCTGCTGCTGCTCGACCTGGGCCTGCCGCGCCAGGACGGTCTGAGCGTGCTGCGGCAGCTGCGCGCCGACCACCAGCGGCTGCCGGTGCTGATCGCCACCGCGCGCGACGCCGTGGCCGACCGCGTGGCCGGGCTGGACGCCGGCGCCGACGACTACATCGTCAAGCCCTACGACCTGGATGAACTGCTGGCGCGCGTGCGTGCGCTGCTGCGCCGCGCCGACGGGCGCGCCGAGCCGGCCTACGAATGGGGCGAGGTGCGCATCGTCCCCAGCACGCGCGAAGTCACGCTGCGCGGCCAGCCGGTGCAGCTGTCGGCGCGCGAATGGGCGGTGCTGGAACCCCTGCTGGCACGCCCGGGCCGGGTGCTGTCGCGCCAGCAGCTGGAAGACAAGCTCTACGCCTGGCGCGACGAGGTCAGCAGCAACGCGGTGGAGGTCTACATCCACGGCGTGCGCAAGAAGCTGGGCGCCGGGCTGATCGAGAACGTGCGCGGTCTGGGCTACCTGGTGCCGGTGGCGCCGCCTGAGTCGGGTTCATGAGTGCTCCTGGAATGGAAGCTGCCAGCGTAAGTCCATCAAGCGCTGAGAGCCAAAAACACTTGAAGACGCCGGCCCCTTCGCTGCGCGCCCGCCTGACGGCGCTGCTGCTGCTGGCGGTGCTGCTGACGGCGGCGCTGCAGGCGGCCATCACCTGGCGCACGGCGCTGGCCGAGACCGAGGCGGTGTTCGATGCGCAGATGGAGCGCATCGCGCTGTCGCTCACCGGCGGCCTGGCTGCCAGCGTGCTGGGCGACGACGCGCTGGCGGCCACGCGCGGCGCCGAGGAGCTGATCATCCAGGTCTGGCGCGCCGACGGCATCATGCTGTACCGCTCGCCCTCGGCGCGGCTGCTGCCGCCGCAGACGGTGATCGGCTTTTCCCACCTGCGCGCCGGCGACGAGGACTGGCGCGTGTACGCGCTGGAGACACCCAGCCAGGTGATCCAGATCGCGCAGGCCGAGCGCGCGCGCCGGCGCATCGCCGGCCAGCTGGCGCTGCGCGCGGTGCTGCCGGTGGCGCTGCTGGCGCCGCTGCTGATGCTGATCGTGTGGTGGGTGGTGGGGCGCGCGCTGGCGCCGATCGAGCGCCTGCGCCGCCAGTTGGCCGCGCGTGGTGCCGCCGACCTGGCACCGTTGCCGACTGGCGGTCTGCCGGCCGAGGTGTTGCCGCTGGTGACCGGGATGAACGGGCTGCTGGCGCGCCTGGCGGCCGCCTGGCAGCAACTGGCCGACTTCACCGCCGACGCCGCGCACGAGCTGCGCTCACCGCTGGCCGCACTGCGCCTGCAGGTGCAGAGCCTGCAGCGCGCCGACACCGAGCAGGCGCGCGCCGTGGCCACCGGGCGGCTGCTGGCCGGGGTCGATCGCGCCACGCGCCTGGTCGAGCAGTTGCTGGCGCTGGCACGCCACGATGGCGATGCGGACGCGGTGCGCGAGCCGGTCGATCTGCCCGTGCTGGCGCGCCAGGCGCTGCAGGAGGCCGACGCCGAGGCGCAGGCGCGCGGCATCGCCCTGCGGCTGGAAGGTGATGCGTCGCTGTGGCTGGACGCCCGGCCGCAGGCGCTGGCGGTGCTGCTGCGCAACCTGATCGACAACGCCTTGCGCCACACGCCGGCGGGCGGGCAGGTGTGCGTGGCGGTGCAGCGTCGGCCCGACGGCGTGGCCGAGCTGGCGGTGGAAGACAGCGGCCCCGGCATCCCAGCGGCCGAGCGCCAGCGCGTGCTCGACCGCTTCTACCGTGTGCCGGGCGCCGCCGGCCACGGCAGCGGCCTGGGCCTGGCGATCGTGCAGGCGGTGGCACGTCGGCATGGCGCGCAGGTGGTGGTGCAAGCCTCGCCGCGCCTGGGCGGGGCGCGGCTGGCGGTGATCTGGCCGGCCGCCGCCGGGCCTGAGGACTGATGGTGTTTTAGGCATCCAGAGCACGCCAGACAAGCGCCAAAAGCTATTGAAATCATAGTATTCAGCAGCCCTGGCGTGGTCTTAAGCCTGGCCTAATTCCCATCCATCACAGTGCCGCCACGGCTCCGCTGACGGAGCGTCTTGCTGAAAGGAACTGTGATGAACCGTTTGACCTTGAAATCCTCACGTCTGTTTGCCGCCCTGCTGGCGGCGGGGGTGATCGGCGGCGCCGGCGTGGCGGCGGTGCAGGAGCTGACGCCCGCCCAGGCGCAGCCGAGCGCGGCCGTGCAGGCGGTGGCGCCGGCGGCCGTGGCGACACCCGACTTCGCCGCCATTGCCGCGCGCTACGGCGGCGCCGTCGTCAACATCAGCACCCGCGGCGTGCAGCCGGTCGCCGACGAGGGTGCCGACAGCGGCCCGGGCGCTCGGATCGACCCGGGGCTGCAGGACTTTCTGCGCCGCTTCGGCTTGCCGCCCGGCGCGTTCCAGTTCGCCCCGCCCGGCCCCGGCGGGCCCGGCGCGGTGCCGATGCATGGTCAGGGCTCGGGCTTCATCGTCAGCCCGGACGGCGTGATCCTGACCAACGCCCACGTGGTGCGCAACGCCAGGACCGTCAACGTCAAGCTGACCGACCGGCGCGAGTTCCAGGCCAAGGTGCTGGGGCGCGACGACAAGACCGACGTGGCGGTGCTGAAGATCGATGCCACCGGGCTGCCCACCGTGCCGCTGGGCAGCAGCCAGGCGCTGCGCCCCGGCGACTGGGTGCTGGCGATCGGCTCGCCGTTCGGCTTCGAGAACACCGTGACGGTGGGCGTGGTCAGTGCCAAGGGCCGCTCGCTGCCGGACGACAGCGCGGTGCCCTTCATCCAGACCGACGTGGCGGTCAACCCCGGCAACTCGGGCGGGCCGCTGTTCAATGCGCGCGGCGAGGTGGTGGGCATCAACTCGCAGATCTACAGCCGCTCGGGCGGCTACCAGGGGGTGTCGTTCGCCATCCCGATCGAGCTGGCCAGGCACGTCGAGCAGCAGCTCGTCGCGCACGGCAAGGTCGAGCACGCACGCCTGGGCGTGACCATCCAGTCGGTCAACCAGGCCCTGGCCGACTCGTTCAAGCTGCCCAAACCCGAGGGCGCGCTGGTGGCGCAGGTCGAGCCTGGCAGCGCGGCCGAGCGCGCCGGCCTGAAGGCGGGCGACGTGATCCTGCGCGCCAATGGCCAGGCGATCGTCGATTCGGGCGACCTGCCCGCCCGCATCGCGCTGGCCCGGCCCGGCGACAAGCTGGCGCTGGAGGTCTGGCGCCAGGGCCGGCCCGAGCAGCTGAGCGCCACGCTGCAGGGCGCGCGGCCTGCCGACACCGCGCTGGCGCAGGGCAGCGCGGCCAGCCACGGCAAGCTGGGGCTGTCACTGCGGCCGCTGCAAGCCGACGAGAAGCGCCAGACCAGGCTGGACGAGGGTCTGGTGGTCGAGCAGGCCAGCGGCGCCGCCGCGCTGGCCGGGGTGCAGCCGGGCGACGTCGTGCTGTCGATCAACGGCCAGCCGGCCAGCAGCGTCGAGAAGCTGCGCGCCGTGCTGGCCAAGGCGGACAAGTCGGTGGCGCTGCTGATCGAGCGTGACGGCCAGCAACTGTTCGTGCCGGTGCCGCTGGCTTGAAACCTGCCCGGCTTCTGAATGACCCACGACCTCGCGGCGCTTCGATCACCGCAGGGGAAGGGGTCATCAATATCAAATCGGGCTCTGGCGCTTGCTGGGCAAGCGCCGGCAGCTATCGTTGGTGAAGTTTCCGGGAGGGTGCACGATCGGTGCCACACGGTGCCCCGGCCAGGTCCCGATCGGGTGGGGCTGGCCGCGCTGCTGCCTGCGGGCACGCGTTGGCGGCGGCGTCGCGCCTTGCCGGGCGCGCCGATCGCGTTGCGGGCAGGTGCGCCCTGCGGCCGCTTGCAGGCTCAGCCCAGCAACTGCGCGTCGCGGCGCAACACGGCATCGGCGGTCACGTCACCGCCTGTGCGCAGGATGCGGAACGCGGGCTGCGGCGTGGCCGCCAAGCTCAGCCGCAGCACATAGGCCTCACCCTGCGTGCCGGGCAGCGCCTGGTAGAGCAGGGCGTAGCGACCGTTCGGCACGACGACGCGGTGACGCTCAAAAAGCGCCCCGACGTGCAGCGGCTGGGTGACCTCCAGCGGCATCTGCACCGCCCACAGCGCCTGTGCGCTGACTGTGGCCTCGGGCACCAGTTCGACCTGGATGCGGCACTCGCCGTCGTGGTCCGGCACGCCCAGAGTCAGCAGCTTTTCGCTCCAGGCAAAACCCTGCGCCACATGCTCGTCGGTCCACAGCAGGCCGGCGCCCGGCTCGCCTTCGCCGTGGACCACCACCTGGCCATGATCGATGCTCACCACGAAATCCGCCAACATCGTTGCGGTGTCCTGGTCGGTGTGGGGTAGGGGGCGGTGTGGGGGCATCGGTGTTCGGATGCCGATGTCAGATAAAAAATGGCTCCGGCGCTTGCTGGGCAAGCGCCAGCAGCTATGCATTCAGGAGTTATCAGGGCCGCTTTCAGCGCGTGTAACCCAGGCAGGCGCCGGCGTTGGGGCGGCCGCGGCATTCGCGGCGCAGGCGCGCGTCCTCGTTGCGCTGGCGCTCGGCCGGCGATTCGCCGCTGGCATAGGTGGCGGTGGGCGAAGGCTTCAGGCGCACGCCGCGTGAGCCGGCGCCGCTGCGCGGTGTCTTGCCCGCGCCTTCTTTCTTGGCCAGGGCCAGCGTGGGCGAGGCGATCAGCGTGGCGAGCAGGGCGATGGCGGCCAGGCGGCGCGTGGGCAGGGGCATGGTGGTCTTTCCGCTGGTGCAGGGCCGCGCTCGCACGGGATATGCGATGCTCGCGCCCTGCCGAATTAAATGAGTCCGTCACCGATGCGTCAAGCCGTCCTGAACCTCGAAGAATCCAAGATCCGCGAAGTCGCCAACGCCGGCATGGGCCGCGCCGACGTGCTGCCGTTCTGGTTCGGCGAGAGCGACGAGGTCACGCCCGAGGCGGTGCGCGCCGCCGGCATCGCCTCGCTGCAGGCGGGCGAGACCTTCTATTCCCACAACCTGGGCCTGCCCGAGCTGCGCGAGGCGGTGGCGGCCTACGCCAGCCGCCTGCACGGCGAGCTGGCGCCGCAGCGGCTGGCCATCACCTCAGGCGGGGTGAACGCGCTGATCGTCGCCATGCAGGCGCTGATCGACGCCGGGGACGAGGTGCTGGCCGTCACCCCCGTGTGGCCCAACCTGACGGCGCAGCCGCGCATCCTGGGTGCCCAGCTGCGTTGTGTGGCGCTGCAACCCGACGCCGAAGGCGCCTGGCAGCTCGACGTGCCGGCCTTGCTGGCCGCCATCACGCCGCGCACGCGGCTGCTGGTGCTGAACTCGCCCAACAACCCGACCGGCTGGACGCTGACGCGGGCCGAGCAGCAGGCAATCCTGGCGCATTGCCGCCAGACCGGCACCTGGATCCTGTCGGACGAGGTCTACGAGCGTCTGTACTTCCGCGACGACACCGCCAACGGCGCGGCGCCGAGCTTTCTCGACATCGCCGCGCCGGACGACCGGCTGGTGGTGGTGCAGAGCTTTTCCAAGGCCTTTCTGATGACCGGCTGGCGCCTGGGCTGGCTGGTGATGCCGCCGGCCATGACGCCGCAGGTCGGCAAGCTGCTGGAGTTCAACACCTCCTGCGCGCCAGTGTTCGTGCAGCGCGCCGCCCTGGTGGCGCTGGCGCAGACCGAGGCCATCACGCCGCGCATCGTGGCGCACCTGCGGCACTGTCGCGACACCCTGGTGCCGCTGCTGCAGGCCGTGCCCGGGGTGCAGGTCGGTCGCGCGCCCGGCGGCATGTACGCCTTTCTGCGCCTTGTCGGCCAGAACGATTCACTGCAGCTGGCCAAGCGCCTGGTGCAGGAAGCCGGGCTGGGGCTGGCGCCGGGCGTGGCGTTTGCGCCGCAGGCCGAGGGCTGGCTGCGCTGGTGCTTTGCTTCGCGCGACGTGGCGCGGCTGCGGCAGGGCGTGGATCGACTGCACCGCTGGCTGCGGACCGCCGCGCCCGCCCCATGAACCCGGGGTCGCGCCCGCGCCGGCGTGTGCCAGCGCTGTCCGGTGCGTCGTTGTCGCGACGGCTGCGTCTGGCGCAGCTCGACCTGTTCGAAAAGGTGCTGGAAACCGGCTCCATTCTGGCCGCTTCGCGCGAGCTGGCCATCACCCAGCCGGCGGTCAGCAAGTCGCTGCGCGAGCTGGAACAGCAGCTCGGCGGGGCCCTGTTCGTGCGCGGCAAACACGGCGTGACACTGACGGAGTTGGGCCAGCTCTTCGCCCGCCACGCGCGTGCCATGACCTCCGGTCTGCAAGACATGGCCGACGAACTCAACGCCTGGCACGGGGGCACCGCTGGACGCGTGGTGGTGGGGGCCATGCTGAGTGCCACGGTGGCGCTGCTGCCGGAGGCGATTTCGCGCTTGCGCGACATGGCACCGGACGTCCTGGTGACGATTCGGGTGGGGCCCAATTCGGTGTTGTTTCCGGCCTTGGCGCGCGGCGAGATCGATCTCATGGTGGGGTATCTGCCGGCCAATGCGTCGGCCGCCACAAAGGATGCCGCTCCCGGCACGCGCCTGGTGCATGTGCCGCTGTACGACGAAGGCATGAGCGTGGTGGTCGGACCCGACCACCCGCTGGCGCACCGGACCGACGTGCGCGTGGCCGAACTGCACCGGTTCGAGTGGATCGTGCCGACACCGGACGCCGTGGCCTATCCGGCCGTGCGCGCCTTGTTCGAGCGCGAAGGGCTGAGTCTGCCGCGCAGCCGCGTCGAATCGATCTCCATCCTGACCAACGTGGGTCTGCTCGCGCGTCGCCCGATGGTGGCGCTGATGCCGCACTCGGTGGCTACGCGCTTGGCCAGTGCCGGTCTGGTGGTCGTTCTGCCGCTGCCCAGCCTGGGGTCATTCAGCGCGCTCGGCTATACCCGGCGCGCCGAGCAGGGAATGAACATGGCCCTGCAGCATCTGATCGATGCCTTGCATGCGGTCGGCGACGCCTTGCAGCGGGGCGCAGGTTTGGATCTGTCCTGAGCGGCGGGCTCGGCGAACATCTATATCCGAGAGTTATAGATGAGTCACCCGAACTCATTTGCCAGCCGCAGGTGGCCTGCCTAGACTGCGCGATATCAGACGTCACGGGGCAGGTGTGACCCGGACGGCACGAGGAGCGCGTCTTGGGACGATCTTTCGCACTGCCCGCCACGCTGGGCTCGCTGCGCAACTATGTGGATGGCGAATTCGTAGAAACCGGCAGGACCTTCGACAACGTCAGCCCGATCGACGGCAGCGTGCTGGCCAAGGTGCACGAGGCCGACGCCGCCCTGGTCGACCGCGCCGTGCGCGCCGCGCGCCGCGCGCTGGATGAAGGCCCCTGGGGCCGCACCAGGGTGGAGCAGCGCGCCGAGGCGCTGCACCGCGTGGCCGACATCATTGCCCGGCGCTTCGACGAGTTTCTGCAGGCCGAGGTGGCCGACACCGGACGCCCGGTGGAGCAGGCGCGCAAGCTCGACGTCTACCGCGGCATCGCCAACTTCCGCAGCTTTGCCGACCTGGGCAAGACCGCGCACGGCGAGTTCTACGAAACCCACCTGCCCGACGGCAGCGAGCTGATCAACTACACCAAGCGCAAGCCGCTGGGCGTGGTGGCCAGCATCTCGCCCTGGAACCTGCCCATCCTCTCGCTCACCTGGAAGGCGGCGCCGGCGCTGATCTGCGGCAACACCATCGTGTGCAAGCCGTCCGAGGAAACGCCCTCGTCGGCGGTGCTGATCGCCGAGGCCTTCCACGAGGCTGGCGTGCCGCCGGGCGTGTTCAACGTGGTGCATGGCTTCGGCCCCGGCTCGGCCGGCGAGGCGCTGACCACGCACCCGGGCATCGATGCCGTCACCTTCACCGGCGAATCGCGCACCGGCGCGGCCATCATGCAGGCCGTGGCGCCGGGGGTGAAGGAAGTCTCGTTCGAGCTGGGTGGCAAGAACGCCGCCATCGTGTTTGCCGACTGCGATTTCGAACCCACGGTGGAGGGCATGGCGCGCGCGCTTTTCACCAACACCGGCCAGGTGTGTCTGTGTCCCGAGCGGGTGTTCGTCGAGCGATCGATCTTCGAGCGCTTCGTCGCCGCGCTCAAGGCCAAGACCGAGTCGCTCAAGATCGGTTGGCCCGACGAGCCGGACGTGGCCATGGGCTCGCTGATCTCGCGCGAGCACCGCGAGAAGGTGCTGTCCTACTTCAGGCTGGCGGTGGAAGAAGGCGCCACCGTGGTGACCGGCGGCGGCGTGCCGAAGTTTGGCGACGCGCGCGATAACGGGGCCTTCGTGCAACCCACGCTGTGGACAGGCCTGCCCGACAGCGCGCGCTGCGTGCGCGAGGAGGTGTTCGGCCCGGTCTGCCACCTGAGCCCCTTCGACAGCGAGGACGAGGTGCTGCGCCGCGCCAACGACAGCGACTACGGCCTGGCCGCCACCGTCTGGACCAGCAACCTGTCGCGCGCACACCGCGTGGCACCCCAGCTGCACGTGGGCATCGTCTGGGTCAACACCTGGTTCTCGCGCGATCTGCGCACGCCCTTTGGCGGCACCAGGCTGTCGGGCATCGGGCGCGAGGGCGGGCGCTGGTCGCTCGACTTCTATTCCGAAACCACCAACATCTGCATCAAGGTCTGATGCCCGTCGCCAGCCTTGCCCAAGGAGCCGTCATGCCGATCACCCTGCAACAGTGCCAGACCTGGGACCAGGCCGACGAACTGGCCGCTTTGAGAGACGAATTCGACCTGCCCGCAGGCACCATCTACCTCGACGGCAATTCGCTGGGCGCCATGCCCCGCAACGCGCTGGCGCGGGCGCAGGACATCATCGCCCGTCAGTGGGGCGTCGATCTGATCAACAGCTGGAACAAGGCCGGCTGGTGGCAGCTGCCGACCCGGCTCGGTGACCAGCTGGCGCCGCTGGTCGGGGCGGGCGCGGGCGAGATCGTGGTCACCGACACCACCTCGCTCAACCTGTACAAGGTGCTGGCCAACGCGGTGCGCATTCAGCAGCGTCGGCAGCCCGAGCGCAAAGTGATTCTTGCCGAGCGTGACGCCTTTCCGACCGACCTGTACATGGTGCAGGGCCTGCTGGGCTTCATGGACCGTGGCTACACGCTGGAGCTGATCGACCGCCCAGAAGACCTGCCCTCGCGGCTGGGCGAGCAAACCGCGGTGGTGCTGCTTTCGCACGTCAACTACCGCACCGGCTACCAGTGGGACCTGTCCGCCGCCAGCCAGCAGGCCCACGCCGCCGGCGCGCTGATCGTCTGGGACCTGTGCCACTCGATCGGCGCCGTGCCGATCGACCTCGAGGCCGCCGACGCCGACTTTGCCGTCGGCTGCACCTACAAGTACCTCAACGGCGGCCCCGGCTCGCCCGCCATGCTGTGGGCCAAGCCGCGCCACCGGGCCGATTTCTGGCAGCCGCTGTCGGGCTGGTGGGGCCATGCCAGGCCCTTCGACATGGCGGTCGACTACGCGCCGGATCGGGGTATCCGCGGCTTCCTGTGCGGTACCCAACCCATCGTCTCGCTGGGCCTGGTGGCCTGCGGCCTGGAGATCTTCGCCAAGACCGACATGCACAAGCTGCGGCGCAAGTCGCTGGCGCTGACCGACCTGTTCATCGCCCTGGTCGAGCAGGAGTGCGCCGGCCAGGGCCTGACCCTGGTCACCCCGCGCGAGCACGCGCAGCGCGGCAGCCATGTCAGTTTCCGCCACCCCGAGGGCTACGCCGTGGTGCAGGCGCTGATCGCGCGCGGCGTGATCGGCGACTACCGCGAGCCCGAGGTGGCGCGCTTTGGTGTGACCCCGCTGTACCTGCGCTTTGTCGACATCTGGGATGCGGTGCAGCACCTCAAGGCAGTGCTGACCCAGCGCGAATGGGACCAGCCTCGGTACCGCCAACGTGGCGCCGTGACGTGATCGCAGCATCCTGAAGGAAACCTCCATGACCGCCACTTTCAACCGCTCAACCCAGGCCAGCGTGGTGGCCGGCAAAGCCACGCCGCGCGGGCGCTTTCCGCACATCAAGCGGGCGGGCGACTTTCTTTTTGTGTCGGGCACCAGCTCGCGCCGGCCGGACAACAGCTTCGCTGGCGTGCAGGTCGACGCGCTGGGCGTGACCAACCTGGACATCCGGGCGCAGACGCGCGCCGTGATCGAGAACATTCGCGACATCCTGCTCAGCCAGGGTGCGCAGCTGTCCGACCTGGTGGAAGCCCAGGTGTTCCTGGTCAACATGAACGATTTCGGCGGCTTCAACGAAACCTGGGCAGAGTTTTTCGACTACGAAGGCCCGACGCGCACCACGGTGGCGGTGCATCAGCTGCCCCACCCGCATCTGCTGATCGAAATCAAGGCCACCGCCTACCACCCCCGGCCCGGCACGGGCCAGCCACGCTGAAGGAGACGACCATGCAGCCGAAATACGGCCTCCCCAAGAACCTGATGGACTGGGTCGGCGCCCACAGCGACCGCCTGCGGCCACCGGTGTGCAATGCGGCCCTGTTTCCTGACGGCAACTACATCATCAACATGGTGGGTGGTGGCAACACGCGCACCGACTTCCATGACAACCCGACGGAAGAAATCTTCTATCAGATCCGGGGCACCGCCTACCTCAACATCTGGGACCGTGGCAAGTTCGATCGCATCGACCTGAAGGAGGGCGACGTCTGGCTGATGGAGCCGCATCTGCAGCACTCGCCGCAGCGCCCCGACCCCCATGGCCTGTGCTTTCTGGTCGAGCTCAAGCGACCCCAGGGCGCCATCGACACGCTCAACTGGTACTGCCCCCGATGTGCGGCTCTGGTCTGGGGAGCCTCGATGGAGCTGAAAGATCTGGTGGCCGACCTGCCGGCCACCTACCAGAAGTTCTACGCCCTGAGCGACGCCGAACGCACCTGTCCGCACTGCGGCACCGTGCACCCTGGCAAGGACTACGCCGCGTGGCACGCCATCCGTGAGGCCCACGCATGAGCGGCGCCTTGTCGATGATCGATATCCATGCGCATTTCCTGCCGCAGATCGGCCAGCAGGAAGCCGCCGCGGTGGAGCGCGAGCGGGCGCCCTGGCTGCGCATCGACGCCGGTGGCGAAACCGGCCAGATCATGGTGGGCGAGCGCGAGTTCCGACCCGTCTATCGGGCGTTGTGGGACGCGGATTTCCGCGTCGCCGAACTGGACGCCCAGGGCATTGCGCTGCAGCTCGTGTGCGCCACGCCGATCATGTTCGGCTACGCCTGGGAGGCCGGGCGTGCCGCTGACTGGGCGGCGCAGATGAACGACAAGGCGCTGTCGTTCTGCGCCCGTCACCCGACACGGCTGAAGGCGTTGGCCCAGGTGCCGCTGCAGGACACCGCACGGGCGTGCGCGGAAGCCAGCCGGGCCATGGCCGCCGGTTGCGTGGGTGTGCAGATCGGCAACCACGTGGGCGACAAGGACCTGGACCACCCCGACCTGGTCGACTTCCTGATTCACTGCGCGGACCACCGCATTCCGGTGCTTGTCCACCCCTGGGACATGATGGGCGGGCCCGGGCGCATGAAGCAATGGATGCTGCCCTGGCTGGTGTCGATGGCCGCCGAGACACAGCTGGGCATGATGTCGCTGATCCTCTCCGGCGCGCTGGAGCGCATTCCGACATCCCTGCGTATCTGCTTTGCCCACGGTGGCGGCAGTTTTGCCTATCTGCTGGGCCGCGCCGACAACGCCTGGCGGCAGCGCGACATCGTGCGCAAGGATTGCCCGCGCCCGCCGTCCGAGTACGCGCGCCGCCTGCATACCGACGCCATCGTGTTCGACCCGCGGGCCTTGCACCTGTTGATCGACGTGATGGGGGTGGACAACGTCATGCTCGGCTCGGACTACCCGTTCCCGCTGGGCGAGCAGCAGGTCGGGTCGCTGGTGCGTGGGGTCGACTTCCTGTCGGGCAGCCAGCGCGCGCAGATCCTGAGCGACAACGCGCGCCGCTTCTTCGCCCTGCCCGAGGGGTGAGCGGCACACGCTATATTTCAACCGTCAAACAACAACTGGAGACAACAGATGAAATCCACTGTGCGCAACGTGATTGCAGCCGCGGCACTGTCCATGCTGGCGAGCCACGCCCTGGCCGACGTGAAGATCGGGTTCATGGCCACCATGTCGGGCAGCGCCGCCGCGCTGGGTCAGGACATGTACGACGGCTTCATGCTGGCGCTGGAGCAGAACGGCGGCAAGCTCGGCGGCCAGAAGATCGATCTGATCAAGGAAGACGATCAGCTCAAACCCGATGTGGGCGTGCAGATCGTGCAGAAGTTCATCGAGAAGGACAAGGTGGATATCGTTGCCGGCGTGACGTTTTCCAACGTCATGATGGCCATTGCCAAACCGCTCGCGGACGCCGACATGACCTACGTTGGCTCCAACGCCGGTCCCGCGCCGCTGGCGGGCAAGCAGTGCAGCAAGGGTTTCTTCTTCGCCTCCTGGCAGAACGATCAGCAGGCGGAAGTCATGGGCGCCTTCGCCAACGACAAGGGCTACAAGAAGGCCTACCTGCTGGCGCCCAACTACCAGTCGGGGCGTGACCAGATCGCCGGCTTCAAGCGCCAGTACAAGGGCAGCGTGGTGGGCGAGGTGTACACGCAGCTGAATCAACCCGATTACTCCGCCGAACTGGCGCAGCTGCAGGCCGCCAGCCCGGACGTGGTGTACGTGTTCTATCCCGGCGGCATGGGCGTGAACTTCATCAAGCAGTACCGGCAGGCCGGCCTGCTGGGCAAGGTCCCCCTGGTGTCCGCCTCGACGGTGGACGGTACCACGTTGCCGGCCCTCAAGGAGATCGCGCTGGGCGCCGTCACCGGCACGTTCTGGGGGCCTGACTTCAACAACGCCACCAGCAAGGCCTTCGTCGCCGCGTTCGAGAAGAAATACAACCGCATCCCCTCGCAGTACGCCGCACAGGCGTACGACTCGGCATTGCTGATCGACAGCGCGCTCAAGAAGACCGGCGGCAAGGTGGCGGACAAGCAGGCGCTGCGCACGGCGCTGCGGGCGGCCGACTACGCCTCGCTGCGCGGGCCCTTCAAGTTCGATGTCAACGGATTTCCGATCCAGGATTTCCATGTCTTCGAGGTCGCCAAGGACAGTGCTGGCCGGGTCTCGCTCAAGACCATCGCCACGCCCCTCAGGGCACACCGTGACGCCTATGTGGGCGAATGCAAGCTCTGATGCCTTCACCGCTCGAAAGGGTTGACGCCGATGCGGACCGTCCGCATGCGGTGCATGCGTTGGGTCGGGCTGACCGTTCGGGCCGGCGCACGCGCCTGGGCATGGCGGGCGAGCGGTCGTCGCCGGCAGGGGCGGTGCCGCGGGCAGGTGACGGCCCGATGCCCGCAGGCCGATGCACGGCGCTGCAACCCGGTTGCGCGGCAAGGTGAGCCCGTGCCTGTGATGTCGTCCCGCGTGGATCGCCGGGTGCCGCATGACACCTGAGCTGCTGCTGATACAGACGCTCAATGGCCTGCAGTTCGGGGTGCTGCTGTTTCTGATGGCGGCCGGCCTGACGCTGGTGTTCGGCATCATGAGCTTCGTCAACCTGGCGCACGGCGCGCTCTACATGTTCGGCGCCTACTTCGCCGCCGCCGCCTGGAACGCCAGCGGATCCTTCCTGCTGGCGGTGCTGGGGGGCTTTGGTGGAGCGTTCGTGCTTGGCGCGCTGGTCGATCGCGTCGGTCTGTTTGCCCTCTACCCGCGCGACCACCTGGACCATGTGCTGGCCACCTTCGGTCTGGTGCTGTTTGCCAACGAACTGGCGCGCATGATCTGGGGCGCCTCGCCGGTGTTCATGGAACTGCCCGAATCGCTTGCGGCTTCCGTGCCCTTGCTGGGCATCAACTACCCGGTGTACCGGATGCTGATCATCGTCGTCGGGCTGGCCGTGGCGGCGTGTCTGTATCTGCTGATCGAGCGCACGCGCGTGGGCATGCTGATCCGTGCCGGTGCCAGCAACCGCGCCATGGTGTCGGCACTGGGGGTGAACATCGGCTGGCTCAACACATTCATCTTCGCGCTGGGCGCCGGTCTGGCCGGTCTGGCGGGCGCCATGGTGGGCCCGATCATGTCGGTGCAGCCGGGCATGGGTGATCCGATCCTGATCACCACGCTGGTGGTCATCGTGATCGGGGGCATCGGGTCGATCCGTGGTGCCTTCCTGGGCGCGCTGGTGGTCGGCGTGGTCGATACCGTGGGGCGCACGCTGGTGCCGGCGCTGCTGCGCGGCGCGCTGGCGCCCGAAATGGCCAACACGCTGGGGCCGGCGCTGTCGTCGCTGGCCGTCTATGTGCTGATGGCGGTGGTGCTGGCGCTCAAGCCGGATGGCCTGTTTCCGGTCAGGAAGCGCTGAGCCCAGCAACGGTCCTCGATCACTTCCCCTCATCCTGAGAGCCGCATGAACACTGGGATTCACTGCTTCGCTGGCCTGCACCTGCCGGGTGAGTGCGCGGCCCGACCGTCAGCATGGCGTCTGCCACGCCTTGCGGGCGGCGCCCTGCGGCGTCGCCGCGTGTTGACGGTCGCGCCGATCATGGCGCGGGCGGACGCGCCCAGCGGCTGTTTCCGGGACTGAAGGGGCGGAACATGGTTTCGTCTTCGGTGGGTGTGCACGCTGCGGATCGCCTGGCACCGACGTTGCTGGGGCTTTCCAAGGCGCGCTGGCGAACCGTCCTCACGGTGTTGCTGGCGGCCTTCTTCGTGCTGGTGCCGCTGTACGCCTGGCTGACCGGCGACAGCTACGTCCTGATCCTGATGGGCCGCATTCTGGTGTTTGCGCTGGCTGCGGTGGGACTGAATCTGGCGTTGGGGTACGGAGGCATGGTGAGTTTCGGGCATGCCATGTACCTCGGCATCGGCGCATATGTGGTGGCCATCGCTTCGCACCATGGCCTGGACAATGGGCTGGTGCATCTGCTGCTGGTGGCTGCCCTCACGGTGGCGGTTGCCATCCCGGTGGGGCTCATTGCGCTGCGCACCCAGGGCATTGCGTTCATCATGATCACGCTGGCGTTTGCGCAGATGTTGTTCTTCGTCGCCGTAGGTCTGAAGCAGTATGGCGGCGACGAGGGGTTGAGCATCGTCCATCTGTCTCGCTTCGGCGCCCTGACGGGGAACAAGACCGCCTTGTACCTGTCGATGCTGCTTGCGCTGGGCCTGGCGCTGTGGCTGTTGCGTCGCGTCGTGGCGTCGCGTTTTGGCCTGGTGCTGCGCGCCACGATGATCAATGAAAGGCGGGTGCGCGCGGTCGGCACGCCGCCACTGGGCTATCGCCTGGCGGGCTATGTGGCGTCGGCCCTGCTGTGCGCCCTGGCGGGTTATTTCCTGGCCAACCTGACCTCGTTTGCGTCGCCGGCCTACATGGCCTGGACGGTTTCGGGCGAGCTCATCGTGATGGTGTTGCTGGGCGGCATGGGCACGCTGGTGGGGCCGGTCGTAGGGGCGCTGGTGTTTCTGCTGCTGGAGGAGGGGCTCAAGGCGCTCACCGACCACTGGCTGGTCATCATGGGTCCGGTCATCGTCGTCATCGTGCTGTTTCTGAAGAACGGGCTGTGGGGCATCGTCTCCGACGTGCCGGCAGCCAGGGGAGGGCATTGAAGTGACGCAGTCGCAGCCCTTGCTGAGCCTGCGGGGTCTGGTCAAGCGCTACGGTGGCTTGCTGGTGACCGATCATGTGGATCTGGACGTGCTGCCAGGCGAGGTGCATGCCATCATCGGCCCCAATGGCGCAGGCAAGACCACCCTGATCGGCCAGATCGTGGGAGAGGTGGCCAGCGACGAGGGCAGCATCCGGCTGCAGGGGCAGTCCATCGACGGACTGAGCGTGCCCGAGCGCGCCCGCGCGGGCCTTGGGCGCTCCTATCAGATCACCTCGGTCATCGGCGCTTTCACCGTGCTGGAAAACGTGATTCTTGCGGTGCAGGGCTGCCTGGGTCATGCCTTCCATTTCTGGCGACCGGCCAGCGATACGGCTGAACTGGTGGAGCGTGCCGATGAGGTGATCGAGCGGGTCGGGCTGAGTGCGCAGCGTGATGTCCATGCGGCGGCGCTCGCCTACGGTCAGCAACGCCAGCTCGAAATGGCCATGGCTCTGGCCATGCAGCCCAGCGTGTTGCTGCTGGACGAGCCCATGGCGGGCATGGGGGCGGTCGAATCGTCGCAACTGGTGGCTCTGTTGCAGCGCCTGAAGGGGCAGTACGGCATTCTGCTGGTCGAGCACGACATGGGGGCGGTGTTTGCCCTGGCCGATCGCATCAGCGTGCTGTTTCACGGCAAGGTCATCTGCTGCGGTGACCCTGCGACCGTCAAGGCGCACCCACTGGTGCGGGAAGCCTATCTGGGCGACGAGGAGATTCCGGCGTGAACCTGCTTGAGGTGGAAGGCCTTGCCGCCGGCTACGGTCAGAGCCAGGTGCTGTTCGACATCGGCCTGGCGGTGGCACCCGGTCAATGCGTCACCTTGCTGGGGCGCAACGGCATGGGCAAGACCACCACCATCAAGACCATCATGGGGCTTCTGCGCCCATGGGGCGGCGTGGTGCGCTGGAAGGGGCGCACCGTCCAGGGGCGCCCCCCCCATGCGATGGCGCGGCTCGGCCTGGGCCTGGTGCCGGAAGGCCGGCAGGTGTTTCCCAACCTCACCGTGCGCGAGAACCTGGTGGCCACCGGGCGCGGCGGCGGTTCGTCCCATGCCTGGACGCTGGCGCGGGTGCACGCGCTGTTTCCCCGCCTGGCCGAACGGGCGTCCAACTTCGGCAACCAGCTGTCCGGCGGCGAGCAGCAGATGCTGGCCATTGGACGTGCTCTGATGACCAACCCTGAGTTGCTCATCCTGGACGAGGCCACGGAAGGGTTGTCGCCCCTGGTGCGGCGTGAGATCTGGCTTGCGCTGCGACAGATCAAGGCCGAAGGCATGGCGATTCTGGTGGTCGACAAGAACCTGGCGCCGTTGCTGGAACTGGCTGAGCGCCACCACATCGTCGAGAAGGGCCAGGTGGCCTGGAGCGGCAGCTCCGAGGAACTGCGCGACCAGCGGTCCCTGATGCAGCGCTACCTGTCGGCTTGAACAGGGCAGCCTTTGGTGCAGCAGGTTTGCCTTCGGCCGACAAAGGCATTAAACTGCTAGGTTACCCGGGCCCTTGGCGGCCCGGGCCATCTTCCGCCCAGTGCTGCAACCCGCTTCGGTGTGAGCGCAGCCGTGTTGGGCGGACTTTCGTTTCCGCGCAGGCGCGCCGTTTTCGGATGGGGCCTGGTCAGCGGTTTCCGTGGCCGCTGCCGCTGGGCGGCGTGCCCTGTTTGCCACCTTGCTCGTGGAGATGTGTCATGCGCGTTCTGCCTCACACCGATTCCCCCACCCCCGTGGTTGCCTCAGGCGCCACGCTGCGCAGCGCGCATGCGGTTGCGCGCATGGCGCCCGGTCTGCATCTGATTGGCGATCTGTACGGCTGTCGTGGCGACACCCGACTGATGACCGACGCCGCCACGCTGGAGGCCTTTTGCAAGCAGGCCGTGGCCGACGCCGGCCTGACCACGGTGGGCAGCCTGTTTCACAGCTTTGGTGAAGGCGAGGGCGTGACCGGGGCCGTGGTGCTGGCCGAGTCGCACCTGGCCCTGCACACCTGGCCCGAAGACAACTACGTCACGCTCGACGTGTACGTGTGCAGCTACACCAACGACAACTCTGCCAAGGCCGAGCGCCTGTTCGACGCCTTGATGCAGGCCTTTCAGCCGGCCGATCCGCATCTGCACCGCGTCGTGCGCGCATGAGCGCGCCGATGAGCGCGTCGATCGGCACCGGCGGCCAATTCGCCGTCGAGCAGTTGTCGCCCGACTTCGGCTTCTATCTGCGTACCACCGGGTTGCTGGCCGAGCGCCGCTCGTCCATGCAGCACATCGAAATCGTGGACACGCCGCTGTTCGGCCGCGCCATGCGCATCGACGGTTGCTTCATGACCTCGGAGCGCGACGAGTTCTTCTATCACGAGCCGATGGTGCACCTGCCCGCCATCGCCCATGGCGATCCGCGCCAGGCGCTGGTCGTGGGCGGGGGCGACGGTGGCGCGGCGCACCATCTGCTGCGCTACCCGAACATGGCGCGGGTGGTGCTGGCCGAGCTGGACCGTGACGTGATCGACATGGCGCGCGCATGGCTGCCGGCCGTGCATCGCGGCGCTTGGGATGACCCTCGCCTGGAGCTGCGCCTGGGTGACGGCCGCGCCTTCATCGAGTCGTGCGAGAGCCGGTTCGACCAGATCGTGCTTGATCTGACCGACCCTTTCGGCCCCGCCGTGGCGCTGTACACCTGCGAGTTCTACCGTGCCTGCCGGCGTGCGCTGCGGCCCGGTGGGGTGCTGTCGCTGCACGTGCAGTCGCCGATCCATCGCGGCGCGACCATGGCGCGCCTGCTGGCGTCGCTGCGCAGCGTGTTCCCGGTGGTGCGACCGTTTCTGCAGTACGTGCCACTGTACGGGACGTTGTGGGCGATGGCGATGGCGTCCGACCGCGCCGACCCGCTGGCGCTGACGGCGGCCGAGGTCGACGCCCGTCTGGCGCGCCACGGCCTGAACGATCTGCAGCTCTACAGCGGCGACACGCACCTGGCGCTGCTCAGCCTGCCGCCGTTCGTGCGGCGCCTGCTGGCCGAGCCGGCGCGCCCGGTGGTGGACGGCGACAGCCTGGACGATCCGAGCCTGGACCCCGGCGCAGAGCGCACGCTGCGGCTGGTGCGCGGCTGAGCCGCGCCCGCAGCGGTGTCGGTCGCGGGCGAAATTCTACAATTTGCGTAATTGCGCAAACAGTCGTAGCATACGACCCTCGTCAACTTGTGGAGTCCATGCGATGAAGAAGCTGCTGATCGCGGTGGCGCTGGGGCTGGCCGGCTGGTCCGCCGGGGCCGTGGAGACGGGCATTTCAGCCCGCGAGGCGTATGAAAAGGTGCAGAGCAATGCCCCGGGTGTGCTGTTCGTCGACGTGCGCGACCCGGTGGAAATCATGTTCATTGGCTTCACCGATGTGGTGCACACCAACATCCCGTTCATGATGGTGGACCGCTCGAAATGGGACGAGCAGCGCGGGATATTCCGGCTCTACCCGAACCCCGATTTCGTGGCGCAGATCAAGGCCGAGCTGGCGCGCCGCGGCATGGGCATGGATGCCGAGGTCATCACCCTGTGCCGCTCGGGCAGTGAGCGCGGTGAGCCCAGCGCGCGTCTGCTGCGCGAAAACGGCCTGCCGAACGCGCGCTACGTGATCAACGGCTTTCAGGGCGCGGCGCTCAAGGACGGGCCGCAGGCCGGCCTGCGCATCCAGAACGGCTGGCAAAACAGTGGCCTGCCCTGGAGCGCCAAGATGAGTCCGGGCAAGGTGTACCGCGTCGACCGCCAGCCCGGCAACTGAGTCGCCGGTACCAGTAGGGTGCGGGCAGGGTGCTGACCGCGCTATAATTTCAAGGCTTTGCGTGTTGCAGAGCGCACGTGGCGTGCAGTTCCGGTGCGCCACGCAAGTCAAACCCTTTGGAACGAGGACATTGAGATGATCTCCAAGGAGAACAAGGCCGCCGTGGTCAAAGACAACGCGCGCGCCGCCAATGACACCGGCAGCCCCGAAGTTCAGGTGGCGCTGCTGACGGCGCGCATCAACGAGCTGACGCCGCACTTCAAGGAACACGCCAAGGACCACCACGGCCGCCGCGGCCTGCTGCGCATGGTCAGCCGCCGTCGCAAGCTGCTGGACTACCTGAAGGCCAAGGACGCCGACCGCTACCTGGCCCTGATCGCCAAGCTGGGTCTGCGCAAGTAAGCCCGTGATGAGCGCAAACGCCTGACGCCTCCCAGGGCTCAGGCGTTTTTGTCTTTTTTCAACCCGGAGCGCGGGGTTTTCAGAAGCTGAAGCTGTGTCATTCCACGACCTTTCGTCCTTCACCGGCAGGTTCTGGAATGGCATCGTGTTCTGAAACAAATCCGGCTCCAACGTTTGTGCAGCAAGCGCAAACAGCTATCAATATAGGAGCAATCATGAGCATGTTCAACAAGATCACCAAGTCGTTTCAGTGGGGCGACAAGACGGTGGTGATGGAAACCGGCGAGATCGCCCGCCAGGCCACCGGTGCCGTGCTGGTCGACATCGACGGCACCGTGATTCTGGCCACCGTGGCTGCCAGCAAGAGCGCCAAGCCGGGGCAGGACTTCTTCCCGCTGACGGTCGACTACATCGAAAAGACCTACGCCGCCGGCAAGATCCCGGGCAGCTTCTTCAAGCGCGAGGCCAAGCCGAGCGAGCTGGAGACGCTGACGTCCCGCCTGATCGACCGCCCGATCCGCCCGCTGTTCCCCGAAGGTTTCTTCAACGAAGTGCATGTGGTGATCCACACCGTCTCGCTCAACCCCGAGGTGGATGCCGACATCGCGGCCATGATCGGCGTCAGCGCTGCGCTGTCGATCAGCGGCATCCCGTTCAACGGCCCGATCGGTGCCGCGCGGGTCGGTTACATCAACGGCGAATACGTGCTCAACCCGGGTCCGACGGCGCGCAAGAGCAGCCAGCTCGACCTGGTGGTGGCTGGCACCGAGGCCGCCGTGCTGATGGTGGAAAGCGAAGCCGATCAACTGTCCGAGGACGTGATGCTGGGCGCCGTGGTGTTCGGTCACCAGCAGGGCCAGATCGCCATCAACGCCATTCACGAGCTGGTGCGCGAAGCCGGCAAGCCGCTGTGGGCCGACAACGGCACCTGGGTGCCGGAAGCCAAGGACCAAGCCTTCATCGCCCAGGTCAACGCCGCCGCCGAGGGCCCGCTGCGCGCCGCCTACCAGATTCGCAGCAAGCAGGCGCGCACCCAGGCTTGCCGCGAGGCCTATGCCGGCGTCAAGGCCGCGCTGACCGAGCAGGGCGTGGCGTTCGACCCGGTCAAGCTCGACAACCTGCTGTTCGAGATCGAGGCGCGCATCGTGCGCGGCCAGATCCTGGCCGGCGAGCCGCGCATCGACGGCCGCGACACGCGCACCGTGCGCCCGATCGAAATCCGCAACAGTGTGCTGCCGCGCACACACGGCTCGGCGCTGTTCACGCGTGGCGAGACGCAGGCCCTGGTGGTGACCACGCTGGGCACCGAGCGCGACGCGCAGCGCATCGACGCGCTGGCCGGCGAGTTCGAGGACCGCTTCCTGTTTCACTACAACATGCCGCCGTTTGCCACGGGCGAGGTGGGTCGCATGGGCTCGACCAAGCGCCGCGAGGTCGGCCACGGTCGCCTGGCCAAGCGCGCACTGATCCCGCTGCTGCCAGCCAAGGATGAGTTCCCCTACACCATCCGCGTGGTGAGCGAGATCACCGAATCCAACGGCTCCAGCTCGATGGCCTCGGTGTGCGGTGGCTGCCTGTCGCTGATGGACGCCGGCGTACCCATGAAGGCGCACGTGGCCGGCATCGCCATGGGCCTGATCAAGGAAGACAACAAGTTCGCCGTGCTCACCGACATCCTGGGCGACGAGGACCACCTGGGCGACATGGACTTCAAGGTGGCCGGCACCACCGCCGGCATCACCGCGCTGCAGATGGACATCAAGATCCAGGGCATCACCAAGGAGATCATGCAGGTGGCGCTGGCGCAGGCCAAGGAAGCGCGCATGCACATCCTGGGCAAGATGCAGGAGGCCATGGGCCAGGCGCGCACCGAGATCTCGAGCTACGCGCCCAAGCTCTACACGATGAAGATCAACCCCGAGAAGATCCGCGACGTGATCGGCAAGGGCGGCGCCACCATCCGCGCCCTGACCGAAGAAACCGGCACCACCATCGACATCGCCGAGGACGGCACCATCACCATCGCCAGCACCGACGCCGCCAAGGCCGACCACGCCCGGCGCCGCATCGAGGAGATCACCGCCGAGGCCGAAGTGGGCAAGGTCTACGAAGGCCCGGTCACCAAGCTGCTGGAGTTCGGCGCCCTGGTCAACATCCTGCCCGGCAAGGACGGCCTGCTGCACATCAGCCAGATCGCCCACGAGCGCGTCGAAAAGGTCAGCGACTACCTGCAGGAAGGCCAGGTGGTCAAGGTCAAGGTGCTGGAGACCGACGACAAGGGCCGCATCAAGCTGTCGATGAAGGCGCTGCTGGAGCGCCCGGCGCATCTGGAAGGCAGCGACGAGCGTCCGCCGCGCGGCGATCGTCCCCCGCGCGGTGAGCGTGGCGAGCGCAGGGAGCGTGCGCCGCGTGAGGATCGCGGTGAGCGCGAAGAGCGTCCGGCACCCGCCGCCGGCGCACCTGAGGCCGCCCCCGAGCTGCCGTCGCCGCAGATCTGATTGCTATATAAAGCATAGCTTTTGGCGCAGTACGGACGAGCGCTGGAGCCCTATCTGGCCATGAAATGCATCGAGATCCGCGAACCCGGCGAGCCGGCCGTGCTGGTGCCGGCCGAGCGCCCGCTGCCGCAGGCCGGCCCGGGTGAGCTGCGGATCCGCGTCAGCGCCTCGGGCGTCAATCGCCCGGACGTGCTGCAGCGTGCCGGCCACTACCCGGCGCCGCCCGGTGCGTCCGACCTGCCCGGGCTGGAAGTGGCCGGGGTGATCGAGTCCGGCGACGCCGCTGCGCTGTCTGCGGCCGGCTTGCAGCTCGGCCAGCGCGTGTGCGCGCTGGTGGCCGGTGGCGGCTATGCCGAGGTTTGCGTGGCCCCGGTGGCGCAGTGCCTGCCGGTGCCTGCGGGCTGCTCCGACGTCGAGGCGGCGGCGCTGCCGGAAACCTTTTTCACTGTCTGGAGCAACGTGTTCGACCGCGGGCGCCTGCAGGCCGGCGAAACCCTGCTGGTGCAGGGCGGCACCAGTGGCATCGGCGTCACCGCCATCCAGCTGGCCAAGGCTGCGGGCGCCACCGTGATCGTCACCGCCGGTTCGGACGACAAGTGTGCCGCCGCACTCCGCCTGGGCGCCGACCACGCCATCAACCACCGCACGCAGGACTTCGCGCAGCAGGCGCTGCAGCTCACCGGCGGGCGCGGCGTCGACGTCATCCTCGACATGGTGGCGGGCGACTACGTGCAGCGCGAGGTCGAATGCCTGGCCGAAGACGGTCGCCTGGTCATCATCGCCGTGCAGGGCGGCACGCGCAGCCAGTTCAACGCCGGTCTGGTGTTGCGCCGGCGCCTGACGATCACCGGCTCCACCCTGCGGCCACGCCCGGTCGCGTTCAAGGCCGCCATTGCGCAGGCCCTGCGCCAGCGCGTCTGGCCGTGGCTGGAGCAGGGGCGTGTCAGGCCGGTGATTCACCAGGTATGGCCGGCGCTGGAGGCGGGCGATGGCCTGCCCAGCGGCGCTGCCCGGGCCCATGCCCTGATGGAAAGCGGTCAGCTGATCGGCAAGCTTGTGCTGACCTGGAGCCAACCATGAGCGAAAGAAAGAAACTCGTTGCCGGCAACTGGAAGATGAACGGCAGTCTGGCGGCCAACCAGGCGCTGGTGCAGGCGCTGCGCCAGGGTGTCGGCCAGCCGGCGTGCGACGTCGCCGTGTGCCCGCCCTCGGTCTATCTGGGGCAGCTGCAGCAACTGCTGGCGGGCCAGACGGCGATTGCGCTGGGCGCGCAGGACCTGTCGCAGCACGAAGGCGGTGCCTTCACCGGTGACGTCTCGGCCACCATGCTGAAAGACTTCGGCGTGCGCTACGCCATCGTGGGCCACAGCGAACGGCGCCAGCACCAGGGCGAGACCGACCTGCAGGTGGCGCTCAAGGTCAGGCGTGCGCTGGCGGCCGGCATCACGCCCATCGTCTGCGTCGGCGAGACGCTGCGCGAGCGCGAAGAGGGCCTGACCGAATTCATCGTCAAGCGCCAGCTGTCGGCGGTGCTCCATCTCAACGGTCACGCCATCAATGAAACCGTGGTCGCCTATGAACCCGTGTGGGCCATCGGTACCGGCCAGACCGCCACGCCGGCGCAGGCGCAGAGCGTGCATGCGGTGCTGCGTGCGCAACTGCGCGCCGCCGGTGCCCAGGCCGAACACGTGCGCATCCTCTACGGGGGCAGCATGAACGCGGGCAACGCCGCCGAGCTGCTGGCGCAGCCCGACATCGACGGCGGGCTGATCGGGGGCGCCGCCCTCAAGGCCCCGGATTTCCTGACCATCGTGGCCGCCGCCGCATGACGGGCGTGCGCCACATGCTATTGATTTTGGAGTAACTGGAATGAATGTCGTCTTGAACCTGATCCTGGTGGTGCAGCTGCTGTCGGCACTGGCGATGATCGGTCTGATCCTGGTGCAGCATGGCAAGGGTGCCGACATGGGCACGGCCTTCGGCAGCGGCGCCTCGGGCAGCCTGTTCGGGGCCACCGGCGGCGCCAACTTCCTGTCGCGCACCACAGCGGTGCTGGCCACGGTGTTCTTCGTCTGCACCCTGGCGCTGGCGTATTTCGGCTTCAGCGTGCGCAGCGCGCCGGCCGACAGTGGCAGCGTGCTGGACCGTGCCGCGGTCACGGCGCCGGCCGCCGGTGCCTCGGCGGCGGCGCCCGCCACCGCGGCCGACGCCATCCCGTCCGGCGGCACGCCGGCACCGGCCACCGAGCCGTCCAGGCCCGCCACACCGGCGGCACCGGCCGCCAGCGGAGCGGGTCAGATTCCGGGCCAGTAAGGGGCTCGTCAGCCCTTGAAAAATCGACCGTTTCCTCTCTGTAACGGCCGGTTTTCAGGGTAAACTCTTAGCTGCTCCTGCGAGTGCGAAGGCGTTCACGCTGACGTCGCGCAAGAGCCACCCAATGCCGTCGTGGTGAAATTGGTAGACACGCTATCTTGAGGGGGTAGTGGCGAAAGCTGTGCGAGTTCGAGTCTCGCCGACGGCACCAGAACGACAACGAACCGCGGGTGTCCCAGGTCCGTGGTTCACCCAGACGAAGAAGCCCGATGAATCTCGCTCAGTATCTCCCCGTCCTGCTGTTCATCCTGGTGGGTCTGGCTGTCGGGGCTCTCCTGCTGGGCATGGGCAACTTCCTCAAGCCGCACAAGGCCGATGCGGCCAAGAACTCGCCCTACGAATGCGGCTTCGAAGCCTTCGAGGACGCGCGCATGAAGTTCGACGTGCGCTACTACCTGGTGGCGATCCTTTTCATCCTGTTCGACCTCGAGATCGCGTTCCTCTTTCCCTGGGCGGTGTCGCTGCGTGAGGTGGGCCTGGTCGGGTTTGTTGCCGTGCTCATCTTTCTGGCCATCTTGGTGGTCGGCTTCGTCTACGAGTGGAAGAAGGGCGCGCTCGATTGGGAGTGAGCCGCGCGCCCGGCGCGCGCCATGACAGGACATCCGCACATGAATTCAGAGTTTCAGCAAAAGGGCTTCTTGCTCACCGGCGTGGACGCGGCGGTGAACTGGGCCAAGACGGGCTCCATCTGGCCGGTGACTTTCGGTCTGGCCTGTTGCGCGGTGGAGATGATGCACGCCGCCGCATCGCGCTATGACATTGCCCGGTTTGGCGCCGAAGTGTTTCGCGCCAGTCCGCGCCAGTCCGACCTGATGATCGTTGCCGGCACTCTGTGCAACAAGATGGCGCCGGCACTGCGCAAGGTGTATGACCAGATGGCCGAGCCGCGCTGGGTGCTCAGCATGGGCTCCTGCGCCAACGGTGGCGGCTATTACCACTACAGCTATTCCGTGGTGCGCGGCTGCGACCGCGTGGTGCCGGTGGACGTCTACGTTCCGGGCTGCCCCCCGACGGCAGAGGCGCTGCTGTACGGGATCATCCAGCTGCAGCAGAAGGTGCGCCGCACCCACACCATCGCGCGGGTATGAGCATGACCAAGCACGCCATTGCCCCTGAAGTTCTGAACGACACCGTGGCCAGCGCGCTGGGCGAGCTGGTGCAGCACATCGACGTGGCCCGAGGTGAGGTCACGGTCAGTGTGTCGGCGGGCGAATACCACCAGGTGATGCGCCTGTTGCGCGACGCCGCCGGGTGCCGTTTCGAACAGTTGATCGACCTGTGCGGGGTGGATTACTCCACCTATGGCGATGGCCGTTGGGAAGGCCCGCGCTTTGCCGTCGTCGTGCATCTGCTGTCGGTCAGTCTGAACCAGCGCCTGCGTGTGCGTGTGTTCTGCACCGACGATGAATTCCCGGTCATCCGCTCGGTCACCGACCTCTGGAGCGGGGCCGACTGGTTCGAGCGCGAGGCCTTCGACCTCTACGGCATCGTGTTCGAGGGGCACGCCGACCTGCGTCGCATCCTGACCGACTATGGCTTCATCGGTCATCCGTTCCGCAAGGATTTCCCGCTGACCGGTCATGTCGAGATGCGCTACGACGCCGAGCGCCAGCGCGTGATCTACGAGCCGGTGACGATCGAGCCGCGCGAAATCACGCCGCGCGTGATCCGCGAAGACAACTACGGCGGCCTGCACTGACCATCATGGCGGACATCAAGAACTACACCCTCAACTTCGGGCCGCAGCACCCGGCGGCGCACGGCGTACTGCGTCTGGTGCTGGAGATGGACGGCGAGGTGATCCACCGTGCCGACCCGCACATCGGGCTGTTGCACCGCGCCACCGAGAAGCTGGCCGAGCACAAGACCTACATCCAGTCGCTGCCCTACATGGACCGTCTCGACTACGTGTCCATGATGTGCAACGAGCACGCCTACTGTCTGGCGATCGAAAAGCTGCTCGGCATCGAAGTGCCGATCCGGGCGCAGTACATCCGCGTCATGTTCGCCGAGATCACGCGCCTGCTCAACCACCTGATGTGGCTGGGTTCGCACGGCCACGACTGCGGCGCCTCGACCATGCTGCTCTACACCTTCCGTGAGCGGGAGGACCTGTTCGACATGTACGAAGCGGTGTCGGGCGCGCGCATGCACGCGGCGTATTTCCGCCCCGGTGGCGTGTACCGTGACCTGCCCGACAGCATGGCGCTGTACAAGTCCAGCAAGATCCGCAGCAGCAAGTCGCTGGACGCGATCAACGCCAACCGCCAGGGTTCGCTGCTGGACTTCATCGACGACTTCACCAAGCGTTTCCCGGTCCTGATGGACGAATACGAGACGCTGCTCACCGACAACCGCATCTGGAAGCAGCGCACCGTGGGCATCGGCGTGGTGACGCCCGAGCGCGCACTCAACCTGAGCCTGACCGGCCCCATGCTGCGCGGCTCCGGCATCGCGTGGGACCTGCGCAAGACGCAGCCCTACGACGTCTACGCTGCCCTGGATTTCGACATCCCGGTGGGCAAGACGGGCGACAGCTACGACCGCTACCTGGTGCGCGTGCAGGAAATGCGCGAATCCAACCGCATCATCAAACAGTGTGTCGACTGGCTGCGTGCCAACCCTGGTCCGGTGATCGTGGACAACCACAAGGTGGCGCCGCCGCCGCGGGAACGCATGAAGTCGGGCATGGAGGACCTGATCCACCACTTCAAGCTGTTTTCCGAAGGCATGCACGTGCCGGAGGGCGAAGCCTACGCGGCGGTCGAACACCCCAAGGGCGAGTTCGGCATCTACCTCATCAGCGATGGCGCCAACAAGCCCTATCGGATGAAGATCCGAGCGCCCGGTTTTGCCCATCTGTCCGCGTTCGATGAGCTGACCAAGGGTCACATGCTGGCCGACGCCGTGGCCATCATCGGGACGATGGACGTCGTGTTTGGAGAGATCGATCGATGAGCAGTGCAGTTGCCCCTTCCACTGCGACACCGTTTTCGCAAGCCACGCTGGCGCGTTTTGCGCGCGAGGTCGCCAAGTACCCTGCCGACCAGAAGCAGTCGGCCGTGATGGCCTGCCTGGCCATCGTGCAGCAGGAGCAGGGCTGGGTCAGCCCCGACAGCGAACGGGCGGTGGCGGCCTACCTGGGCATGCCGGTGATGGCGGTGCATGAGGTCACGACCTTCTACAACATGTACAACCAGCAGCCGGTCGGCCGCTTCAAGCTGAACGTGTGCACCAATGCGCCGTGCATGTTCGCCGGCGGGCCGCAGGCGCTGGAGCACCTGTGCGAGACGCTCGGCGTGCAGCCGGGTGAAACCACCGCCGATGGCCTGTTCACGGTGCAGGCCTGCGAGTGCCTGGGTGCCTGTGGTGACGCGCCGGTGATGCTGGTCAACGACCGCCACATGTGCAGCTTCATGTCCAACGACAAGCTGGATCAGCTGGTCAATGGCCTGCGCCACGCGGAGGACTGATTCATGGCTCGTGTGCAAGACATCCTCGCGCAGTTCCAGGCCAGGGGCCTGGAGACCTGCTTCCACGGTCGCCACATCCATCCACAGATTTATGCCGGGCTGGACGGCACCAACTGGGGCCTGAAGGACTACGAAGCACGCGGCGGCTACCAGGCGCTGCGCAAGGTGCTGGGCCAGGACGGTGGGCCCGGCATGACGCAGGACGAGGTGATCGCCGAGCTGAAGGCGTCGAGCCTGCGTGGCCGCGGCGGCGCGGGGTTCCCGACCGGCCTCAAGTGGAGCTTCATGCCGCGCAACTTCCCGGGCCAAAAGTACCTGGTGTGCAACTCCGACGAGGGCGAACCGGGTACCTTCAAGGACCGCGACATCCTGATGCACAACCCGCATGCGGTGATCGAGGGCATGGCGATCGCCGCCTACGCCATGGGTGCCAGCGTGGGCTACAACTACATCCACGGCGAGATCTTCCGGGTCTACGAACGCTTTGAAGCCGCCATCGAGCAGGCACGCGAGGCCGGCTACCTGGGCCAGGGCATCATGGGCAGCGGCTTCGATTTCCAGTTGCACGCGCACCACGGCTTCGGTGCCTACATCTGCGGCGAGGAAACCGCGCTGCTGGAGTCGCTCGAGGGCAAGAAGGGTCAGCCGCGCTTCAAGCCGCCGTTCCCGGCCAGTTTCGGCCTGTACGGCAAGCCGACCACCATCAACAACACGGAAACCTTTGCGGCCACGCCCTGGATCATTCGCCACGGCGGTCAGGCCTACCTGGAGTGCGGCAAACCCAACAACGGCGGCACCAAGATCTTCTCCATCCAGGGCGACGTGGCGCGCCCCGGCAACTACGAAATTCCGCTCGGCACGCCGTTTGCCAAGCTGCTCGAACTGGCCGGTGGCGTGCGCGGCGGCAAGACGCTGAAGGCGGTCATCCCGGGCGGCTCGTCCTCGCCGGTGCTGCCGGCCGACATCATCATGCAATGCACGATGGACTACGACTCCATCGCCAAGGCCGGCTCCATGCTGGGCTCGGGTGCCGTGATCGTGATGGACGAGTCGCGCGACATGGTCGAAACCCTGCGCCGCCTGTCGTACTTCTACATGCACGAATCGTGCGGTCAGTGCACGCCGTGTCGCGAAGGCACCGGCTGGCTGTGGCGCATGGTCGATCGCATCCAGGAGGGTCAGGGGCGCGCCGAAGACCTGGACAAGCTCGACAACGTGGCCGAGAACATCATGGGCCGCACCATCTGCGCGCTGGGCGACGCCGCGGCGATGCCGGTGCGCGCCATGATCAAGCATTTCCGGCACGAATTCGCGGCCAAGATCGACGCCGCACAGACGCTGACGAGCTGAAGCGAACCGAATCGGACAAGCCCATGGTTGAACTCGAAATAGACGGCAAGAAGGTCGAGGTGCCTGAAGGCAGCATGGTGATGCATGCGGCCGAGAAGGCGGACATATACATCCCGCACTTCTGCTATCACAAGAAGCTGTCCATTGCCGCCAACTGCCGCATGTGCCTGGTGGACGTCGAAAAGGCTCCCAAGCCCATGCCGGCTTGCGCCACCCCCGTGACGCAGGGCATGGTGGTGCGTACCAAGAGCGACAAGGCGATCAAGGCGCAGAAGTCGGTGATGGAGTTCCTGCTCATCAATCACCCGCTCGACTGCCCGATCTGCGACCAGGGCGGCGAATGCCAGCTGCAGGACCTGGCGGTCGGCTATGGGGCCTCCGGCTCGCGCTACGGCGACGAAAAGCGCGTGGTCGCGCCCAAGAATGTCGGGCCGCTCATTTCCATGAAGGAGATGACGCGCTGCATTCACTGCACCCGCTGCGTCCGCTTCGGCCAGGAGATCGCCGGCGCGATGGAATTGGGCATGTCCAACCGGGGCGAACACTCCGAGATCGAGACCTTCGTCGGGCAGTCGGTCGATTCCGAACTGTCGGGCAACATGATCGATATCTGTCCGGTAGGCGCACTCACCAGCAAACCGTTTCGCTTCAGTGCCCGTACCTGGGAGCTGTCGCGCCGCAAGAGCATCAGCCCGCACGACTCGACCGGCGCCAACCTGGTGGTGCAAGTCAAGAACCATCAGGTGATGCGCGTCGTTCCCCTCGAGAACGAGGCCGTCAACGAATGCTGGATCGCCGATCGCGACCGCTTCTCCTACGAAGCGCTGAACGGCGAGCAACGCTTGACCAAGCCCATGCTCAAGCAGGACGGCGTGTGGCGGGAGGTCGACTGGCAGACCGCGCTGGAGCACGTGGCCAACGGCTTGAGCGAGATCCGTGCCAGCCACGGCGCGGGCCGCATCGGTGCCCTGGTCAGTCCGCACAGCACGCTTGAAGAACTGCATCTGGCGGCTTCGCTGGTGCGCGGGCTGGGCAGCGAAAACATCGACCATCGCCTGCGCCACAGCGAATTCCCCGCGCCCGAGGGGGTGCGCTGGCTGGGTACTTCGGTCGCCTCCCTGTCCGAGTTGCAATCGGTGCTGGTGGTGGGGTCGAACCTGCGCAAGGACCATCCGCTGTTCGCGCAAAGAATTCGGCAGGCAGCCCGCCATGGCTGTGCGGTGGCAGCTATCACTTCAAGAGCATTGTTGAAGACCGACACGGCCTGGGCCATGCCGCTGCGCGCCGTGCAGGCGGTCGAAGCGGGCGACTGGGCGCAGGCCCTGGCCGATGTGGCGACGGTGCTGGCGGCCGACAAGGGCGTGCCCGCCCCGGTGGCTGGTCAGGCCACCGATTCGGCCCGCGCGCTGGCCGGCAGCCTGCAGTCGGGTGAGCGCAAGGCGATCTTGCTGGGCAATGCGGCGGCACACCACGCTCAGGCTTCGGTGTTGCTGGCCTTGTGCCAATGGATCGGCGAGCAGACCGGCGCCACCGTGGGTTGGCTCACCGAGGCGGCCAACACGGTGGGCGCACAGGTGGTGCACGCCGTACCGGGCAAGGGCGGCCTGAACGCCGCCCGGATGCTGGCGGGCGATGTGGACGCGCTGCTGCTGCTGGCCTGCGAGCCAGGCGCCGATTCGGCGCCCCTGCAGCGGCAGGGCTGCGGCCTGGTGGTCACGCTCAGTCCGTTCAAGGCCAACCTGGACATCAGCGACGTGCTGCTGCCGATCGCCCCGTTCACCGAAACCTCGGGCACCTTCATCAATGCCGAGGGCAGGGTGCAGAGCTTCCATGCCGTGGTGCGGCCGCTGGGCGATACGCGCCCGGGCTGGAAGGTGCTGCGCGTGCTGGCCGACCTGCTGCAGGTGGTGCAACCGGCCTTCGAGACCTCGCAGGAGGTGCTGGCCCATGCGCTGGGCGGCAGCGTGTCCGAGTTCGTGCCGGCCGCACGCCTGAGCAACCGCACGACGGCCGCAATCCAGATCCGCGCGGGCGCTGTGCACGTTCCCCCTGTGGGCATCTACCAGCTCGACGGCATCGTGCGCCGGGCGCCGTCGCTGCAGCAGACCGCCGACGCCCTGGAAGGAGCAAGCGCATGATCGACGCCATCTACAACGTCGGCCTGCACCTGTTTGCCGGCAGCTGGTGGAGCGGCATCGCCTGGCCGGTGGTCTGGAGCCTGATCAAGATCGTCGTGCTGCTGCTGCCGCTGATGGGCGCGGTGGCGTACCTGACCCTGTGGGAGCGGCGGCTGCTGGGTTTCATGCAGGCGCGTCTGGGGCCCAATCGGGTCGGTCCGGCCGGCTTGCTGCAACCCATCGCCGACGCCGTCAAGCTGCTGACCAAGGAAATCATTCGTCCCACGGCAGCGGCCAAGGGGCTGTTCTTCATCGGTCCCGTCATGGCCATCATGCCGGCGCTGGCCGCCTGGGTGGTAATCCCGTTCGGCCCCGAGGCTGCGCTGGCCAACATCAATGCCGGTCTGCTGCTGGTGCTGGCGATCACGTCGATCGAGGTCTATGGCGTCATCATCGCCGGCTGGGCTTCCAACTCCAAGTACCCGATCCTGGGTGCCCTGCGCGCATCGGCGCAGATGGTCAGCTACGAGATCGCGCTGGGCTTCTGCTTCCTGGTGGTGCTGATGGTGTCGGGCAGCATGAACCTGACCGACATCGTGATGGGGCAGGCCAAGGGCATGGCGGCCGACAAGGGCCTCGGCTTCCTGTCCTGGAACTGGCTGCCGCTGTTGCCGATCTTCATGGTCTACCTGATCTCGGTGGTGGCCGAGGTCAACCGCCATCCGTTCGACATGGCCGAGGGTGAGGCCGAGATCGTGGCCGGGCACATGGTCGAGTATTCCGGCATGGGCTTTGCCACCTTCTTCCTGGCCGAGTACGCCAGCATGTGGCTGGTGTCGATCCTCGCCGTGTTGATGTTCCTGGGCGGCTGGTTGCCTCCGATCGGTGCGCTGGACTTCATTCCGGGATGGATCTGGCTGGGCATCAAGACCTTCATCGTGGTGTCGATGTTCATCTGGATCCGTGCCACCTTCCCACGTTACCGCTACGACCAGATCATGCGCCTGGGCTGGAAGATCTTCATCCCGGTGACGCTCATCTGGCTGATCGTCGTGGGCCTGTGGATGCACAGCCCCTGGAACATCTGGCACTGACCGCAGGGTTCGTCATGGCTTCCGTCACTGCTTCACCGTTTTCGCTCCGCGATTTCCTCAAGAGCTTCGTGCTCGTGGAATTGTTCAAGGGCATGGCCCTGACCGGGCGCTACGCCTTCCGGCGCAAGGTCACCATCCAGTACCCCGAGGAAAAAACCCCGCTGTCGCCGCGCTTTCGCGGCCTGCATGCGCTGCGCCGCTACGACAACGGCGAAGAGCGCTGCATCGCCTGCAAGCTGTGCGAGGCCGTATGCCCGGCCATGGCCATCACCATCGAGGCCGGCGAGCGCGCCGACGGTTCGCGTCGCACCACCCGCTACGACATCGATCTGACCAAGTGCATCTTCTGCGGCTTCTGCGAAGAGAGCTGTCCGGTCGACTCGATCGTCGAGACCCACATCCTCGAGTACCACGGCGAGAAGCGGGGTGACCTGTATTTCACCAAGGACATGCTGCTGGCCGTGGGCGATCGCTACGAATCTGAAATCGCCGCCGCCAAGGCGGCAGATGCCAGGTACCGCTGACCCGCGCTGGCTGGCCCACCACTAGACAAGACCCATGGACGTCAAGACCGGCTTTTTCTACGTGTTCGCCCTGGTGATGCTGTTTTCGGCATTCCGGGTGATCACCGCGCGCAACCCGGTGCACGCGGTGCTGTACCTGATGCTCACCTTCTCGCAGGCGGCCGGCATCTGGCTGCTGCTGAAGGCGGAGTTCCTCGGCATCGCGCTGGTGTTGGTCTACCTGGGCGCGGTGATGGTGTTGTTCCTGTTCGTGGTGATGATGCTGGACATCCACATCGACACCGTGCGGCAGGGCTTCTGGCGCCATGTGCCGCTGGCGCTGGCGATCGGTGCCTTGATCACGCTCGAAATGGCGGTGGTGCTGTTCGGTGGCTTCCGCCTCAGCGAAGCGCCCCAGGTGCCCGAGACCATGACCAATGCCGCGGGGCAGGTGGTGCAGTACTCCAACACCAAGGTGCTGGGTACGCTGCTCTACACCAAGTACCTGTATCCGGTGGAAATCGCCGCGGTCCTGTTGCTGATCGCCATGGTGGCGGCCATCGCGTTGACCCTGCGTGAGCGCAAGGACACCAAGAAGGTCGATCCCAGCCTGCAGGTCAGGGTCAAGGCGAGCGACCGCCTGCAGGTGCTCAAGCTGGCGCCCACGCAGGCGCCGCTGCCGGTCGAGCCGCCCGCCGCGGCCCTCGTGGAGGAGGTCAAACCATGACGCTGACGCTGGCCCACTTTCTGACGCTGGGCGCCATCCTGTTTTCTCTTGCCGTGGTGGGGATCTTTCTCAACCGCAAGAACATCATCGTGCTGCTCATGGCCATCGAACTGATGCTGCTGGCCATCAACATGAATTTCGTGGCGTTTTCGCATTACCTGGGCGATATGCACGGTCAGGTGTTCGTGTTCTTCATCCTGACCGTGGCGGCGGCCGAAGCGGCCATTGGCCTGGCGATCCTGATGCTGCTGTTCCGCGCCAAGTCCAGCATCAACGTGGACGAAATCAATTCGTTGAAGGGTTAACAGAGTCATGAGTCAGACCCTTTCTGCAGCCACACTGCTGGCGGTGCCGCTGGCGCCCCTGGCGGGTTCGCTGATCGCGGGCATCCTGGGTACCGCGTTCGGCGGCAACCGCATCGGCCGCACGGCCTCGCACACGGTCACCATCCTCGGGGTGCTGATCGCGTTCGTGCTGTCGGCGCTGACCCTGCAAAGCGTGATCGCCGGTGCACGCTTCGAAGGCACCCTCTACGAGTGGATGGTGGTGGGCGGACTGAAGATGGAAGTCGGCTTCCTGATCGACAGCCTGACCGCCACCATGATGTGCGTGGTGACCTTCGTGTCACTGATGGTGCACATCTACACCATCGGCTACATGGCCGACGACGATGGCTACAACCGCTTCTTCTCGTACATCTCGCTGTTCACGTTCTCGATGTTGATGCTCGTGATGAGCAACAACTTCCTGCAACTGTTCTTCGGCTGGGAAGCCGTGGGCCTGGTGTCCTATCTGCTGATCGGCTTCTGGTTCAACCGGCCGACGGCCATCTTCGCCAACCTGAAGGCCTTCCTGGTCAACCGCGTGGGCGACTTCGGCTTCATCCTCGGCATCGGTCTGATCGCCGCCTACGCCGGCAGCCTGAACTACGCCGAGGTGTTCGGCAAGGCGGGTCAGCTTGCGGGCCTGGGCTTTCCAGGGACGGACTGGCTGCTGGTCACCGTGATCTGCATCTGCCTGTTCATAGGCGCCATGGGCAAATCCGCCCAGTTCCCGCTGCACGTGTGGCTGCCCGACTCGATGGAAGGTCCGACACCCATTTCCGCCCTGATCCACGCGGCGACCATGGTGACCGCGGGCATCTTCATGGTGGCGCGCATGTCGCCGCTGTTCGAGCTGTCGGATGCGGCGCTGAACTTCGTGCTGGTGATCGGTGCGATCACGGCGCTGTTCATGGGCTTTCTGGGCATCATCCAGAACGACATCAAGCGCGTGGTGGCCTATTCCACCCTGTCGCAGCTGGGGTACATGACGGTGGCGCTGGGTGCGTCGGCGTATTCGGTGGCGGTGTTCCACCTGATGACGCATGCCTTCTTCAAGGCCCTGCTGTTCCTGGCGGCGGGCTCGGTGATCATCGGCCTGCACCACAACCAGGACATCCGCTGGATGGGTGGCGTGCGCAAGTACATGCCGATCACCTGGATCACCTTCCTGCTGGGCTCGCTGGCGCTGATCGGCACGCCGTTCTTCTCCGGCTTCTACTCGAAGGACGCCATCATCGAGGCGGTGCATGCCAGCAAGCTGCCCGGCGCCGGGTTCGCGTACTTCGCGGTGCTGGCCGGGGTCTTCGTCACCGCCTTCTATTCGTTCCGTCTGTACTTCCTGGTCTTTCACGGTCAGGAGCGCTACGACCAGAACCCCGACGCCCACCACCATGACGATCACCACGGCCATGGCCACGATGCGAAACCGCACGAGACGCCCTGGGTGGTCTGGTTGCCGCTGGTGCTGCTGGCCATTCCCTCCGTGGTGATCGGCGCCATCACGCTGATGCCGATGCTGTTCGGCGATTTCTTCCGGCTCAACGACGTGATCCATGTGGATGCGGCGCGCCATCCTGCCATGGCGGTGCTGGCCGAGAAGATCCACGGCTGGGTCCCGATGGCGCTGCACGGCTTCGTGGCACCGCCGTTCTGGCTGGCGCTGGCTGGCGTGGCATGCGCCTACTACATGTACATGGTGAACCCGGCCCTGCCGGCCGCCATTCAGCGCGCTTTCCGGCCCGTCTACAGCCTGCTGGAGAACAAGTATTACCTGGACTGGTTCAACGAAAACGTGGTGGCGCGAGGTGCGCGTCTGCTCGGCACCGGTCTGTGGAAGGCGGGCGATCGTGCGCTGATCGACGGCCTGCTGGTCAATGGCTCCTGGCGCCTGGTGGGTTGGGTGTCCGGCATGGTGCGCTGGATCCAGTCGGGCTACCT
>JADLIA010000029.1 GCA_020848515.1 Rubrivivax sp. | reverse complement strand
TCATCGACGACATGGCGCAGGCCCTGGCCGAGGCCGATCTGGTGATCTGCCGCGCCGGTGCCACCACCGTGACCGAGATCGCCGCCATCGGCGCGGCGGCGCTGTTCGTGCCGTTTCCGCACGCGGTCGACGACCATCAGACCACCAACGCCCGCTTCCTGGTCGATCAGGGGGGCGGCTGGCTGGTGCGGCAGAGCGAACTGAGTCCCGAGTCGTTGGCCCAGATGCTACAAAATATGGAGCGTTCGGCGCTGATGGAGCGGGCGCTTAAGGCCAAAACCTTCCAAAAAACGCAGGCGGTCGAAGAGATGGTCGCGGCCTGCGAGGAGCTGGCTGCATGAGACACGCCATCCGTCACATCCACTTCGTCGGCATCGGCGGCGCCGGCATGAGCGGCATTGCCGAGGTGCTGCACAACCTGGGCTACGTCATCTCCGGCTCCGACCTGGCCGACGGTGCCGCGCTGCACCGCCTGTCGCAGCTGGGCATTCGCACGTTCGTGGGCCACGCGGCCGCGCATGTGGAAGGGGCCGACGCGGTCGTCACCTCCACCGCCGTCAAGCCCGACAACCCCGAGGTGCTGGTGGCGCGCGAGCGCCGCATCCCGGTGGTGCCGCGCGCCATCATGCTGGCCGAGCTGATGCGCCTGAAGCAGGGCATCGCCATCGCCGGCACGCACGGCAAGACCACCACCACCAGCCTGGTCGCCAGCGTGCTGGCCGAGGGTGGGCTGGACCCCACCTTCGTGATCGGCGGGCGCCTGAACAGCGCCGGCGCCAACGCGCGCCTGGGCTCCGGGGACCACATCGTGGTGGAGGCCGATGAATCCGACGCTTCGTTCCTGAACCTGCTGCCGGTGCTGGCGGTCGTCACCAACATCGACGCCGACCACATGGAGACCTACGGGCACGACTTCGGCCGGCTCAAGAAGGCGTTCATCGACTTCCTGCACCGCATGCCGTTCTACGGCACCGCCATCCTGTGCCTGGAGAGCCCTGCGGTGCGCGACATCGCCGGCCAGCTGAGCTGCCCGGTCACCAGCTATGGCTTCGCCGCCGACGCCCAGGTGCGTGCGGTGGATGTGCGCGCGGTCGGCGGGCAGATGCACTTCACGGTGCAGCGGCGCAACGGCGTGCAGTTGCCCGACCTGCCGGTGGTGCTCAACCTGGCTGGCGAGCACAACGTGCTCAACGCGCTGGCGGCCATCGCGGTGGCGGTCGAGCTGAACCTGCCCGACGCCGCGGTGCAGAAGGCGCTGGCCGAGTTCAAGGGCGTGGGCCGACGCTTTCAGCGCTACGGCGAGTGGCCGGCCCCGCACGGCGGGCGTTTCACCCTGATCGACGACTACGGTCACCACCCGGTCGAGATGGCCGCCACCCTGGCGGCGGCGCGTGGCGCCTTCCCGGGGCAGCGGCTGGTGCTGGCCTTCCAGCCGCACCGCTACACCCGCACCCGCGATTGCTTCGAGGACTTCGTCGCCGTGCTGGGCCAGGCCGACCACGTGCTGCTGACCGAGGTCTACGCCGCCGGTGAGGAGCCCATCGTGGCCGCCGACGGGCGTTCGCTGGCGCGCGCGCTGCGCGTGGCCGGCCGGGTGGAGCCGGTGTTCGTCGACGACGTGGCCGAGCTGCCGCGCGTGGTCGCCGAGCAGGCCCGCGCTGGCGACGTGGTGTTGTGCATGGGCGCCGGTTCGATCGGTGGGGTGCCCGCGAAAATCGTTGATATGCTACAAAAAACTGAGCATAATCCGGACTGAGCCGATCACCATGCAGCCACACAGCGTTCAATTCGGAAAAGTCGCGGTCCTGATGGGCGGTCGCTCGGCCGAGCGGGAGGTGTCCCTGATGTCCGGTCAGGGCGTGCTGGCGGCGCTGCGCGCGCGCGGCGTCGACGCGCATGCCTTCGATCCGGCCGAGCAGCCGATGGACGAGCTCAGGCGCCAGGGTTTTGCGCGCTGCTTCATCGCCCTGCACGGGCGTTTCGGGGAAGACGGCACGGTGCAGGGCGCGCTGGAGCTGCTGGGCATTCCCTACACCGGCGCCGGGGTGATGACCTCCAGCATGGCCATCGACAAGGTGATGACCAAGCGCGTCTGGCTGGCCGAAGGTCTGCCGACGCCGCGCTACGTGCTGCTGCACGCCGGCGAATGCACGCCCGAGCAGGTGCGTGCGGTGCCCGATGCGCTGGGGCTGCCGCTGATCGTCAAGCCGATGCGCGAAGGTTCGTCGCTCGGCGTCACCAAGGTCACCAGCCGCGACCAGATGGCGCGGGCGGTGGCGGAGGCCGCGCGCCTGGACGCCGACGTGTTGTGCGAGACTTTCATCGCCGGCGACGAAGTCACCTGTCCGGTGCTGGGTGCCGGCACCCGGGCGCGCGCGCTGCCGGTGATCCACATCGTGGCCCCCGAAGGCCAGTACGACTACCAGAACAAATACTTCACCGACGTCACCGATTACCGCGTGCCCTGCGACCTGCCGCCCGGCGAGGAGGCCGCCGTCCAGGCGCTGGTGCTCAAGGCCTACCGCGTGCTGGGCTGCCGCGGCTGGGGACGCATCGACGTGATGATCGACGGCGTCACGCGCCAGCCCTGGCTGCTGGAAATCAACACCTCGCCCGGCATGACCGGGCATTCGTTGGTGCCGATGGCCGCGCGCGCGGCCGGCATCGACTACGAAACCCTGTGCCTGCAGCTGCTGGCCGATGCCGCGCTGGACTACGCCCCGGCAGCGGGAGCACGCGCATGACCGACCCGCTGCCCATGCCGCTGGACGTCAGGCTGATGAACCTGACCACCGCGCTGCTGGCCACCGGTCTGGTGCTGGCCTGCGTGGCGGCGGCCCTGTGGTGGGTGCTGCGCAACCCGGCGTTCGCCATCCGGCAGATCGTGGTCACCGGCGACACGGCGCACCACAGCGCCGCCAGCCTGCGCGCCACGGTCATGCCGCGCCTGGCGGGCAACTTCTTCACTCTCGATCTGGCGGCCACGCAGGCGGCGTTCCAGTCCGTGCCCTGGGTGCGCAAGGCGGTGGTGCAGCGCGAGTTCCCGGGGCGACTGAACGTCACGCTGGAAGAGCACGTGGCGGTCGGGCATTGGGGCGAAGAGGGCGATCACCTGGTCAACCGGTACGGCGAGGTGTTCGAGGCCACGGCCGACGAACCCGGCGAGCGCGAGCTGCCCGCCCTGCGTGGTCCCGAAGGGCAGGCCGGCACGGTGCTCGAGATGTACCGCCTGCTGAACCCGCTGCTGGAGCCGCTGGGGGCCGAGATCGCCGAGCTGACCCTGCAGGGGCGTGGCAACTGGCGTGCCGAACTGGACGGTGGCGCGGTGATCGAGCTCGGTCACGGTGCGCCGGCCGAGCTGGCGGCCCGCCTGCGGCAGTTTGCCGGCACGGTCAAGGAAGTGGCGGCGCGCCATCAGCGGGCGGTGGCGGCCGTCGAGGCCGCCGATCTGCGGCATGTGGGCGGCTACGCGCTGCGGTTGCGCGGGGTCGGCACGGTGCGCCCCGACGCCCAGCCGACGGCCCCCCGGCGTTGAGGCGACAAGACGAGAACAAGAGCGAAACCTACATGGCAAAAGAGTACAAGGACCTGATCGTCGGCCTGGACATCGGCACCGCCAAGATCATGGTGGTGGTGGGCGAAGTGCTGGCCGGCGGCGATCTCAAGCTCGCCGGCCTGGGGGTGGCGCCCAGCAACGGCCTCAAGCGCGGCGCCGTGGTCAACATCGACGCCACCGTGGCCAGCATCCAGCAGGCGCTCAAGGAAGCCGAACTGATGGCCGATTGCAAGATCGGCCGCGTCTACACCGGCATCACCGGCAGCCACATCCGCGGCATCAATTCCAGCGGCATGGTGCCGATCCGCGACAAGGAAGTGACCCCCGCCGACGTGGCGCGCGTGGTCGAGGCGGCCAAGGCCATCAACATCTCGAGCGACCAGCGCCTGCTGCTGGTCGAGCCGCAGGAATTCGTGATCGACGGCCAGGACGTGCGCGAACCGGTCGGCATGAGCGGCATGCGGCTGGACGCCAAGGTGCACATCGTCACAGGCGCGCAGAGCGCGGCCGAGAACATCATCAAGTGCGTGCGCCGCTGCGGGCTGGAGGTGGATCAGCTGATGCTCAACCCGCTGGCGTCCAGCCAGGCGGTGCTGACCGACGACGAGCGCGAGCTGGGCGTGGCCTGTGTGGACGTGGGCGCCGGCACCACCGACGTCGCCATCTTTGCCGGTGGCGCGATCCGCCACACGGCGGTGATCCCGATCGCGGGCGATCTGATCACCAGCGACATCGCCATGGCGTTGCGCACGCCGACCATGGACGCCGAAGACATCAAGGTGGCGCACGGCTGCGCCAAGCAGTTGCTGGCCGACGCCGAGACCCAGGTCGAGGTGCCGGGGCTGGGCGATCGCACGCCGCGCATGCTGTCGCGTCAGGCGCTGGCCGGCGTGATCGAGCCGCGCGTCGAGGAGATCTTCCAGCTGGTGCAGCAGGTGATCCGCGACTCCGGTTTCGAGGAACTGCTGTCTTCCGGCGTGGTGCTGACCGGCGGCAGTGCGGTGATGCCCGGCATGATCGAGTTGGGCGAGGACATCTTCCTCAAGCCGGTGCGGCGCGGCGTGCCCAAGTATTCGCGCGCCCTGTCCGACATGGTGGCGCAGCCACGTGCCGCCACCGTGATGGGTCTGATGGAAGAAGCCCGCGCGGCGCGCCTGCGCGGCTTCAAGGTGGCGCAGCAGGGCGGCGGCATGAAGAGCGCCTTCGGTCGTCTGAAGGATTTCATCGTGGGGAACTTCTGATGAAACACACGCAGGATCAGGCATCGCCGGCGCACGCCGCTTCCCACCGCTGGCAGAGCACCGGCCCGCCCTGGCGCAGGCGTGCCGGCGCAGCCACCGCGTGGCGCCTTCGTCCCCATTCCAGTGTTCGCAATCCAAAGCAGGTAGGCAAGAAAAGGAGTCCAGCATGAGCATCGAAATGATTGAAACCGACGGTTTCCATTCCGGCACGCAGATCAAGGTGATCGGGGTCGGTGGGGGCGGCAGCAACGCCGTCGAGCACATGATCTCGCGCCAGGTGCAGGGGGTGGAGTTCATCTGCGCCAACACCGATGCGCAGGCGCTCAGCCGCTGCAGCGCCGGCATGACGGTGCAGCTGGGCACCAGCGGCCTGGGGGCCGGCAGCAAGCCCGACAAGGGCCGCGAGGCGGCCGAGGCCGCGGCCGACGACATCCGTCAGGCGATCCGAGGCGCGCACATGCTGTTCATCACCGCCGGCATGGGGGGCGGCACCGGCACCGGCGCCGCGCCGGTGATCGCCCGCATCGCCAAGGACATGGGCATCCTGACCGTCGGCGTGGTCACCAAGCCGTTCGAATGGGAGGGCGGTCGGCGCCTGACCAACGCCGAGGCCGGCCTGACCGAGCTGGAAGCCAACGTCGATTCGCTGGTCGTGGTGCTGAACGAAAAACTGCTCGAAGTGCTGGGCGATGACATCACCCAGGAAGAGGCCTTTGCCCAGGCCAACGACGTGCTGAAGAACGCCGTCGGCGGCATCGCCGAAATCATCAACGACTACGGCTTCGTCAACGTCGATTTCGAGGACGTGCGCACCGTGATGGGCGAGCCGGGCAAGGCCATGATGGGTACCGCCACCGCCAGCGGGCCCGACCGCGCTCGCATCGCCGCCGAGCAGGCGGTGGCCTGCCCGCTGCTGGAGGGGATCGACCTGTCCGGCGCCAAGGGCGTGCTGGTGCTGGTCACCGCATCCAAGGGATCGCTCAAGCTGAACGAGTCCAAGGAGGCGATGAACACCATCCGCGCCTATGCCTCGCCCGACGCCCACACCATCTATGGCGCGGCGTACGACGATGCGCTGGGCGACGAGATCCGCGTCACCGTGGTGGCCACCGGTCTGTCGCGCCAGGGCGTGCGTCGCCAGCCCATCACCGTGGTGCAGGGGGGCATGCGCACCGGCACCGACAACGTGCCGTTCAACGTGCCCACGGTCGGTCAGGCCGTGGGCGGGTCGGGCATGCCGGTGGCCCATGCCGCCCAGCCCGACTATGGCAACGTGGCGGTGCCCAGCGTGTGGCGCACCAACCGCACGCAGGCGGCGGCCAAGGTGGACGCGCTGTCCTCCGGCGGCATGGACGACTTCGAGATCCCGGCCTTCCTGCGCAAGCAGGCCGATTGAGCGTCGAGGCCGCAGGCGGGGCGTGTGGCGCCAGCCGCCCGCGCCCTGCACCACGCCCGGCGCGCCTGCCGATGGCTTTGTAAAATCGCCCCCCTATGCTGGCCCAACGCACGCTCAAGTCGCTCACCCGCGCGGTGGGTGTGGGGCTGCACAGCGGCGAGC
>JADLIA010000028.1 GCA_020848515.1 Rubrivivax sp. | reverse complement strand
TGGTGCGCCGACTGGTACGGCGAGGACTACTACCGCCGCTCGCCCACCGACGACCCCGCCGGCCCGGCCAGCGGCAAGGTGCGGGTGCGCCGCGGCGGCTCCTGGCACACCTGGCCGCTGTATGCGCGGGTGGCATTCCGCAACTGGAACACGCCGGAAACGCGCTACGTGCTGCTGGGCTTTCGCCTGCTGCGCGAGCAGGGGCCGGCGCGCTGAACGCCGTGGCCACCGGGCGCGCGCGCAAGGTCCTGATCGCGCTGGCGCTGCTGGCGCTGCTCGGGCTGGCGGTGCTGCTTGGCCTGCCGGGCTTCGTGGACGCGCGCATGAACGCCATCGCCCTGGCGCCGCCCTACCCCGTCAGCGCACGCGCGCAACAGCTGCACCGCCGGCTGTTCGTGGCCGATCTGCACGACGACCTGCTGCTGTGGCCGCGCGACCCGCTGCAGCGCCACGGCCACGGCCAGACCGACGTGCCGCGCCTGCGGGAAGGCGGGGTCAGCCTGCAGGTGTTCACCACCGTGACCAAGACGCCGCGCGGCATGAACTTCGAGCGCAACGCCGGCGACAGCGACAACATCACCCTGCTGGCGATGGCCCAGCGCTGGCCGCCGCGCACCTGGACTAGCCTGCTCGAGCGCGCGCTCCACCAGAGCCGCAAACTGCACCAGGCGGCGCGCGACAGCCACGGTCAGTTGCGGCTGGTGACCTCGCAGGCGCAGCTGGCGGCGGCGCTGGCCGACGGCCTGCCGGCCGCGCGCGGTCAGCTGCTGGCCGTGCTCGGCACCGAAGGGCTGCACCCGCTGGAAGGCCGGCTGGAACACATCGACCGTCTGTACGAGGCCGGCTTTCGCGTCATGGGTCTGACGCATTTCTTCGACAACGAGGTCGGCGGCTCGGCCCACGGCCTGGACAAGGGCGGTCTGACGCCGTTCGGCCACCAGGTGGTGCGGCAACTGCAGCAGCGCCGCATGATCGTCGACCTGGCGCACGCCTCGCCCGCCGTGATCGACGACGTGCTGGCCATCGCGCGGCGGCCGGTGATCGTCTCGCACACCGGCGTGCAGGCGGTCTGCCCGGGCCCACGCAACCTGAGCGACGCCCAGATCCGCGCCATTGCCGCCCGCGGCGGCGTGATGGGCATGGGCTTCTTCCAGGGCGCCATGTGCGAGCTCAGCGTCGAGCGCATCGTCCGTTCGATCCGCCACGTGGCCCAGGTGGCCGGGGTGCAGCACGTCGCCCTGGGCTCGGACTTCGACGGCGCCACCCGGACGGTGTTCGACGGCACCGGCCTGGCGCTGATCACCGAGGGCCTGCTGCAGGCCGGCTTCAGCGAAGCCGAAATCGCCGACATCATGGGCGGCAACGTGCTGCGGCTGCTGCAGACCGAGCTGCCGGCAAACTGACGCTTGCTACTCTAATGATAGCTGGTGGTGCTTGCCCATGGCGCGCCACAAGCCTATTTGATCTGAAACCCAGGGTCTGACGCCAAGCCGTCTCAGCCGCGGCCAGCGTCTGGCCGCCTGTTCAGGTGACCGGCTGGGCGTCCGGCAGTCCGCTCAGGGCGCGCTCGACCACGGCGCCGGATTCCACCGGGCGCAGCTTGCGCGCGCGCAGCAGTTTTTCGCAGCTGCGCCGCGTCATGCTGTGCGGCTGGCCGCCGCGACTGATGAACATGAACAGGGCGCCGTTGTCGCTGCACCAGTGCAGTCGCGCGCGTCGCCACTGCTCGCGCACCTTGAGGTCGACCCAGTCGCCGGTGCGCAGGTGCGCCAGCTGGGCACGGGCGCGCTCGCTGGCGTCGGCGGCGCTCTCGCCAGTGTCGGCCGCCGCGCCGGCGGGCTCGGACAGCGGCAGCGAATCTGAGGGCTGAGGCCGCGGCAGGTCGGCAGGCAGCGGCGCCGATGCGGACGCCGCGGCGTCCGCCTGGTCGCCCGCGCCGTCGGGCGACGGCGACTCGATCGGGCGCGACAACGCATTGAGGCTGCTGTGCAGGCTGTCCGCACCGCTGTCGCCCGCTTCGTGGTCGAAGCCCGCCAGCGCCAGCTCACGCCGGCCCAGCCAGGGCTGCTCGGCAGCGCGCGGCGTGGGCCGTTCCAGCGGCAGCGCCACGATGTCCAGGGGCGCGGCGGCCGAGATCACCGTCAGCGGGCCCTGCCCCGAGGCCTGGGCATCGCGGGCGCTGCGCATGCGGCGCAGCCGCAGCACCGGGTCGTGGCAGCGCATCAGGACGTCGAAGAAGGTCTGTGCCTCTGCCGGATCTTTGCCCAGCATGTCCAGGCCACGGCGCAAGGTGCGCACCACTTCGGGCAGAACCTCGAAGGCGCGTGCCGGGTCCTTGAGCGTGGCCTCGCGCTTCACGCTCCAGAGCAGATCGCTCACCACCGCCAGGTAGCCCCCGGGGTCGAGCTGGCCGCGCGTGTCGGTCAGTTGGGCATGGGCAATGACCAGCGACCAGTCCTGAAACAGAAAATCGGCCACCACCGCCGGCACGCCGTCGAGGTCGGAGCGCAGGCTGAATTCCCAGGCCACCTTGTCGGCCAGCGCCTGGCGTTCCTGGGCGAACTGGATCGAGCGCAGGCCATGCTCAGGCGCCTCGGCTTCGCCCTCGTCCTGCTTCTGCCAGCCTGCCTCCAACGCCTGCAGGTGGCGCTCGAAGTCCTGTGGCCTGGCCTGCGGCAGGGCGTCGAGCTCGCGCACCGCCTGACGTACCGGCGCCATGAACTGCTCGAACTCGTCGGCAAACTCGTCGTTGTGGCGGAAGCTGCGCTGGGCCACCGCCTCGACCAGACGCCTGGCCGGGTGCTGCTCATCGCCCAAGAAACGCGGGTCGCGCATGGCCAGCCGCAGCAGCGCCGGCTCCATGGCCACGAAGGCCTCGCGCACCGGTGCCAGCACGCGTTCGTCGTCGGCCACCTGGCCCACCAAAGCGCGCACCGCGTCCAGCCCGAGCACCTGGCTGATCCAGGTGGCGCGGGACTTGAGCGCCATCAGGGTACGCGTGCGCGCCTGGGCCGAGCCCAGTTCACCCCACTGCTCGGGTGCCAGCGACTGCCCGATCTCGACCCGGCGCGCCGGCCGGTCGACCACGCTCTGAGCCTGGGCCAACGCGCGCGCCTGGGCCGCCGCCAGCGCGTCGTAGGCCGCTGCCGGCGCGGCGGCCAGGCGCTGCTGCTGCGCCCCCACCGCTTCATAGTAGGCGGCCGGCAAGGGCTCATCGTGCTCGCCCGTCCACTGCCCCCGGTACAGAAAGTCGCGCATCAGCGTGCGCGATACCGCCGGCTCGGCCTGGGCCAGATCGGCCATGCGCGCAATCGGCCGGCGGCGCGCTCCCCCACCATCGGCCGACCCCGGCGCAGCCCCACCGGCAAAGCCACCGGCGCCGCCACCGCCGCCGGAGGGTTGCGCCTTCGTGGATGCCGGCACCGGCACCGACGCCCCGGTCGACGCCCCGTCTTCATTCAGCTTCAGGCGGTAGCGCGCTTCTTCCACGCCCTGATCCACCAGCAGGCGGGTCACCGCCTCATACAGCTGGCTCAGCTCCTGGGCAAAAGACGGCGCCAGATGGCGTACCCACAGCACGCGCCACTCGGCCTCCACCGGCTGCTCGTCGAACAGGGCCAGCAGCGCCTGACACAGCACGTCGGGACGCAGCGGGTTCAGATCGGCCCGCACCACCGGCAGGCCCAGGGCCGTGCTCATCAGGGAATCCAGCCGCGCCAGCGGCGCCTCGACCAACGGCATCACGCTCTGCTGCAGTCGCGATGCCTCGACAAAACGCGCCACCTCGGCGTGCTCGAGCAGGGTCAACTCGTCGTGCGCAAGCGGCGCACGCGCCGAGTGGGAGGGTGCGGCGCGCGCAACCTCCAGCGCCTGGTTCATGGCCTGCTCCACGCGAGGCGGAAACGCGTCTCGCAGCTCGGCGCGGCGGCGGGTCAGCGCCAGCCAGGCGTCGCCCAGCTGCATGCGGATGGCCGTGGTGCGACCGCGACGCTCGGCTTCCTGCAGACCGCTGATGCTGGCCTCGACACAGCGGTCGATCAGCGGCCCGGCCAGGAACACGACTTCCTGCCGCGCGCGCTTGATCAGAAGGCTCTGGGTGCTGACGGGTTGCATGGCGCAATAGAACTATCTTACGCAAATTTTCCCGTGGGCGAGCCATGGGTGCACACAATTTGCGCTGGCTCATATAAGCATTTGGAGTTCAGGCAGCACTCCACGCCACACCGGTCCGGTGGCGCCCCCGCACCGTGGGGGTCAGGATCGGTCAGGCACCGCGTCGCGGTCGAAGGCCGAATCCACCGGCACCTGCAGCGCCGTCGCCAGATGATTGGTCCTGGCGGCCAGCCCCACCACCGCCAGCAGGTCGGCGTGCTGGGCCGCCGACATGCCCTTGGCCCGTGCCGCCGCGGTGTGCGAATGCACGCAGTAGCCGCAGCCATTGGCCACCGACACGGCGATGTAGATCAGCTCCTTGGTCAGCGGATCCAGCGCCGAAGGCGTGGCCATGACCTGCTTGACCTCGGCCCAGGTCGCTTCGAGCAGCGAGGGATCAAAGGCCAGGTAGCGCCAGAAATGGTTGATGTGTTCCGAACCGCGCGTGGCCCGGATGTCATCGAACACGACCTTGACCCGCGGGGTGGTCTCGGCCTGGCTCACGGGCTTTACGGTGGACATGGTACTCAGCCCCCCGGCGTCGTGACCCTGCCGGCGACGCGCTGCCCCCCCAACCCACCCAGCGCCGTCACACGCCCCGGTGGCCATACGAGCAGCAGCACACCGGCCGCTTGGCTGGGGCACCACCCCGAACTGATTTTTTCCCGCATCTCGGACCCTTCCTCGCGAACCCCATCCGCGCGATGATAGAGAGCCCTCCAGCGACCGGCAAGGCCACTGGATATGGATGGCCGGTTGCGATCGTGCGACGCGACACAATCGACCCATGAACCGAAATCTGTCCGACATCGCCTTGTCCATGCTCGACCTGGTGCCGGTGCGCGAAGGCCGCAGCGTCGCCGACGCGCTGGCGGTGGCGCTGCAGACCGCGCAGCACGCCGAGCGCCTGGGCTTCACCCGCTACTGGCTGGCCGAACACCACAACATGGCGGGCATCGCCAGTTCGGCCACCGCCGTGCTGGTCGGGCACATTGCCGGCGGCACCGAGCGCATCCGCGTAGGCTCCGGCGGTGTGATGCTGCCCAACCACGCGCCGCTGGTGGTGGCCGAAGCTTTCGGCACCCTGGCCGAGCTGTTTCCCGGCCGCATCGACCTGGGCCTGGGGCGCGCCCCCGGCACCGACCCGCTGACCATGCGCGCGCTGCGGCGCGACCGCATCGAGACGGCCGACGACTTTCCGCGCGACGTGGCCGAGTTGCAGCGCCTGCTGGACCGCCCGCAGCCCGGGCAGAAGCTGATCGCCAACCCCGGCGCCGGCACCCGGGTGCCGATCTGGCTGCTGGGCTCCAGCCTGTTTTCGGCTCAGCTGGCGGCCGAGCGCGGCCTGCCCTATGCCTTTGCCTCGCACTTCGCGCCGGGCCTGCTGCTGCAGGCGATCGAGGTGTATCGGCGCGGCTTTCGGCCGTCGGCGGTGCTCGACAAACCCTACGTGATGATCGGCGTGCCGCTGGTGGCGGCGCCGACCGACGCCGAGGCCATGTTCCTGGCCAGCAGCATCTTTGCCCGCGTGCTGGGCATTCTGCGCGGCGCGCGCGGGCTGCTGCAGCCGCCGCAGGAAGGCTTTCTGGAGCGCCTGGACGCGCCGGCGCGCGCCGGCATCGCCGACTTCCTGGCCTGCGCCGTGATCGGCGCGCCGGACACCGTGCGCCAGGGCCTGCAAGCGCTGGCCGACGCCACCGATTGCGACGAGATGATGTTCACCTGCGACATCTACGAACCGGCGCTGCGCCTGCGCGCGCTGGACATCGCCATGCAGGTGCGGCAGGACAGTGCCGGCGCATGAATGGCGCGGCGGCGGGGCCTGACCCAGGACCTGCCGGCTGCACTGCAGACCGGCGGCGCGCGCCCCGAAATCGCTACATTTATGATAGCTACCTGCGCAGTTCCATGAACCGCTGAAGCCCGAAATCACCATGCACTCACCGACACCCGATCTGCCCTGCAGCACCGCCGCCGAGCGCAACCGCGGGCCGATCTGGGGCGTGCTGCGCAGGCTGCTGGCGCCCAGCGGCCACGCGCTCGAAATCGCCAGCGGCACCGGTCAGCACGCCGCCCACTTTGCCCACGCCCTGCCCGGCTGGAGCTGGCAGCCCAGCGACGTCAGCGATGCCGGGTTTGCCACCGTGCAAGGCTGGGCCGATCGGCTGCAGGCACGCAACGTGCGGCGCCCGGTGCGGCTGGACGTGCTCGACTCACGATGGCCCAGCGAAGGCGCACCGTTTGCCGACGGTGCCTTCGACCTGATCTTCTGCGCCAACATGCTGCACATCAGCCCCTGGCCCACCTGCGCGGCGCTGATGCGCGGCGCCGCGCGCCACCTGGCCCCCGGCGGGGCGCTGGTGGTGTACGGCCCCTTCATCGAAGCCGACCTGCCGACCGCGCCCAGCAACCACGCCTTCGACGCCGAGTTGCGCCGCCGCCACCCCAGTTGGGGCCTGCGCGACCTGGAGGCGGTGCGCACAGAGGCGCAGGGCGCCGGTCTGGCGCTGGCCGAACGCCACGCCCTGCCAGCCAACAACCTGCTGCTGGTGTTTCGCGCCCGTGAGTAGAATCCGCCCCACCAGCGTGCCGGCCCAACTCCTGAATGCATAGCTGCCTGCGCTGACCCCATATGGATCACCCTGGAAATCTATTCGTCGTTGCCGCACCCAGCGGCTCGGGCAAATCGAGCCTGGTCAAGGCACTGATGGAGGTCGACGCGGGCGTGCAACCCTCCATATCGCACACCACGCGCGCCCCGCGCGGGCAGGACAAACACGGGCGCGAGTACTACTTCGTCGATGACGCCGAGTTCGACGCCAAGATCGCCGCCGGCGACTTCCTCGAGTGGGCCCATGTCCACGGCAGGCGTTACGGCACCTCGCGCCAGGCCATCGAAGCGCGCATCGCCGCCGGTGGCGACGTGGTGCTGGAAATCGACTGGCAGGGCGCGCTGCAGATACAGCGCCAGTTTCCCAACGCCATCCTGGTGTTCGTGCTGCCGCCCAGCTGGGAAGAGCTGCGTGCACGGTTGCAGCGGCGCGGCGAGGACACGCCGGAGGTGATCGAGCTGCGCCTGGCCAATGCGCGCGAGGAGCTGGCGCAGGTCAAGCACTTCGACTACGTTATAATCAATGAGGTATTTGAGCGCGCGCTTTTCGACCTGAAAACCATTGTTCACGCGCAGCGCCTGCGCTACACGGCCCAGAAAACCGCCCGCGCCGAGACTTTTCAAGCCCTCGGCATCGACTGATTCCACCCGCACCGCTCACGCTCCATGGCACGCATCACCGCCGAAGACGCCCTCGAAAAAATCCCCAACCGCTTCCAGCTCGTGCTGGCGGCCACCTACCGCGCCCGCATGCTCAACCAGGGCCATGCCCCCAAGGTGGAATCGCGCAACAAGGCCGGCGTGACGGCGCTGCGCGAGATCGCCGCCGGTAAGATCGGCCTGGAAATGCTCAAGAAAGTGACGTGAACCGACCGCGCACGGCAACCCGCCGTGCCAGCGTTCGCCACAGCTCAGGGCGCCCTGCGGGGCGCCTTTTTGCTGCAGTTGCACAAATGGCGCACGGGGCGGTTAAATTACGAGCATGAGTTCGGTCATGCCAGCTGCCGAAGTGCCCACCACGGCCGCCGCCAACGCGGCCGCGGCCAGCTTTGCTGCGCTTGAAGCCAGACTGGACTATCTGGACGCGGCCGATCTGGAGCGCGTGCGTCAAGCCTACCGCTATGCCGACACCGCCCACCTCGGGCAGATGCGCCACAGCGGCGAGCCCTACATCACCCACCCGATCGCCGTGGCCGCCCAGGTGGCCGAATGGAAGCTGGACGCCAGCGCCCTGATGGCAGCGCTGCTGCACGACACGCTGGAAGACTGCGGCGTCAGCAAGGCCGATCTGCTGGAGCGCTTCGGCGCCCAGGTGGCCGAGCTGGTCGACGGGCTGACCAAGCTGGACAAGATCCAGTTCAGCACCCGCGAGGAAGGTCAGGCCGAGTCCTTCCGCAAGATGCTGCTGGCCATGGCGCGCGACGTGCGCGTCATCCTGGTCAAGCTGGCCGACCGCCTGCACAACATGCGCACCATGGGCGACATGCCGCGCAGCAAGTGGGGCCGCATCGCCACCGAAACGCTGGAAATCTACGCCCCCATCGCCCACCGCCTGGGCCTGAACCAGACCTACCGCGAGCTGCAGGACCTGTCGTTTCGCCACCTCAAGCCCTGGCGCTACAGCGTGCTGGCCAAGGCGCTGGCACGCGCACGCCAGCGCCGCGGCGACCTGATGCAGAAGCTGCAGCACGACCTGCAGGCCGCGCTGGCCGACGTGGGCCTGAACGCGCGCATCGTCGGGCGCGAGAAGACGCTGTATTCCCTCTACCGCAAGATGGACCACAAGCGCCAGTCGTTCGCCCAGGTCAACGACCTGTATGGCGTGCGCATCATCCTGCCGCGCGTGCTGGACTGCTACACCGGCCTGGGCGTACTGCACCAGATGTTCAAGCCGGTGCCGGGGCGCTTCAAGGACTACATCGCCATCCCCAAGGTCAACGGCTACCAGTCGCTGCACACCACCCTGGTCGGACCGGCCAGCATCAACATCGAGTTTCAGCTGCGCACCGAACCGATGGATCTGGTGGCCGAAGCCGGCGTGGCCGCGCACTGGCTCTACAAGGCCGGGCTGGCCGGCCATACGCCCGACGGCGAGCTGGGCACGCACTGGCTGCAGTCGCTGCTGGACATCCAGAACGAGACGCGCGACGCCGCCGAGTTCTGGGACCACATCAAGGTCGACCTGTTTCCCGATTCGGTGTATGTGTTCACCCCGCGCGGCCAGATCATGGCGCTGCCGCAGGGCGCCACCACGGTCGACTTCGCCTACGCCATCCACAGCAACGTGGGCGACCACACGGTGGCGGCCAAGGTCAACAACGAGCAGGTGCCACTGCGCACCGAGCTGCGAAATGGCGACGTGGTGGAAATCATCACCGCGCCGGTGTCGCGCCCCAACCCGGCCTGGCTGGGCTTCGTGCGCACCGGGCGTGCGCGCTCGCGCATCCGCAGCCATCTCAAGAGCCTGGCGCAGGACGAATCGCGCGTGCTGGGCGAAAAACTGCTGGCCCAGGCCCTGCGCGCCGAAGGCCTGAGCCAGCTGCCCGGCAGCGCCGACGGCGACAAACCGCTGTGGGACAAGCTGCTGCGCTTTACCGGCAACCGCTCGCAGGAGGAGATGTATGCCGACATCGGCCTGGGCAAGCGCTCGGCCAGCATGGTGGCCAAGCGCCTGGTCACGCTGCTGACGGCCGAGGGCGCAAAGCCCGATGCGCTGCTGCTCACGCGCGAGCGCTTCACCGCGCACGAGAACCTGTCGCAGGGCGCGGTGCTGCTCGACGGCGCCGAAAACGCCTCGGTCAAATACGCCACCTGCTGCCGCCCCATCCCGGGCGACGGCGTGGTCGGCTATCTGGGCCGCGGTGAAGGCCTGGTGGTGCACACCGACGACTGCCCGGTCGCACGCCGTCTGCAGAACAAGGACGCCGAACGCTTCATCACCGTCGCCTGGGCGGATGAGCCGGTGCGCGCCTTCGAGGTCGGCATCGTCGTCACCGTGGTCAACGGCAAAGGCGTGCTGGCCCGCGTGGCGGCCGCCATCGCCGCCGCCGAGGCCGACATCGTCCACATGGGCATGGCCGAAGAATCCGCGCAGGACGCGCTGGACCTGCGCTTCGTCATCAGCGTGCGCGACCGCGAACACCTGGACGCCGTGCTGCGCAGCCTGCGCCGCACCCAGTCGGTGCTGCGCGCCAACCGCGGTCCGACATCCACCAGCGGCGGCTGAGCCTAGGCTGAGTCGCACCCAGGCCACTGCGCAGACCGCCGCAGGGTCTGCCATGGATGACCATGGTTTGATGTTCCAGCGCTTTACCAACAAGCGCCAGAAGCTACGTTTTTCATAGCGTCTGCGGCTCGATCACTGCGCCGATGGGGCCGGATAGCGCACCGCCAGCACTTCGATCTCCTGCACGCCGGCCGGCGTCGGCAGCGACAGCACGTCGCCCACACGGGCGCGCAGCAGGGTGCGCGCGATCGGGCTGATCCAGCTCACCTCGCCACGCGCTCCTTCGGCTTCGTCGATGCCCTTGATGGTGACGCTGCGCTCGGCCCCGTCCTGATCGACGTAGGTGACGGTGGCGCCGAAGAACACCTGCTCGCCACCGTGGTGCAGGCTGGGGTCGGTGATCTCGGCGATCTCCAGCCGTCGCGTCAGAAAGCGGATGCGCCGGTCGATCTCGCGCAGCCGCTTCTTGCCGTACAGGTAGTCGCCGTTCTCGCTGCGGTCGCCGTTCTTGGCGGCCCAATGCACCGTCTCGACCACCCGGGGCCGCTCATCGTCGATCAGCGACAGCAACTCGCCACGCAGGCGGGCGTAGCCCTGCGGCGTGATGTAGTTGCGTCCGCCTGCGGGCAAGGGCGGCAGCGCGACCTCGTCGTCGTCATCGCCGTCTTGCTCCTTGGTAAACGCCTTGCTCATGCGAGGCATGATAGACCGCCACGCAAGTCGCCAACGCCCGCAGACCCTTGCCGGCAAAGCTTGAGCACCTGCGAGCTCACCGGGTTGATCAGTGATGTCATCCCCAACCCCGGCGGGTAGCCCTGGAGCTGGGAGGTACAGCGGACACCCAAGAGCCAAAAAAGGAACAAGGACTTAGCCCCTTGCGAAGCTAAGTCCTTGATTTAATTGGTCGGCGTGGCGGGATTCGAACTCGCGACCCCTTGCACCCCATGCAAGTGCGCTACCAGGCTGCGCTACACGCCGACAAGCCTTGCATTATAGCGCGTGCAAATCGTGCCACTGCGAGACGGTGAGCAGATCGCGGATTTCCTTCAGTTCGCGTTCGACTTCGCGGATCTGTTCGGGCATGAGCTGGGAGTCCTCGAACGACAGGCTGTCACCAAACTCACTGGGCACGGTTTCGTCGGCGTCGAAACGGTCGAGACCGTGCAGAGCCAGTTCGCCGGCCCGGGCACGGTCGCGCTCGTGCTGGGTCAATTCCTGCAGTTTCACCCGCGCGCCATTGATGGTGAAGCCCTGGTCATACAGCAGCTCGCGGATGCGCCGGATCATCAGCACCTCGTGGTGCTGGTAGTAGCGTCGGTTGCCACGGCGCTTCATGGGCCGCAGTTGGGTGAATTCCTGCTCCCAATAGCGCAGCACATGCGGTTTGACGCCGCACAGCTCGCCGACTTCGCCGATGGTGAAGTAGCGCTTGGCAGGAATCGGAGGCAGGGTCTTGTCCATGCGGATCAGGCACTTGCGTGCTGAACCAGTGAGGTTACCGCAACTCGTTCGTCGCGGCTACAGGCCAGCGACACCCCACCCCGACACCCCCTGAAACAGGGGGTCAGGCGGCCTGGTCGGGTTCGGCCCCAACCTGCAGCGGTGCCGGGGACCCGGCCTCGGCCTGCAGCTGGTCCTTGAGCTTCTGGCTGGCGTGAAACGTGACAACCCGACGGGCGGCGATGGGAATGAGTTCGCCGGTGCGCGGGTTGCGGCCCGGACGTGGCGCCTTGACGCGCATCTGGAAATTGCCAAATCCCGACAGCTTGACCTCGTCGCCCGCGATCAGGTGCTGCACGATGAGTTCGAAAAATGCGTCGACCATGTCCTTGGCTTCGCGCTTGTTCAGGCCGATCTGCTCGAACAGCAGTTCCGCCAGCTGAGCCTTGGTCAAGGCTGAGGTCTCCAGGCTGTCGACGGCCAGCAGCATGGCGTCTTCGGTCGGATCGTGAGCGGCCATGGGCGTCTCTCCATCGGTGAGCATCAGGCGCGCAGCCTGGCGCCAAGCTCGGTCGCCAGCCGCTCCAGCACCGCCTTCACGGCGGCGTCGATGCGCTCGTCGGTCAGCGTGTCGTGTGTGCTGCCCAGCACCAGGCGCACGGCCAGGCTTTTTTCATGGCTGGCCATGCCGGCCTGCCCTTCCGCGCCCGGTTTCGGGCGATAGATGTCGAACAGCGTGGCGCTGCGCAGCAGGCCCTCGGTGGGGGCAGCATGGATGGCCTGCGTCAGAGCCGCATGGGTGACCGATTCGGGCACCACCACGGCGATGTCGCGCTCCACCGGCTGCTGGCGCGGCACGGGCTGCGCCTGGGGCAGCGCCTGCTGCATCACGGCGTCGAGCGCCAGCTCGAACAGGATCGGCGCCTGCGGCAGCTCCCACTGCTGGCGCCAGCGTGGGTGCAGCTCGCCGATGACGCCGATCGGCCGCCCGTCCAGCAGCACGCGCGCGCTGCGCCCCGGGTGCAGGGCCGGATGCTCGGCGGGCTCGAACGTGGGCTGGCGCGGGCTGAGCAGGGCTTCGACATCACCCTTGACGTCGTAGAAATCCACCGCTCCCTGCCGGCCCTGCCAACCCTGGCGGCTGGTGGGCCCCAACGCGGCTGCCGCCACGTGCATGGGCTGGGCCACGCCGCGCACGTCGGCGTCGCTGGTGGCCACCGTGGCGTCACGCCGGAACACGCGCCCCAGCTCGAACACACGCACGCGCTCGGCGCGCCGGTCGACGTTGTGCTTGATGACCTGCAGCAGCGACCCCAGCAGCGATGAGCGCATCACGCTCATCTGGCTGGCGATGGGGTTGAGCAGGCGCACCGGATCGGGATTGCCGCACAGCTGGTGCTCCCAGCTTTCGTCGACGAAGCTGAAGTTGATGGTTTCCAGGTAACCCAGACCCGCCAGCGCGCGGCGCACGGCAAAGGCGCCGCGTCGGGTGGCCGAGGGCACGCGCGGCACGATCGGCGCCAGAGGCGCGGTGTCCGGCAGTTGCTGGTAGCCGATCACGCGCGCCACTTCCTCGATCAGGTCTTCCTCGATGCGCAGGTCGAACCGGTAGGAAGGCGGCACCACGGTGATCGTGCCCTGCCCTTCGGTGAACGGCAGGCCCAGACGACCGAACACGTCGGCGCACTGTGCGGCCGTCAGCGGCATGCCGATGATCTGCGCCGCGCGCGCCACCCGCAGCGTGACCGGCGCCGGCACCGGCAGCTGGGGCTGCTGGTCGTCGATCGGGCCGCACACGGTCTGCGGCGTACCGCAGATCTCGACGATGAGCTGGCTGATGCGTTCGATGTGCGCCACCGTCAGGGCCGGGTCGACCCCACGTTCGAAACGGTGCCCGGCATCGGTGGCGAAGTTGAAGCGGCGCGAACGCCCGGCCACGGCGTCGGGCCACCAGAAGGCGGCCTCGACGTAGACATGCTGCGTGTCGTCGGAGACCGCGGTGGCGTCGCCGCCCATGATGCCCGCCAGCGACTCGACCTCGCGCTCGTCAGCGATCACACCGACGGTTTCGTCCACCTCGATGGTGTTGCCGTTGAGCAGTTTCAGGGTTTCGCCGGCACGGCCCCAACGCACGTCCAGGCCGCCGTGGATCCGGTCCAGATCGAAGATGTGGGTGGGCCGTCCGTACTCGAACATCACGTAGTTCGAGATGTCCACCAGCGCGGTGACGCTGCGCTGACCGCAGCGCGCCAGCCGATCGACCATCCACGGCGGCGTGGCGGCGCGAGTGTTGACGTGGCGGATCACGCGGCCGGAAAAGCGGCCGCACAGGTCGGGCGCGCTGACGCGCACCGGCAACACCTGATCGCAGCCCACGGTCACCGGCGGCAGCGTCGGCGTGCGCAAGGGCGCGCCCGTCAGGGCCGACAGTTCGCGCGCGATGCCGTACACGCTCAGGGCGTGGCCCAGGTTGGGGGTGAGCTTGAGCGTGAACACGGCGTCGTCGAGCCGCAGCGCGGCGCGGATGTCCTGCCCCACCGGCGTGTCGGCGGGCAGCTCCAGCAGGCCGCCATGGTCGTCCGACAGCTGCAGCTCACGCGCCGAACACAGCATGCCCTGGCTCTCGACGCCGCGCAGCTTGCCGGTCTTGATGAGAAAAGGCTTGCCGTCCTCGCCCGGCGGCAGCTCGGCGCCCACCAGGGCACAGGGCACCTTGATGCCGGCGCGCGCGTTGGGCGCGCCGCACACGATGTTCAGCAGCGTGCCCTGCCCGGCGTCGACCTGGCACACGCGCAGGCGGTCGGCGTTGGGGTGCGGCTCGGCGCTGCGGATTTCGGCCACCACCACGCGCGTGAACGGCGGCGCCACGGGGCGCAGCTCCTCCACCTCGAAGCCGGCCATGGTCAGGGTGTCGGCCAGCTGCTCGGTGGAAAGAGGCGGGTTGCAGAACTCGCGCAACCAGGATTCGGGAAACTGCATTTTTCTTTGGAGGGGTGAGCGGGTGGGACGTGGGCCGGTGGACGAGGCTGCGCCTGAATCAGCGGAACTGGCTCAGGAAGCGGATGTCGCCTTCGAAGAACAGGCGCAGGTCATTGACGCCGTAGCGCAGCATGGCCAGACGATCGATGCCGGAGCCGAAGGCAAAGCCGATGAAGCGCTCCGGATCCAGCCCCATGTTGCGCACCACCTGCGGGTGCACCTGGCCGGAGCCGGACACTTCCAGCCAGCGGCCCGCCAGCGGGCCGGTCTGGAACTGGATGTCGATCTCGGCGCTCGGCTCGGTGAACGGGAAATAGCTGGGCCGAAAACGTAGGATCAGATCGTCGGTTTCGAAGAAGGCCTTGCAGAAGTTGAGGTAGGTGACCTTCAGGTCCTTGAAGCTGACGTTCTCCCCCAGCCACAGGCCTTCGACCTGGTGGAACATGGGCGAATGGGTGGCATCGTTGTCGACCCGATAGGTGCGGCCAGGCACGATCACGCGCACTTCGGGGATCTGGCCCGCCGCCAGCGCTGCGGCGTGCCGGCGCGCGTGCGCCGTGGCGTAGCGGATCTGCATCGGGCTGGTGTGGGTGCGCAGGCAGTAGGGCTGACCCTGCTCGTCGCTCATGTCGACGTAGAAGGTGTCCTGCATCGAGCGCGCGGGGTGGTTGGGCGGGTTGTTCAGGGCGGTGAAGTTGAACCAGTCGTTCTCGATCTCCGGCCCGTCGCCGACGTCGAAGCCCATGCTGCCGAAGATCTGCTCGATGCGCTCCCAGGCCAGGCTGATGGGGTGCAGCGCGCCCATGCCCCGCTGGCGGCCGGGCAGCGTCACGTCCAGCGCCTCGGCCTGCAGCTGGCGCGCCAGCTCGGCGTCGGCCAGCGCCTGACGGCGATCGGTCAGCAACGCTTCGATGGCCTGCTTGGCCTGGTTGATGGCGGCACCGCGGGTCTTCTTCTCGTCGACGCTCAGCGCACCCATGCCCTTCATCAGTTCGGTCACGCGCCCCGACTTGCCAAGAAACTGGGCCTTGGCGTTTTCGAGTTCGGCCGGCGTACGGGCGCGGGCAAAGCTGCTGTCGGCGCTGCGGACGAGTTCCTGCAGGTCCTCGGTGGCGGTGGTGGTCATCGAAACAATCGGGCAGTGAAACGGAAATGAAAAAGGGATTGAAGCCAAAAAGGCCTCAACCCCTTGAACCGCCAGCGCGAGCAGCTATCAAAAGTATAGTTGCTGCACCGGCGTCGGAATCAGGCCAGCTTGGCCTTGGCCTGCTCCACGATGCCGGCAAAGGCGGCCTTGTCGTGCACGGCGATGTCGGCCAGCACCTTGCGGTCCAGCGCAATGCCGGCCTTGCTCAGGCCGTTGATGAACTGGCTGTAGGTGATGCCGCATTCACGCGCGGCGGCGTTGATGCGGGCAATCCAGAGGCGGCGGAAATCGCGCTTCTTGTTGCGGCGGTCACGGTAGGCGTACTGCCCGGCCTTCATCACCGCCTGTTTGGCGACGCGGAAGACGTTCTTGCGGCGGCCGCGGAAACCCTTGGCCAGGGCCAGCACTTTCTTGTGACGCGCGCGGGCGGTCACACCACGTTTGACGCGAGGCATGTGTGTTCTCCTTGTCCGTCAGTTGATCACAGGCCAGCAAAGGGCAGCATCTGCGCCATGTGACCGAGGTTGGTCTCATGCACATTCACCGCACCACGCAACTGGCGCTTGTTCTTGGTGGTCTTCTTGGTCAGGATGTGACGCTTGAAGGCTTGCCCGCGCTTGACGGTGCCACCGGGACGGACGCGAAAACGCTTCTTCGCGCTGCTCTTGGTCTTCATTTTGGGCATGTGACATGCTCCTGTTGGCTTTGTGCTCGCGAGGCGTGTGCAAAACGACTTTGCACCCTTGTTGGCCCCGAGCCACTTCTGCTGGCAGGCCTTGCAGCCTGCCGGTTCACCGGGCGAACCCGGCAAATTCAAGTTCGATCGTCTGCGTCGCCCTTCAGGCGGCTGCTGGCTGCTGGTCCGCGCCCGCCGCCTTGGTGGCCGCTCCGCCACCCGTCTTCTTGCGCGCAGGTGCCAGCATCATGATCATCTGGCGCCCTTCGAGCTTGGGAAACTGCTCCACCACCACGCTGTCGGCCAGATCGGCACGGATGCGATCGAGCAGCGCCAGCCCCAGTTCCTGGTGGGTGATTTCGCGGCCGCGAAAGCGCAGCGTAACCTTGACCTTGTCGCCATCGGCCAGAAAGCGGCGAATGTTGCGCATCTTGATCTGGTAATCGCCATCGTCGGTACCGGGGCGGAACTTGACTTCCTTGATCTCGATGACCGTCTGCTTGGCCTTGGCCTCGGCGGCCTTCTTCTGCTCCTGGTACTTGAACTTGCCGTAGTCCATCAGGCGGCAGACCGGCGGGTTGGCCGTGGCCACCACTTCGACCAGATCCACATCCAGATCGCCCGCCATGCGCAGGGCTTCCTGCAGTGGCACGATCCCCAGGGGTTCGTTGTTGGGGCCATTCAGGCGCACTTCGGGCGCCATGATTTCTCGGTTCAGACGATGCGCGCGCTCTTCACGTTGGCGGCGGTCACGAAAATTGGTAGCGATGGTTGAAACCTCAGTTCAGTATGCTATCGAACAAATAGCGAACGCCGCGCCTTGCATGCTGGCCAGAGCTGCTTTCGGTCAGAAATCAGGCTTTGGAAGCGATGTCTTCGCCGATGCGCTTGGCAAAGGCTTCGAGAGACATCACGCCGAGGTCCACATTGCCTCGGGCACGCACCGCAACGGCACCGGCTTCCCGCTCCTTGTCGCCCACGACCAGGATGTAGGGAAGCTTTTGCAACGAATGCTCGCGTATTTTATACGTGATCTTCTCGTTGCGCAGGTCGGTTTCGGCCCTAAACCCTTGATTTCGCAGCGTTTTCGCCACGCTCCGGGCGTAGTCGGCCTGCGCGTCGGTGATGCCGGTCACCATCACCTGCACCGGCGCCAGCCACACCGGCAGCGCACCGGCGTGCTGCTCGATCAGGATGCCGATGAAGCGCTCCAGGCTGCCGACGATGGCACGGTGCAGCATGATGGGGCGGTGACGCGCGCCGTCCTCGCCCACGTATTCGGCGTCCAGCCGCTCGGGCATGTTCGGGTCCACCTGGATCGTGCCGCACTGCCATTCGCGGCCCAGCGCGTCTTTCAGCGTGTACTCGATCTTGGGGCCATAGAACGCGCCCTCGCCCGGCAGGTAACTGAACTCGCAGCCCGACGCGCGCAGACCCTCGGCCAGCGCGGCCTCGGCCTTGTCCCAGCTCTCTTCGGTGCCGATGCGCGCGGCCGGGCGCGTGGACAGCTTGTAGATGATCTCGGTGAAACCGAAGTCCCTGTAGACCTTCTGCAGCAACCGCGTGAAGGCCGCGACTTCGGCCTGGATCATGTCTTCGGTGCAGAAGATGTGCCCGTCATCCTGCGTGAAGCCGCGCACCCGCATGATGCCGTGCAGGCCACCCGACGGTTCGTTGCGGTGGCAGTTGCCGAATTCCCCGTAGCGCAGTGGCAGGTCGCGGTAGCTCTTGACGCCCTGCTTGTAGATCAGGATGTGGCCGGGGCAATTCATCGGCTTGAGCGCGTAGTCGCGCTTTTCCGATTCCGTGACGAACATGTTCTCGCGGTACTTGTCCCAGTGGCCGGTCTTCTCCCACAGCGTCTTGTCCAGGATCTGCGGGCCCTTGACTTCGTGGTAGCCGTTGTCGCGGTAGACGCGGCGCATGTACTGCTCGACCTCCTGCCACACGGTCCAGCCCTTGGGGTGCCAGAACACCGTGCCGGGGGCGTGCTCGTCGATGTGAAACAAGTCGAGCTCGCGCCCCAGACGGCGGTGGTCGCGCTTTTCGGCCTCCTCCAGCATGGTCAGGTAGGCCTTGAGATCATCCTTGCTGGCCCAGGCCGTGCCGTAGATGCGCTGCAGCATCTCGTTACGGTGGTCGCCGCGCCAGTAGGCGCCCGCCACCTTCATCAGCTTGAAATGCCGCAGCTTGCCCGTGCTGGGCACGTGGGGGCCGCGGCACAGGTCCTCGAAGGCGCCTTCACGGTACAGACTGACGTCTTCATTGGCGGGGATGCTGGCGATGATCTCGGCCTTGTAATGCTCGCCCAGACCTTTGAAGTATTCGACCGCCTCGTCGCGCGGCAGCACGCGGCGCAGCACCGGCTCGTCCTTGGCGGCCAGCTGTTCCATCTTCTTCTCGATCGCCGCCAGGTCCTCGGGCGTGAAGGGTCGCTTGTAGCTGAAGTCGTAGTAGAAACCGTTCTCGATCACTGGGCCGATGGTGACCTGCGCCTCCGGAAACAGCTCCTTGACCGCATAGGCCAGCAGGTGGGCCGTGGAGTGGCGGATCATCTCCAGCCCTTGCGCGTCCTTGGCGGTGATGATGGCCAGCTGCACGTCGTGATCGATGCGGAAGCTGGTGTCGACCAGTTTGCCGTCCACCTTGCCGCCCAGGGCCGCCTTGGCCAGACCGGCGCCAATGGACTGCGCCACCTCGGCCACCGTCACCGGGCCGGGGAACTCGCGCTGGGAGCCGTCGGGAAGCGTGATGTGAATCATGGGGGGAAACCTTGCGTGGAAAAACAAAAAAGCGCGGACCGGGCCGCGCTTGATCTGGGAAAGGACGAAAGGAACAGGCGCGAACCCCGCACCGTCAGACGACGGTGGTGAAACCCTCGGTGGTAGTTCGCGGTGTCATAACCGATGCTGCCTTTCTCGTCCTTGTGAATCTGCACCGTGGGGGCTGCGCCGCAACCCGCTAAAGCTCATATTTTATCCGAAGCCCCGCAGAAGCGCCGCCAGCAGAAGCGCCGCCAGTCCACAATTGGCCATTTTCGAGCAGAGCGGTACCAAGGCCGATGGGAGCCAGAAACAGCGCACCCTGGGCACATTTCAGGGCTATAAGCCCCACGCCTGCTGTCGGGCGCGCGATACAGCCATAAGTGTCACGCACGGTTACACTGCAGGTTTATGAGAACCAGCCGCATTCTGCTCATCGGACTCATCCTCGCCGCCGCAGCCGCCCACGCCCAGTACCAGTGGGTGGACAAGGACGGGCGCCGCGTGTTCAGCGACCGTCCGCCCCCAGCCGACGTGCCTGCCAAGAACGTGCTGACGCAACCAAAGGGCGCGCGCGCACCGCAGGCGACCGCCGCGGTCGGCCCCTCTGCCTCTGCCTCTGCCAGCGAGCCTGCCAGCGCGGCAGCAGGCGCCGCTGCCGCACGCCCCGCGGCGTCCGCCGCGGGCGGCGTGGACAAGGCGCTGGAAGAGAAGAAAAAACAGAACGAGGCGGCCGAGGCCGCCCGGAAGAAAGCCGAGGAAGATCGCGTGGCGGCCGCTCGGGCAGAAAACTGCAAACGCGCCCGCAGCGCCAAGGCCACGCTGGAATCCGGCATGCGCATGGCGCGCGTCAACGACAAGGGCGAGCGCGAGGTGCTCGACGACGCCCAGCGCGCGACGGAACTCCAGCGGGTCAACGCCATCATCGCCAGCGACTGCAAGTGATATGTGCTGTCGGCCCTTTGTGGGCAAGCGCCGGCAGCTACTGAATTAGTAGCATTGCCGGTGGACAGCGAACTCAACCGTGGTGTGCTGGCAGCCCATCAGGGCAAGAGGGGTCAATAGCCCGGCTTGGCGCCCGGGCGTCGCCTGGCGAACAGGCCTGCGGCGCGGGCGCCCTGCTGGCCGAACCGCTCGCGCCGCGCCAGCTTGGGATCGACGCGCAAGGGGCGCCACAACTCCACGCGATCGAACGCACACAGCGGCTGCTCAAGCGCGGCCGGTCGGCCCCACACCCCCACCGCCCACGGCACCTGGCCGCCGGCGAACGTGACCGGGCTAGCCAGGCCGGCGGCCTTCAGCGCGTCGCCCACAGTGCTGCCGCCGGGCAGGCGCAGCCGGCGCTGCACGAGCTGGCGCGGAGCGGGCGAATAGGTCAGCTCGATCTCCAGCAGCGTCGCGCAGGCCGCCGGGCGCGGTGGCGGGCTCATGCAGCGGCGGCGCCGTAGACCTGTTCGGCGCGCTTGATGAAGGCATCCATCAGGCTGCTGGCGATCCGGTCGAACACCGGGCCGACCACCTTGGCCAGTACGGCGTTGGAAAACCCGTAGTTCAGTCGGAGGTCCACGCGGCAGGCGCGCTGACCGCCCTGCCCCACCGGCGTGAAGACCCAGCGCCCTTCCAGCCGCGAAAACGGCCCCTTGACCAGGTGCAAGTGCACTTCCTGCCCCGTGACGTGGGTGTTGCGGGTGACGAAGGTCTGGCGCACGCCCTTGAAGTCGATGCCCACCTCGGCGGTCATTCCGCCCTCTTCATGCGACATCACCTTGCCATGGCTGCACCAGGGCAGAAAGGCCGGATAGTGCTCGACGTCGACCACCAGATCGAACATCTCCTGTGCGCTGTACCAGATCAGGACGGATTTGTGGACGGATTTCATAGAATCGCTGCCTGTCGCCGATTTTAGGGCGGCGCTGAACCGGTTCCCGCGATGCCGCGCGCCCTGAGTCGGGCTGGGCGGCAGGGCGCAAGGCACCGCCATGGACGAGGCCATGGCGAACATCGGCAGGGCCGCAGACCGCCACTGACCGACAGGCGACGCGCGCCTGGGACGCGTTCAGCATTGCCTCAAGCGCCGCCACACTCGCGCATGCGCTTGCAAAGTGCGAGCAACCCACCATATTGCATCGATGGCCACCAAGAAACCCAAGACCAGCAACCCGGTCATCGCCGAAAACAAGAAAGCCGCGTTCAACTACTTCTTCGAAGAGCGCTTCGAAGCCGGCATGGTGCTGGAAGGCTGGGAAGTCAAGGCGCTGCGCGCGGGCAAGGCGCAGCTGACCGACGGCTACGTGGTGATCCGCGCTGGCGAGCTGTTCGTGATTGGCTGCCAGATCAACCCGCTGGGCACGGCCAGCACCCATGTGCGGCCCGACGCCGTACGCACCAAGAAGCTGCTGCTGCACGCCGAGCAGATCCAGCGCCTGATCGGCAAGGTGGAGCAGAAGGGCTACACCCTGGTGCCGCTCAAGCTGTACTGGAAGAACGGGCGCGTGAAGTGCGAAATCGCCCTGGCCAAGGGCAAGGCCACGCACGACAAGCGCGACACCATCAAGGAACGCGAGGGTAAGCGCGAGGTTGAGCGCGCCCTCAAGCAGCGCCACCGTTGAACCTGGAAACGGCAGTTGACCGCTTGTCAACTTCGGGCAGGCCGCATCGATGCGGGGACTCGCGGCTGCGATGGCCTTCACCTCCTGGGTGAGCACGCTACGCACCCACCCGCACCGCGCTCGGCGCGCCAT
>JADLIA010000027.1 GCA_020848515.1 Rubrivivax sp. | reverse complement strand
CGGGCACGCGGCGCGAGGAGCTGCTGCTGGCGCCCGAGGTGCTGCAAAAGACCCGCATCCTGCGCCAGTTCATGTACAACATGGACGAGATCGAGGCGATGGAGATGGTCATCAAGAGCATGAAGGCCACCAAGACCAACGTCGAGTTCTTCGACATGATGCGGCGCGGCGGCTGAACCCCTATAATTGCCGGTTTCGCGGAAAGTACGCCCGATGTTCGGGCGCGGCTGCCGTAACCACCTCAAGGAATTCATCATGCGTGAAGGCATTCACCCCAACTACCGCGAAGTGTGCTTCGTGGACCTGTCCAACGGCTTCAAGTTCGTCACCCGCTCCTGCGTCAACACCAAGGAAACGGTGAAGATGGACGACGGTCGCGAGCTGCCGCTGTTCAAGCTCGACACCTCCAGCGAATCGCACCCCTTCTACACCGGCACCCAGAAGTCGGTCGACAACATGGGCGGTCGCGTCGAGAAGTTCCGCAACCGCTACGGCAAGGTCGCCCGCTGACGTCACACGGCGCCGCACTCTGGCCAGCCAGGGCAGCACGGGCAACCGCGCTGCCCTTTTGTTTGGCCGGCCGCCGCCCTGCCCGCCCTTGAACCGCCCCAGCCCCGCCATCGTCACCCAGGACGCGGTCCGGCGCCTGCCGCGCTGGGCGCTGCTGCTGCTGTGCGTGGCCTATGTGATTCCCGGCTACGTGGGCCGCGCGCCGTGGAAGAACGCCGATCTGGCCTCGTTCGGCTACATGCTGGCACTGCGCGACGCCGGCGACGGGCAGGCGTGGCTGCACCCCACGCTGATGGGCGTGGCGCCCGACAGCCCGGCCCTGCTGCCCTACTGGCTGGGCGCCTGGGCGATGCGCTGGCTGCAGCCGCTCGGCCTGGCCCTCGACGTCGCCGTGCGCCTGCCGTTTGTGCTGCTGCTGGCCGGCACCCTGGTGGCCAGTTGGTCGGCCATGTACCTGCTGGCACGCCACCCCAGCGCGCAGCCGGTGGCCTTTGCCTTCGGTGGCGAAGCCGAGCCGCGCGACTACGCGCGTGCGCTGGCCGACGGCAGCCTGCTGGCGCTGATCGCCACCCTGGGGCTGGCGCAGTTTTCGCACGAAACCACGCCGGTGCTGGCGCAGCTGTTCTTTGGCACCCTGGTGTTCTACGGGCTGGCGGCGCTGGCGACCCGCCCCCGGAGCGCCGGTCTGGCGCTGGCCTGCGGCCTGCCCGGGCTGACGCTGTCGGGCGCCCCCACCACCGCCCTGCTGTACGCCGGACTGAGCGCGCTGGCGCTGGCGCTGCCCGGCCCCACCCATGTGCCGGCGGCGGTGCGGCGCGGCGCCCTGTGGCTGCTGCCGGCGCTGATGGCCGCCTGCCTGGCGCTGGCGCTCACCCTGGGACTGTGGCCCACCGAGCTGCCGGCCTGGCGCAGCCGCTGGAGCGACTGGCGCTCGCTCGGCCGCCTGTTGCTGTGGTTCACCTGGCCGGCCTGGCCGCTGGTGCTGTGGACCCTGTGGCGCTGGCGCCGCCAGTTGCTGGCACCGCGCCAGCAGCGCCACCTGGGGCTGCCGCTGCTGATCGCCAGCGTGCCGCTGCTGAGTGCGGTGTTCACCCTGGCCGGCGACCGGGCGCTGTTGCTGGCGCTGCCGGCGCTGGCGGCGCTGGCGGCGCTGGCGCTGCCCACCTTCAGCCGCGGTGCGGCAGCGCTGATCGACTGGTTCACGGTGCTGTTCTTCAGCGGTTGGGCGATCGTGATCTGGGTGGTGTGGCTGGCCATGCAGACCGGCGTGCCGGCCAAGCCGGCGGCCAACGTGGCGCGGCTGGCGCCAGGCTTCGAAGCGCCCTTCCAGTGGCCGGCCCTGGTCGCCGCGTTGGCCGGCACGCTGGCCTGGGTGGCGCTGGCGCGCTGGCGCACCGGTCGGCATCGCACCGCGCTGTGGAAGAGCCTGGTGCTGCCGGCCGCCGGCGCCACCCTGTGCTGGCTGCTGCTGATGACGCTGTGGCTGCCGGCGCTGGACTACGGCCGCAGCTTCGCGCCGCAAATGCGCGAAGTGCGCCGCTGGGTGGGCGACGCCCCCTGCGTGCAGGTGCATGGACTGGGCACGCCGCAGCTGGTGGGCGTGGGATTTCATGGCGGCTGGCCGACCGTGGCCGCGCAGGGCCCGGCGCGCTGCCCCTGGCTGCTGGTGGACGTGGACGCCCAGGCCAGCCTGCCAGCGGCAGTGCACCTGCACGAGTGGCAGCTGCTGACACGCATCCGGCGTCCCACGGACGACAATGAAAGCCTGCTGGTGTTTCGCCGTGTGGATGGCCTGTAAGCTATCATTTACATAGCTGCTGGCGCTTTCTGCAATTGCCCTGGACGTCGTTTTCATGCCTGACCTGGCTTACCCTGATCCGACCCACTGGCCCGGCCGGGCGGCGCCAAGCGCCGCGCCGGCGGACGACCGCTGGGCGGTGATCGATCTGGGCTCCAACAGCTTCCGGCTGGAGATCGTGCGCCTGACCGACGGGCAGTTCGAGCGCCTCGACTACCTCAAGGAAACCGTGCGCCAGGGTGGCGGGCTGGGGCCCGACGGCCGCCTGTCGGCGCAGGCGCTGCAGGCCGGCTGGGACTGTCTGGCGCGTTTTGGCCAGGCCCTGCAGGGGTTTGCGCCCTGGCGGGTGCGCGCCATCGCCACCCAGACCCTGCGCGAGGCCCGCAACGGCGACGAATTCCTGGCCCGCGGCCAGCGGTTGCTGGGCTTTCCCATCGAAGTCATCAGCGGGCAGGAAGAAGCCCGCCTGATCTACCGCGGCGTGGTGCAGCGCCTGCCGGCGTCGCACGAGCGGCGCCTGGTGCTGGACGTCGGCGGGCGCTCGACCGAGCTGGTGGTCGGTGACGGGCCGCAGCCGCGCGTCATGACTTCCCGCCTGCTGGGCAGCGTGGCCTGGTCGATGGCGCATTTCGGCGATCAGCGGCTGTCGGCCGCACAGTTCGAGCGCGCCGAGGCCGCCGCCCGGACGGTGCTGGCCGATGCCGTGGCCAGCTTCGGCCGGCCGCACTGGGATGCCGCCTACGGCTGCTCCGGCACCGTGGGCGCGGTGGCCGACGCCTTGCGCCTGGGCGGCCTGGTGACCCGGCGGCACCGGGTCACGCGCGCCGGCCTGCTGCAGTTGCGGGCGCAGCTGATCGCCGCCGGCGACAGTCGCACGCTGCAGCTGCCCGGCATCAAGCCCGAGCGCCGGGCCGTGATCGGTGGCGGTGTGTCGGTGCTGTGCGCGCTGTTCGCGCTGCTGGACATCGACCGGCTGCGCTACGTGCCCGGCGCCCTGCGCCACGGCGCGCTGCACGACTGGCTGGAGCGCCCGCAGGCGGGCCAGGCACGCAGCGCCGCCCCGGCGGCCCGCAGCGCGCGCCGCTGACGCCAGCCCCGTCGCTCACGCGGATTCGCGTTCAACTGCCGTTTCCAGAATAAAGCAGGTTCGCATCAGGCACCCGCCAGGTACAGCGCCTGCAGTCGCTGGCGCTCGGCCTCACCCACGCGCAACTGGCGCGACAGGTAGCCGCGCACACCGCCGTCTTCCTGCTCGACGATGTCGAGCGCGGCGTTCAGAAAGTCTTCCTGCACGCGCCACAGCACCTGCAGCACCTCGCGCGGGGCGCGGCTGTCGTGCGCGGCGGGCATGCGGTAGAACGCATTGGTCAGCAGGTAGTCGTGCATCACCACCGGGCGCGGCACGTCCAGCGCCAGCAGGATCAGGGCGGCGGCAAAGCCGGTGCGGTCCTTGCCGGCGGTGCAGTGAAACACCAGCGGCGCGTCGTCGGCCAGCAGATGGGCGAACAGTTCGGCAAAGCGGTCGGCGTTGTCGTGCACGAAGCCGCGGTAGGTCTGCTGCATCAGCGCCACCGTGCGCTCGGGGGTGATGGCCTCGCCCGCGTCCAGCAGGTCCTTCATGCGCTGCACCACGGTGGGTTCGATGGTCAGCGCGTGCTGCGTCACGCCGGGCAGGTCGTAGGGCACGGCGGCGCGTTCCTGCTCACCGCGGAAGTCGAACACGCGCGTGACGCCCAGGCGCTGGAACTGCTGCGCATCCTTCGGCGTCAGCCCGGCCAGATGGTCGGAGCGAAACAACCTGCGCCAGCGCACCGGCAGACCGCCCGCGCCGGCGTAGCCGCCCAGGTCGCGAAAGTTGCTGGCACCGGCAAAGCCAAGAGATCGTTCGGGCGCGAGGGACATGGGCGAGGCATCCACAGAAACCAGCCTCGATTGTCGGTCACGGGCGGACGCCGCGCATGACACGGGTGTGACCGAGGCCTGAGGCGACGCGCTCAGCCTAGACTCAGCCTAGAAACGGCAGTTGACCGCTTGTCAACTTCGGGCAGGCCGCATCGATGCGGGGACTCGCGGCTGCGATGGCCTTCACCTCCTGGGTGAGCACGCTACGCACCCACCCGCACCGCGCTCGGCGCGCCAT
>JADLIA010000026.1 GCA_020848515.1 Rubrivivax sp. | reverse complement strand
TGGCGCCTCGGGCACCTGGCACGGATGCCTGTCTTTCGACCGCCGCGACCGTGTGGATCTGTGGGGGTCAATGACGATCGAGGGGCGTGCGGCGGCTGTCCAGGCTGCCCAGGAACGAGTCGGCCTGTGTCCAGCCGGAGGGCTCGTCGGGCTGCTGGTGCGCCGCGGGCGTGCTGGCCGGTGCTGGGTGCATGCGCTGGGTGCGGTTGCGATCCAGCGTCTCGTGCAACTGGTGGCGCGCCGCTTCCAGTTCGGCGAACCCGCTGGGGGGCATGGCGGCCAGCTCGGCGGCGTTGACGCCCAGGAAGTCGGCCCGCAGCGCCGACGGCTCGGGCAGCGACTCGGGCGAGATCACCCAGTAGGCGATGCCGCACTGCGCCAGCAGGGTCTGCTTGAGCTGGCGGTTGCTGCGCGACAGCCCGCGCGGGCCCAGCACATCCACGCAGCCGATGACCTGTCCCGTGCTGTCGCACAGCGTGAAGCTGCAATACGCGCGGCTCAGCAGGTCGAACCAGTCGGTTGCCTCGCCCGACTGGCGTGGCATGGTGAAGCGGGTCAGCGGCAGCTTGACCATGATGTGGTGGGCCGGGAACACCTTGCGCAGCCAATGCCAGACGCGGCGCTCGGCGCTGTTGGCCAGCGGCCTGGGAATCAGCGGCCATTGCTGCGGCAGGCGGCGCTTGCCGTTCGGCTTGGCCGCCGGCGCGGCGCGCCCGCGCGGCATGAAGCTGCTCAGGCCGAGGTAGCCGGTGAACAGACCTGCCACAGCCAGAATGATGGCCCACATGACGGTCGAACCGGTGACTGCGCTCACACTGGATCCCCCTTGGCGCGCTTGCCGCGCTGTAATTCGTTGCACGATGTTACTGGTGCATCAGAGCAATGGAAAGGTACTTTTGACCTCATTACGATCGGCGCCATGGTTTCCGAGAAAAAAGTCATGCCGCGGCTGGACTTACCCCCTGTTCGCGGGGTGCGACGCATGCGACTGAGTGAGCTGCTGTTCAGCCAGGGTTTCGGCACGCGCCGGGTCTGCGCCGGCCTGATCGAGCAAGGCCTGGTGCGGGTGGGCGGCGCCGCGTGCACCGACCCGGCGGCCGAGGTCGATCTGGCCGCCGGCGCGCCGCGGTTCGAGGTCCAGGGCCAGGCGTGGACCTTTCACGAACGCGCCTACCTGATGCTGCACAAACCGGCCGGCGTGGAATGCTCGCACCGGCCGGGGCGCTGGCCGGGCGTCTACACGCTGCTGCCGGCGCCGCTGCGGCAGCGCCCGACGGCAGGCAAGGTGGCGGGCGTGCAGGCGGTGGGCCGGCTGGACCAGGACACCACCGGCCTGCTGCTGCTGTCCGACGACGGTGCCTTCATCCACCGCATGAATTCGCCGCGCCACCATGTGCCCAAGGTGTACGAGGTGAGCACGCGCCACCCGCTGGACGAGCGCCAGCTGGCACGCTTGCGCGGCGGCGTGGTGCTGGACGACGACCCGCACCCGGTGGCCGCGGTGGCGGCCGAGGCGATGGGCCCCTGCCAGCTGCGGCTGACGCTGACCGAAGGCAAGTACCACCAGGTCAAGCGCATGGTGGCGGCGGTGGGCAACCGGGTCGAGGCGCTGCACCGCTCGCGCATCGGTGGCCTGGCGCTGCCGGCCGATCTGGCGCCGGGGCAGTGGCGCTGGCTGACGCCGCGAGAGCTGGCGCTGCTCGTGCCGTCGGCTCCCTGGCTCGGAGCTTGATCGGCTTTTTGACCTTGATGGACAAGCGCAAGCAGCTATTGTATTGATAGTGATTTGGTGAACATGCGTCACTCCAGCCCGGCCAGGAGGTCGGCGATGGCGGCGTTGACCGCCTGCGGCTGGTCCTGGTGCGGCGCGTGTCCGCAGGCCGGCAGCTTGAGCAGGCGCGTGTGCGGCAGCGCCGCCGCGATGTCGTCCAGCTGGGCCATGCTGGCGTAGCCGTCGTCCACGCCCTGGATCGCCAGCAGCGGTGCCTGGATGGCGCGGATCTCGCCCCGGATGTCGAAACCACGGAAATCCGGGTTCAGCCAGGCGTCGTTCCATTGCCAGAAGGCGCCGTCCACGTCGTCGTGAAAGCGCGCCAGGCGGGCGCGCAGCCCGCCCGATTCGAAGGCCTGGCGCGTCTGCTCGATGGCGCGCAGGCAGACGTCCTCGACCATCACGTGCGGCGCCATCGCCACGCTCGCCGTCACCGGGTGGTGGGCGGCGTGGATCAGCGCGATGGTGGCGCCGTCGGAGTGGCCGACGAGTACCGGCCGCTCGATGTCCAGCGCCCGCAGCAGCCGCGGCAGCACGTGCAGCGCCTCGCGGTGCAGGTAGTCGGGCGGCAGGCGACCGGCGCCGCGCACGTCGGGCACCGGGCTGGAGCGCCCGTAGCCGCGGCGCGAATAGACCCAGCCGGCGCGTCCGGTGGCGGCGCACAGGCGCGCCGGCCAGTCGCGCCACAGGGCGACCGAGCCCAGCCCCTCGTGCAGAAACACCAGCGGCGCCGCGGCCGGCGCCGGAACGTGCTGCAACTCCAGGCGGATGCCGTCGATGTCCACGAATCGCATGGCCCGGATGTTAAGCAGCTTCACCGGGCGCGGACTTACACTCGCGCGCCGCCATTCACCGCTTTTTTTAAGGTTCATCGTGGGGTTTGCCGAACTTCCGACTCTGACACGCCGCCAACTGCTGGTCGCTGGCGCCGGCCTGGGCGGCGCGGCGCTGGCGCCGTCCGCGCTGGCCGGGCCCGCCCGCTCGCCGGTGCTGGTGCTCAACTCGCTCGACGGCACCGTCAGCGTGATCGACCCCGTCCGCTGGGTGGAAACCGGCCGCATCGCCACCGGCAAGGAGCCGCACCACCTGTACATGACGCCGGACGAGAAGTCGGTCATCGTCGCCAATGCCGGCAGCGACTCGCTGACCTTCATCGACCCGCGCACGGCCACGGTGCAGCGCACGCTGCGCGGCATAATCGACCCGTATCACCTGCGCTTTTCGCCCGACATGCGCTGGTTCGTCACGGCCGCCAACCGCCTGAACCACATCGACCTGTATCGCTGGGATGGCGAGAACCCCGTGCTGGTCAAGCGCATCGCCACCGGCAGAACGCCCAGCCACCTGTGGATCGACGGCGGCAGCACCACCGTGTGGGCCAGCATGCAGGACAGCAACGAGCTGGTGGCCATCGACCTGGCGACGCAGCAACTGGCGCACCGCGTCACGACCGGGCCGATGCCGGCCGACGTCTACGTCACGCCCGACGAGCGCCACCTGCTGCTGGGCCTGACCGGCGGCGAGGGCGTGCAGGTGTTCGAGCTGGCCGCTGGCCAGGCGCCCAGGGCGGTCGGCCAGGTGCCCACCGGCAAGGGCGCGCACGCGTTTCGCGCGCTGGGCGACCGCCGCCACGTGCTGGTCAGCAACCGGGTCGCCAACACCATCAGCCAGATCGACAGCACCCGCCTGGCGGTGGTGGCCGACTTTCCGGCGCCGGCCGGCCCCGACTGCATGGACGTGTCGGCCGACGGCAGCCTGATCATGGTCGGCTCGCGCTGGGCCGGCAGGCTGACGCTGATCGACGTGGCCAGGCGGCGGGTGGTGCACCAGGTGAAGGTCGGCAAGTCGCCGCACGGCGTGTGGACGCTGGATCATGCCGCGCGGGTGTGAGCGCGGGCGCATCATGCAACGCCGAAACGCTATTGTTACGATAGCTGCTGGCGCGCTCTGGGCAAGCGCCAGGGCCCAGAATGGATCTGAACCCGGGGCGGCGCCGCTGTACCTCACGTTCGACACCGGCCACATGGGCATTGCCGCCCTGGTGGCCGAGGTGCTGCGCCGTCAGCAGGTGCGCGCGAGCTTCTTTGCCGCCAACGAGCGCACCCAGGAGGGCGAGGGCAGCCTGAGCCGCCACTGGGGCCCGTGGTGGAAGGCGCGCGCCGACGAAGGACACGAGCTGGCCTCGCACACCTGGGACCACGTCTACTGGCGCGCCGACCTGCCCGGGCGCGAGCCGCACTTTCGGGTGCGCCCCTCGGCCGGCGCCTTTGCCGGGCGCGAATTCACCTGGAGCGCCGAGCAGTACTGCCAGAACATCGAGCAGGCCAGCGAGCGCCTGGCCTACTACAGCGGCAAGAAGCCCCTGCCGCTGTTTCGCGCCCCGGGCGGCAAGACCTCGCCGCGCCTGCTGGCGGCGGCCCGCGCCTGCGGCTACGCGCACGTGGGCTGGTCGCCGGCCGGCTTCCTGGGTGACGAGCTGCCCAGCGACAAGTACCCCAACCGCGTCTTGCTGGAGCGCGCGCTGAAGACGATCCGCCCCGGCGACATCCTGCTGGCGCACCTGGGCATCTGGTCGCGCCAGGACCCCTGGGCGCCGGCCGTGCTGGAGCCGCTGATCGAGGGGCTGAAGGCGCGCGGCTTCGTGTTCCGCACCCTGCGCCAGCACCCGCAATACGCGCCCTGGATCGCGCAGCAGCGCGCCTGAGCGAGACCCGCACGATGACTCCTGCCGACCTGTTCGCCAGCGCCCAGCAGTGGCTGTTCGAGGCGCTCATCGGGCCGGCGGCCTTCCGGCTCGGCCTGGGCAACCTGCTCGAAGACGGCTTCGTCGCCGCCGGCTGGCTGCTGCTGGGGCTGCTACAGATCGCGGTGCTGCTGCTGGTGATCGGCCCGCTGCAGCGCCTGTGGCCGGCCGAGCCGGTGCGCGACCGCGCGGCCATCCGCGTCGACGTGCTCTACACCCTGCTGCACCGCCTGGGCCTGTTCAAGCTGGCGATGTTCTTCAGCGTCGAGGCCTGGCTGACCGACGCCATCGGCGTGCTGCGCGCCCACGGCCTGCCGACGCTGCACCTGGACCAGCTGTGGCCCGGCGTCAGCGACGGGCCGCTGGCCAGCTTCGTGCTGTACCTGCTGGTGTTCGACCTGCTCGGCTATCTGCTGCACCGCGCGCAGCACCAGTGGGACTGGTGGTGGCGGCTGCACGCCGTGCACCACTCGCAGCGCCAGATGACCATGTGGAGCGACAGCCGCAACCACCTGCTGGACAGCGTCATCACCGACGCCGTGTTCGTCGTCGTCGCCATCCTGATCGGTGTGGCGCCGTCGCAGTTCGTGCTGCTCGTGGCGTGCACGCAGCTGCTCGAAAGCCTGCAGCACGCCAACCTGCGCTGGTCGTTCGGCCGCGTGGGCGAGCGCCTGCTGGTCAGCCCGCGCTTTCACC
>JADLIA010000025.1 GCA_020848515.1 Rubrivivax sp. | reverse complement strand
TGGCGGAGAGGGCGGGATTCGAACCCGCGGTGGGCTATTAACCCACACACGCTTTCCAGGCGTGCGACTTAAACCGCTCATCCACCTCTCCGTGCAATCGCGCATTGTAGCGCGGTGCAGGCGCGCCTGGTGCCTGCGTGCAAGTGCGTTCAGCCTTCGCTGCGCTGCTGCGTCTGCACCATCTTCATGGCCGAGCTGATGAGGGCCGAGACTTCAGTCATGTTGCTGGGCACGACCAGGGTGGTCTGGGCCTGGCTGGCGAGCTGGCTGTAGGCCTCGACGGCGCGTTCGGCCACCTTCAGTTGCACCGCCTGCTCGCCTCCAGGCTGGCGGATGGCGGTGCCGATGCGCGCCAGCGCCACGGCGGTGGCGTTGGCCACCTCGGTGATGGCGGCGGCCTGGCCCTGGGCGGTGTTGATGGCGGCTTGCTTGTCACCTTCGGATTTGGCGATGGCGGCCTGCTTCTGGCCTTCGGCCAGGTTGATTTCTTCCTGTCGTTTACCTTCCGAGGTGGCGATGACGGCGCGCTTTTCGCGCTCGGCCGTGATCTGTGCCTGCATGGAACGCAGGATTTCGGCCGGCGGCGTGAGGTCCTTGATTTCGTAGCGCAGCACCTTCACGCCCCAGTTCAGCGCCGCTTCGTCGATGGCCTCGACCACCTTGGCGTTGATCATGTCGCGCTCTTCGAAGGTCTTGTCCAGCTCCAGCTTGCCGATCACGCTGCGCAGCGTGGTCTGCGCCAGCTGGGTGATGGCGACCACGTAGTTGCTGGCGCCGTAGCTGGCGCGCATCGGGTCGGTGACCTGGAAGTACAGGATGCCGTCCACCTGCAGCTGCGTGTTGTCGCGGGTGATGCAGACCTGGCTGGGCACGTCCATCGGGATTTCCTTCAGGCTGTGACGATAGGCCACGCGATCCAGGAAGGGCATGATGAAGTTCAGGCCCGGTGCCAGCGTGCCGTGGTACTTGCCCAGCCGCTCGACCACCCAGGCGTTCTGCTGGGGCACGACCTTGATCGCCAGCTTGATGAACAGCGCGGCGATGATGACGACGATGAGTGCGATTTCCACGATGGCTTCTTTCGTTGAGGTTCGGTGGGCGGGGGTGGCGTGGCGCCGTCAGGCCGGCTCGACCAGCAGGCGGCTGCCCACCAGCTCGATCACGCGGTGCGGGCCCGGGTGGGGCGCGTGGCCGGGTCGCAGCACGGCGGTCCAGGGCGCGCCGCGGTAGCGGATCTGGGCCGTGCCGTCGGCGCCCCAGGCGTCGATCTGCACGGTTTCACCGACGTCGAGGTTGACGCTGCGGTCGGCGCGCGGCGACGGGTCTCCCGGCCGGCGCCGGCGCGCCAGGTAGCTGACCAGCACCGCCACGCCGCCGGTCACGCCGCCGGCGACCAGCTGGGCGCTCAGGCTCAGCCCGGCGTGGGCCGCCAGCGCGCCGGCCGCAGCGCCGATGGCCAGCATCAGCAGGTAGAAGGTGCCGGTCAGCAGCTCGGCCGCCACCAGCAGCCCGGCGGCGATCCACCAGACGGTCGAGTCTGCCATGCATGCTCCCAGTTAATGATTTCGATGTATCACTGATGCGCATTGTCGGGCATCTGCACGCGGCTGCCGCGCCGGGGCGCGGCAATTCCGTACACTTGCGCGCTGTTTTGCCGCCTTCGGCAGGAGTCAGGTCCCATGAAGTTCCGCTTTCCGATCGTCATCATCGACGAAGACTACCGCGCCGACAACATCTCCGGCCTGGGCATCCGTGCCCTGGCCAAGGCGATCGAGGACGAGGGTTTCGAGGTGGTGGGTGCCACCAGCTATGGCGACCTGAGCCAGTTCGCCCAGCAGCAAAGCCGCGCCAGTGCCTTCATCCTGTCGATCGACGACGAGGAGCTGGGCGCCGACGAGGCATCGTCCCCCGCGGTGCAGAACCTGCGCAGCTTCATCGCCGAGGTGCGGCGCAAGAACGACGACGTGCCGATCTACCTGCACGGCGAGACCAAGACCAGCCAGCACCTGCCCAACGACGTGCTGCGCGAGCTGCACGGCTTCATCCACATGTTCGAGGACACGCCCGAGTTCGTGGCCAAGCACATCGTGCGCGAGGCCAAGAGCTATCTGGAAGGCATCCAGCCGCCGTTCTTTCGCGCATTGCTCGACTATGCCGAGGATGGTTCGTACTCCTGGCACTGTCCGGGGCATTCGGGCGGGGTGGCGTTCCTGAAGTCACCGATCGGCCAGATGTACCACCAGTTCTACGGCGAGAACATGCTTCGCGCCGACGTCTGCAACGCCGTCGAAGAGCTGGGCCAGCTGCTGGACCACAACGGCGCGATCGGCGACAGCGAGCGCAATGCGGCGCGCATCTTCAACGCCGACCACTGCTTCTTCGTCACCAACGGCACCAGCACCAGCAACAAGATCGTCTGGCACCACACGGTGGCGCCTGGGGACGTGGTGGTGGTGGACCGCAACTGCCACAAGAGCAACCTGCACGCCATCATCATGACCGGCGCGATCCCGGTGTTTCTCAAGCCCACGCGCAACCACTACGGCATCATCGGCCCGATTCCGCGCAGCGAGTTCGAGCCCGAGACCATCAAGGCCAAGATCCGCGCCAACCCGCTGCTGCAGCATGTCGACGCCGATCGCGTCAAGCCGCGCATCCTGACGCTGACGCAGTCCACCTACGACGGCGTGCTGTACGACACCGAGGCGATCAAGGGCATGCTCGACGGCTACGTCGACAACCTGCATTTCGACGAGGCCTGGCTGCCGCACGCGGCCTTCCATCCGTTCTATGGCAGCTACCACGCCATGGGCAAGAAGCGCGCGCGGCCGCAGCAGTCGGTGGTGTATTCGACCCAGTCGATCCACAAGCTGCTGGCCGGCATCAGCCAGGCCAGCCACGTGCTGGTGCAGGACTCGCAGCAGGTCAAGCTCGACCGCTACCTGTTCAACGAGGCGTACCTGATGCACACCTCGACCAGCCCGCAGTACAGCATCATCGCCAGCTGCGACGTGGCCGCCGCCATGATGGAGCCGCCCGGCGGCACCGCCATGGTGGAAGAGAGCATTGCCGAGGCGCTGGACTTTCGCCGCGCCATGCGCAAGGTCGAGGCCGACTTCGGCAAGGGCGACTGGTGGTTCAAGGTCTGGGGGCCGGAGAAGATCGCCGAAGAAGGCATCGGGCGCGCCGACGACTGGGTCATCAAGAACGGCGCGAAGGACCGCAGCTGGCACGGCTTTGGCAAGCTGGCGCCGGGCTTCAACATGCTGGACCCGATCAAGGCCACCATCGTCACGCCCGGCCTGAACCTGGACGGCAAGTTCGACAAGAGCGGCATTCCGGCGTCGATCGTCACCAAATTCCTGGCCGAGCACGGCGTGGTGGTGGAAAAGACCGGGCTCTACAGCTTCTTCATCATGTTCACCATCGGCATCACCAAGGGCCGCTGGAACACGCTGGTGACGGCGCTGCAGCAGTTCAAGGACGACTACGACCGCAACCAGCCGATGTGGCGCATCATGCCGGAGTTCTGCGCCCAGCACCGGCGCTACGAGAAGATGGGCCTGCGCGACCTGTGCCAGCACGTGCATCAGCTCTACGCCAAGTACGACATCGCGCGCCTGACCACCGACATGTACCTGAGCGAGCTGACGCCGGCCATGAACCCGGCCGACGCCTACGCCTGCATCGCCCGCCGCCAGGTGGAGCGGGTGGAGATCGACCAGCTCGAAGGCCGCATCACCACGGCGCTGGTGACGCCCTATCCGCCCGGCATTCCGCTGCTGATTCCGGGCGAGGTGTTCAACCGCAAGATCGTCGACTACCTGAAGTTCGCGCGCGACTTCGCGCTCGAGTGCCCCGGCTTCGAGACCGACATCCACGGCTTGGTGGAGGTGGAAGACGACCACGGCCATGTGCGCTACTTTGCCGATTGCGTGGCCGCCGATGCCCGTGGGGTGCGCGGCGGTTTATGATGAAGCGTGTGACCACTGAGGAGAACCGATGTTTCCTGAATACCGCGATCTGATCACCCGTCTCAAGGGCGAGGGCTCGAACACCCGTTTCCTGAACCTGTTCGAGCGGCACAACGAACTGGATCACCAGATCAAGGCCATGGAAGGCCACGATGCCGGTGCCATCCACAGCGAGATCGAGACGCTGAAGAAGGAAAAACTGCGCGTCAAGGACGAGCTGTACACGATCCTGCGGCAGGAGGCCACGGTCGGCAAGTGAGCCGCCCATCGCGCGCCGCACAAACCCGCCTCGCCCAGGCGGGTTTTTTGTGGACTTTTATGTGCTCTGGCGCTTATCTGGCAAGCGCCAAAAGCTATCGGATTGGTAGCGTTTCAGAAGCGAATCCCGGCCGGGTTGGTGGCGTTGCGCGGGGGGGCGATGCTGGGCTCGGCCGGCGTTGCCGCGGCGGGGGCAGTGGCTTCGCGGGCCGTACCGGTGGCCGCGGCGGGCACGGGGCTTTGGGCCACCAGCGGTGTGGCGGCCGGGCGCTGATAGGCCGCCGGCAACTGCGAGGTTCTGGGATAGCCGGCGGCGTCGAGGTACTGGCTCCACTCCTGGTCCGAATAGCCGCTCAGGCGCTGGCCGCCGATGGTCAGCACCGGCACCTGGCTGGCACCGGCCAGCCGCTGCAGGGCTGCGATGTCCTCGTTGGACTGCACGGTTTTTTCACTGAACGGCACGCCGCGCTGGATCAGCAGGTTGCGGCCGCTGACGCAGGGCGGGCAATCGGCGGAGGTGTAGAGCGTGACGGGAAAGCGCTGCACGGTCTGGCTGAGCGTGTAGGGCAGCGTGGCGCTGCCGCTGCGCCGGGTATCGCCGCCGAGCGGGGCCACCTGGCGACCCGCCTGTGCGGGAGGCGGCTGGTCGCTGTAGCTGACGCCGCCGGGCCCGCTCGAACGGTACACCTGCGCCTGGACGCCGCCCGCCAGCAGCAGGGCGCTCAAGGCCGTGACGAGAAGCAGAGGGTGACGACGATGCACGGGCGATTCTCCTGCGGGCGGGGTGGACGACAAGGGCTGCGGGCCGGCCGCCGTGCGCCTCAAGCCATGCCCTGGTGGCGCAGCAGCGCGTCCAGGCTGGGCTCGCGGCCACGGAAGGCCTTGAACGATTCCATGGCCGGGCGGCTGCCGCCGGCTTCCAGAATCTCGCGTCGGTATTTTCGTCCGGTTTCGACGCTGGGCAAGCCCTCGGGCGTCACGCTTTCCTCGAACGCGGCGTAGGCGTCGGCCGACAGCACTTCGGCCCACTTGTAGCTGTAGTAGCCCGCGGCGTAACCGCCAGCGAAGATGTGGCTGAAGGTCTGTGCCGTGCGCGCGAACGGTGGCGGCTGCAGCACCGCCACTTCGCGCCGCACCGCGTCCAGCAGCGGCTGGAAGTCCTGGCCGCTGGCGTGCTCGGTGTGCAGCAGCATGTCGAACAGGGCGAACTCGATCTGTCGCACGGTCTGCAGGCCGGCCTGGTAGTTGCGGGCGGCGATCATCTTGTCGAACAGCTCGCGCGGCAGCGGCTCGCCGCTGTCGACATGGGCCGTCATGTGGCGCAGCACTTCCCATTCCCAGCAGAAGTTCTCCATGAACTGGCTGGGCAGCTCGACCGCATCCCACTCGACGCCGCTGATGCCCGAGACGTCGCGCTCGTTCACCTGCGTCAGCAGATGGTGCAGGCCGTGGCCGAATTCGTGGAACAGGGTGATGACGTCGTCGTGCGTGAGCAGCGGCGGCGCGCCATGAACGCCCTCGGCGAAGTTGCACACCAGCTGGGCCACGGGGGTCTGCAGGCGGCCGTTGTCCGGGCGCAGCCAGCGGGCACGCACGTCGTCCATCCAGGCGCCGCCGCGCTTGCCGGTGCGCGCGCCAGGGTCGAGATAGAACTGGCCCAGCAGTTGCCCGTCGCGCTCGATGCGGTAGAACTCGACCGAGGGGTGCCAGACCGGCGCCGCGTCGCGGCGGATGGCCACTTCGAACAGGGTCTCGACGATCTTGAACAACCCGGCCAGCACCTTGGGCGCCTGAAAGTACTGCTTGACCTCCTGCTCGCTGAAGGCGTAGCGCGCTTCCTTGAGCCGTTCGCCCAGATAGGGCCAGTCCCAGCTCTGCGGATCGGCCAGGTCCAGCCGTTCGCGCGCGAAGGCGCGCAGGTCGGCCACGTCGCGCTCGGCGTAGGGCCGGGCCTTGGCCGCCAGCTGGCGCAGAAAGTCGATCACCTGGCGCGGCGATTCGGCCATCTTGGGCACCAGGGACACGTCGCCGTAGCTGGCGTAGCCCAGCAGCTGCGCTTCTTCGTGGCGCAGCGCCAGGATTTCGCGGATCAGCGGTGCGTTGTCAAAGCGCGTGGCATCGCCTTCGGCCTGGTCGGAGGCGCGCGTGACGTAGGCGCGGTACAGGCGCTGGCGCAGCGCGCGGTCATGCGCGAACTGCATCACCGGCAGGTAGCTGGGCAGCTTCAGGGTGAGCTTGTAGCCGGACTGGCCGTCGGCCTGGGCGGCGGCGCGGGCCGTGGCCAGGACATCGGGCGGCAGGCCTTCGACCTCGGCTTCGCTGGCATAACAGGCGTAGGCGTCGGTGGCGTCGAGCGCGTTCTCGCTGAACTTCTGGCTCAGCTCGGCCAGACGCTCCTGGATGGCGGCGTAGCGCTGCTTGGCTGCGCCCTGCAGCTCGGCGCCGCCCAGCACGAAGTCGCGCAGGGCGTTGTCGCGCGCGCGCCGCTGCGCGGCGTCCAGCGGCGCCGGGTCGATGGCCTTGTAGCGGGCGTACAGCCGCTCGTCGCTGCCCAGCCGGGTCCAGAACTCGGTGACCCGGGGCAGGGCGGCATTGTAGGCGGCGCGCAGCTCGGGGGTGTCCATGACGGCGTTGAGGTGGCTGACCACGCTCCAGGCGCGGCCCAGGCGCTCGCCGGGCACGTCGAGCGTGCGCGACAGCCACGTCCAGTCGGCCGGGGAGTCGGGGCTGACGGCGGCCTCCAGCGCCGCCTCGGCTTCGGCCAGCAGCTGGTCGATGGCGGGAGCCACGTGTTCCGGGCGGATCTGGTCGAAGCGCGGCAGGTCGGAGAAGTCGAGCAGGGGATTGGTCATGGCGCTTCAGCTGGGGACAAGGCGGTGTTTGTCAAGCCGCAAAGTATCAAAATGATAGCTTCTGGCGCTTTGTGGACAAGCGCTGCAGGCTATTTTGCTTCAAGATCGAGGGTCTGCGGGCGGCCGGCGCCGCGCGGCCCCGGGTCAGGCGGCGGCGCGCTCGGCGGCCTCGATGGTGTTGACCAGCAGCATGGCGCGCGTCATGGGTCCCACGCCGCCGGGCACCGGGGTGATCCAGCTGGCCACCTGGCGCACCCCGGCGAAGTCCACGTCGCCGCACAGCTTGCCGGCGTCGTCGCGGTTCATGCCGACGTCGATGACCACCGCGCCGGGCTTGACCATGTCCGCCGTCAGGACGTTGCGCTTGCCGACGGCGGCCACCACGATGTCGGCCTGGCGCGTCAGCGCCGCCAGGTCGGAGGTGCCGCTGTGGCAGACGGTGACGGTGGCGTTCTGCGCCAGCAGCATCATGGCCATCGGCTTGCCGACGATGTTGCTGCGCCCGATCACCACCGCGTGCCGGCCCCGCAGATCGTGCAGGCCGATCGACTGCAGCATGCGCATGCAGCCGTAGGGGGTGCAGGGGCGAAAGCCGGGCTGGCCCACCATCAGCGCGCCGGCGCTGGCGACGTGAAAGCCGTCCACGTCCTTGGCTGGGGCAATGGCCTCGATCACCGCATGCGCGTCCATGTGTGGCGGCAGCGGCAGCTGCACCAGGATGCCGTGCACGGCCGGGTCGGCGTTGAGGGCGGCGATGCGCGCCAGCAACTCGGCCTGCGGCAGCTCGGCCGGGTAGCGTTCCAGCGTCGCCGACAGGCCGGTCTGCTGGCTGTCGGCCACCTTGCTGCGCACGTAGACCTGGCTGGCCGGGTTGTCACCGACCAGAATGATGCTCAGGTGCGGTTGCACGTCGCGTGCCTGCAGCGCCTGCACGCGGTGCGCCACCTCGGCGCGGACGGTGGCCGCCAGGGCGTTGCCGTCGATCAGTTGGGCGGTCATGTGAAGAACCCGTCGGATACCAATGAAAAAGCTGCCTGGCGCTTGATGGATATGCGCCGGCAGCTATGAAAACGATAGTAGCTCAGACCTTGGCGGTTTGCTGCCCCAGGGCGATCTTGAGCAGGTCGGCCACGGTGTTGGCGCCCAGCTTTTCCATGATGTTGGCGCGGTGCGCCTCGACGGTCTTGATGCTGATGCCCAGGTCGTCGGCGATCTGCTTGTTCAGGCGGCCGGCGACGATGCGTTCGAGCACCTGCGCTTCGCGGCCGGTGAGCTTGGCCAGCAGCGCGTCGCGGCTGGCGGCCTGCTGGTGTTCGGCGAAGCTGGTGCGGGCCTGCTCCAGCATGCGCTCGACCAGGGGCATCAGGTGGTCTTCGTTGAAGGGCTTCTGGATGAAGTCCATGGCCCCCTTCTTCATGGTGTCGACCGCCAGCGGCACGTCGCCATGGCCGGTGATGAAGGCCATCGGCAGGGGCGAGTGGCGCTCGTTGAGGCGGTCCTGGAGCTCCAGCCCGCTCATGCCGTCCATGCGAATGTCGATGATCAGGCAGGCCACTTCGCGCGGGTCGTAGCGGGCCAGAAAGGCCTCGGCCGACTCGAAGCAGCGTACGCGGTAATCCTGGCCTTCCAGCAGCCACTGCACCGAATCACGCACCGCCTCGTCGTCGTCCACCACGTAGACCGTGCCTCGTTTCGGAATCAGACTCATGCAACTTCCCTGAGGTTGTGGTCGGACGGGCGGGCATCCTGTGCCGGACCGACCGGGATCCAGAAACTGAAGCGGCAGCCCACGACCTGGCCGGCATTGTAGAGGTTCTCGGCGTGGATCCGGCCCTGGTGCGACTCGACGATCGAGCGGCACAGATTGAGGCCGATGCCCAGGCCGTCGCTCTTGGTGGAGAAGAAGGCTTCGTACAGCCGCGCCAGCGCCTCGGGCGCCAGACCGCGCCCGCTGTCGGTCACGCTGAACTGCACCGTGGGCTGATCTTCGATGTCGCGTTGCACCACGCGCAGCTCGATCAGGCGCTGGCCCGGTGCACGCTGGGCGACGTCGATCGATTCGGCGGCGTTCTTGATCAGGTTCATCAGCACCTGCTCGATCAGGATCGGGTCCACATACAGGGCCGGCAGGTCGGTGGCGATCTGGCGCACCAGCCGCACGTTGCGGCGGCGCAGTTCGATCTCGGCCAGCTCCAGCACCTGCTCGACCATCGGCGTCACCTCGGCCCAGGCACGGCGCGGCTCGCTGCGCTTGACGAAGCTGCGGATGTGCTGCACCACCTGACCGGCGCGCTGCGCCTGGCGGGCGGTCTTGTCGAGTGCGCCGAGCAGATCGTCACGGCTGATCTGCCCGCTGCGCACGCGCGAGATCATGCCGGTGCAGTAGTTGCTGATTGCCGTCAGCGGCTGGTTCAGCTCGTGGGCGACGCTGGAAGCCATCTCGCCCATGGTGATCAGGCGGCTGGCGGCTTCGGCGCGCTCGGCCTGCGCGGCGGCCTGCTCCTCGGCCTGCCGGCGGGCCGTGATGTCGGTGGCGATCACCATCTGCACCAGGCGGCCGTCCACCCAGTTCAGGTAGCGCGAGCGCACTTCCAGCCACTTGTTCAGGCGTTCGATGTAGACCTCGGCATGCTCTGCCAGCGGCGCGTTGGCCAGGCTGTCGACCGGCAGACCGACCAGGGAGTCGACCGTGTCCAGGCTCTCTTCGGACGCCTGGGTTTCGGGCGTTCCGGCGCGCTCCACCAGCTTCAGATGGCCGGTGGTGGTGCCGTCGAACCACTGGCGATACAGCTTGTTGGCAAACAGCAGCTCCTGGCTGCCCAGCGGCGCCACCGACACCGAAGCGTCCAGCGCTTCCAGCACGGTGGTGAAGCGCTCGTACGAGGCCGACAGCTGGCGCCGCACCCG
>JADLIA010000024.1 GCA_020848515.1 Rubrivivax sp. | reverse complement strand
CCAGGGGTTGTCGCGGCGGCGCCGCCGGCGCCGGCCTCAGGCGGGCTTCTGGGTCAGCACGCCGCGGCGCATCTGGTCGAGCTCCATGGTCTCGAACAGGGCCTTGAAGTTGCCCTCGCCAAAGCCTTCGTTGCCCTTGCGCTGGATGAACTCGAAGAAGATCGGGCCAAGCTGGTTTTCGCTGAAGATCTGCAGCAGCAGCTCGCCGTCGTGGCCGTCGACCAGGATGTTGCGCGCCTGCAGCTCGGCGATCGGCTCCTTCAGGTCCGGGATGCGCCCCGGCAGCAGCTCGTAGTAGGTGTCGCTGGTGTTCAGCAGCTTGACGCCGGCCAGGCCGAGCTGGTCGACCGCGTGGTAGATGTCCTTGCAGCCCAGCGCGATGTGCTGCACACCCTCGCCCTTGTAGAGATCGAGGTACTCCTGGATCTGGCCCTTCTGCTCGTTGCCTTCTTCGTTGATCGGGATGCGGATCTTGCCGCAGGGGCTGGTCATGGCCTTGCTCTTGACGCCGGTGGCCTGGCCCTCGATGTCGAAGTAGCGGATCTCGCGGAAGTTGAACAGGCGCTCGTAGAAGCTGGCCCATTCGTCCATGCGGCCCTTGTGCACGTTGTGCGTGAGGTGATCGATCACCGTCATGCCGTAGCCCTCGGGGTTGACTGCGGCGCCGCCCTGCACGCCCGGCAGCGGGTAGAAATCGACGTCATAGAAGCCGATGTTGCCGAGATCGCCCTCCCGGGCACCGTTCTTGCCGCGCCAGCGGTCGATCAGGTAGATGATGGAGTCGCCGATGCCCTTGATGGCCGGGATGTTCAGCTCACCCGGGCCGGCCTGGCCAGCGTAGCCCCAGGCGCCCAGGCTGATGGCGCGCTCGTAGGCCGCCTTGGCGTCCTGCACGCGAAAGGCGATGGCGCAGATGCTGGGTCCGTGCAGGCGCGCAAAGCGCTGCGCAAAGCTGTCGGGCTCGGCGTTGATGATGAAGTTGATCTCGCCCTGGCGGTACAGGGTGACGTTCTTGTGGCGGTGGCGCGCCACGGCGGCAAAACCCATGCGCTCGAACAGCGCGCCCATGGCCTGAGGATCGGGAGCGGCGTATTCGATGAACTCGAAGCCATCGGTACCCATGGGGTTGTCCCAGGTCGTGGCGGCGGGGCTGGCGGGGGGCATGGCTTGTCTCCTGAAAGAAGTGGTGGGCAGGCAAATCATGAACTGTAGAGCGCCCGCCTGCGCGAATTCCAGCCAGTTGCACCGGCCATTCCCGCCGTTGCGCAAGGAAAATGCTTGACCAAGGTCATTTCGCGCCGGATTGATGCAAGAATCCTCCCGTCACGCCCGATATCGTCCTTCCACCCTGAGCCCACCGCAGCCATGACCGCCGCCCTCGACCGCCTCGACCGCGCCATCCTGGCACGCCTGCAGACCGACGGGCGCGAAACGCACGAGGCCATCGGCCAGCAGGTCGGGTTGTCGGCCAGCGCCGTGCTGCGGCGCATCCGGCGGCTGGAAGAGGCCGGGGTGATCGACCGCTACGTGGCCCTGCTGCGGCCGGAATCGCTCGGGCTGGGGCTGAGCGCCTACGTCAACGTACGGCTGGAAAAACGCGCCGAGCACGCCAAGCGCAACCCGATGGACGAATTCCGCGCCAGCGTGCAGGGCTGGCCCGAGGTGGTGGAGTGCGTGGCCCTGACCGGCGAGATGGACTTTCTGTTGCACCTGGTGGTGCAGGACATGGGGGCGTACTCGCGCTTCATGATGGACACGCTGCTGCGTCACCCCTCGGTGCAGGACTGCAAGACCAGCTTCGTGATGGACCGTGTCAAGACCACCACGGCGCTGCCGATCTAGGAGGCTGTCGAACGCCGTTCGGGCTGAACCTGTCGAAGCCCTTCGACAGGTTCAGGATGAACGGCGGTGCACCAGAAGCCGCACATTCTTGCGTCTCGCAGCGCTGCGGCGTGATCGGTTACACAGTCGGCGCGTCAGGGTGACGATTGGAGTTTTCTCTCTAGAGCCGCGTCCCTACCATTGGGTGCATGAACCAGCTTCACCCACCCGTCATCGACACCCCGATCGACCCGGCCCCGCGCCGCCCGTCCCGACGGAGCGCCGTGGTGCCGATCCGCGAGGTCGGGCCCGAGCACCGGGAACGCATTGCACGCCATCTGCTGGCGCTGGACGAGCACGACCGCTACCTGCGCTTCGGTTACGCTGCGGGCGACGCCCAGATCCGCCAGTACGTGGACGGACTGAACTTCGAGCGCGACCACGTGTTCGGCATCTTCAACCGCCGCCTGACGCTGATCGCCATGGCACACCTGGCCTACCCGAACGATTTCGCGTCGGCCGGCTTTGCCGAGTTCGGCGTCTCGGTGGCCAAGCACGCCCGCGGGCGCGGCTACGGCAAGCGCCTGTTCGAGCGCGCCGCTATCCACGCCGTCAACGACGGCGTGCAGACCCTGTACATCCACGCCCTGAGCGAGAACACCGCCATGCTGCGCATCGCGCGCCAGGCCGGTGCGGTGGTCGAACATGCCGGCAGCGAAAGCCAGGCCCACCTGAGCCTGCCGCCGGCCACCTTCGCCAGCCGCGTCAGCGAGCTGCTGGCCGATCAGGTCGGTCAGGTCGATTTCGGTCTGAAGACCGCCGCCTCGCAGGCGCGCCAGCTGCTGGCCACGGTGCAGGAGGTGCGCGCGGCGGTGCGCGACGGCCAGCATCGGTCGGACGTGTGACGTGGGTGCGCGTTCAGCGCGTACCGTGAAGACCGGCGCGGCGGGGCACATGGGCTATCCTTGCCCTTGTCACAACTTGAGCACGCCCTGCACCCGACCGTGGCCGACCCCCCTTCCGCGCGCAACCCCGAACGCTCGAACGAGCGCGAGGACAAGCGCAGCCTGTTTCAGAAGCTGATCGAGTTCATCCGTCCCGGCCCCGACTCGACGCACGAGCTGATCGAGACGCTGGCCGACGCCGAGGACAAGGAGGTCATCAACGCCGAAAGCCGCGTCATGCTGGAAGGCGTGCTGCGCCTGTCCGACATGACCGCCGGCGACGCCATGGTGGCCGCCCCGCGCATGGACCTGCTGGACATCGACGCGCCCTATGAGCAGCTGCTGCGCGACGTCATCACCACCGCGCATTCGCGCTTTCCGGTCTACCAGGGCGAGCGCGAGAACATCATCGGCATCCTGCTGGCCAAGGACCTGCTCAAGCTCCAGCGCGCGCCCGAGCTGAACCTGCGCACACTGCTGCGGCCGGCCATGTTCATCCCCGAAAGCAAGGGCCTGAGCGACCTGCTGCGCGCGTTTCGCATCAGCCGCAACCACCTGGCCATGGTGGTCGACGAGTTCGGCCGCACGGCCGGCCTGATCACCATCGAGGACGTGCTGGAGCAGATCGTCGGCGAGATCGAGGACGAGTTCGACATCGACGCCGACGAGGGCGACATCTTCGCCCTGGCCGACCACAGCTGGCGCGTGGCCGGCGACACGCCGCTGGAGCGCGTCAACGAAGCCTTCGGCGTGCGCCTGGGCGCCGACCCGCAGGGCGACCTGGAGGCCGAGTTCGACACCGTCGGCGGCCTGATCGCGCACGAAATGGGCCATGTGCCCAAGCGCGGCGAGCACCACCGCATGGGCACGCTGGACTTTCACGTGCTGCACACGCGCGGCGGCGCGGTGCGCTGGTTCAAGGTGGTGCGCGTGCCGCCGACCGAAGCCTGATGCGCCGGGTGCACGCCCTGGCCTCGCCGGTGGCGGCGCTGCTGGCCGGCGTGCTGCAGGCGCTGTCGATCGCCGACCCCTGGCAGGGCGCGCCGCGCTGGTGGCTGCAGACCTTCAGCCTGGCCTGGCTGGTGTGGCAGCTGGTGCATCAGGCCGAGCGCCAGAGCTCCTGGAGCGCCAGCACCTGGGAGCGCCCGCAGACCGCCCCGGCCTGGCGCCGCGCGCTGGCGCTGGCCGGCCTGTTCGCCCTGGGCTGGCTGGCCGGCAGCTTCTGGTGGCTGTTCACCTCCATGCACACCTATGGCGGCCTGCACCCGCTGCTGGCGGCGGCGGCGGTGCTGGCGCTGGCGGGCTTTCTGGCGCTGTACTACGTCGTGGCGGGCGCCGCCTTCGTGGCGCTGGCGCCGACGCGCCGGCCGGTGCGCGCGGCGCTGCTGTTCGCCGCGCTGTGGACCCTGGCCGAGCTGGCGCGCGGCCGCTGGCTGACCGGCTTTCCCTGGGGCGCGGGCGGCTACGCCCAGGTGGACGGGCCGCTGGCGTTTCTGGCGCGCTACGTGGGGGTGTACGGGGTCGGCTTCGTCGGCGCGGCGCTGGCCGCCCTGCTGGCGCTGGCGCCCCAGGTGCGCTGGCGCCAGCCGCGCACCCTGGCGGGCACCGCTGCGCTGCTGGCGCTGGCCGGCAGCCTGTGGGGCGGGCGCCAGATGGCGCTGGACACGCCCGGCGCGCCGGCGCTGACCAGCGCGGTCGAGCTGCTGCAGGGCAACATCCCGCAGGATCAGAAGTTCATCCCCGGCACCGGCATGGCCGATGCGCTGCGCTGGTACGGCGCGCAGTTGCAAGCCAGCACGGCACCGCTGGTGGTGGCGCCGGAAACCGCCATTCCGCTGCTGCCGCGCCAGTTGCCCGAGGGCTACTGGGAGGCGCTGCGGGCGCGCTACGCCCAGGGGCCGCAGGCGGCGCTGCTGGGCGTGCCGCTGGGCGATCTGGAGCATGGCTACACCAACTCGGTGGTCGGGCTGGCGCCGGGGCAGGCGGCGCCCTACCGCTACGACAAGCACCATCTGGTGCCGTTCGGCGAGTTCATTCCGCCGCTGTTTCGCTGGTTCACCGAGCTGATGCGGATCCCGCTGGGCGATTTCTCGCGCGGCGCCGTCGGCCAACTGTCGTTCGTGTGGCAGGGCCAGCGGCTGGCGCCCAACATCTGCTATGAGGATCTGTTCGGCGAGGAGCTGGCGGCGCGCTTCATCGACCCGGCCACGGCCCCCACGGCCTTCGTCAACCTGAGCAACATCGCCTGGTTCGGCGACGGCGTGGCGATCGACCAGCACCTGGCCATCGGCCGCATGCGCGCGCTGGAGTTCGAGCGCCCCATGCTGCGCGCCACCAACACCGGCGCCACCGCCATCATCGACCACCGCGGCCAGGTGACGCACCGGCTGGCGCGCGCCACGCGCGGCGTGCTGCGCGGACAGTTCGAAGGCCGCAGCCACCTCACGCCCTACGCCGCCTGGGCCGCGCGTCTGGGGCTGTGGCCGCTGTGGCTGGGCTGCGCGGCGCTGGTGGTGGCCGCCCTGGCCCGGCAACGCCGCGGCTGAGGCGCGAGCGGCGCGGCGCCGGGCGCGGCCGCAGCCCTCAGGCACAATGCGCGGCATGGCTGATTCTTTTTCCTACGACCAGTTGATTGCCTCGGGGGAGGGCCGCCTGTTCGGGCCCGAGGCCGGTCGCCTGCCGCTGCCGCCGATGCTGATGTTCGATCGCATCACGCACATCGACGACGACGGTGGCGCGCATGGGCTGGGACGCATCGAAGCCGAGCTGGACGTCAAGCCGGGCCTGTGGTTCTTCGCCTGCCACTTTCAGGGCGACCCGGTGATGCCCGGCTGCCTGGGGCTCGATGCCATGTGGCAGCTGATCGGCTTTTACCTGACCTGGTTGCGCCTGCCGGGGCGCGGGCGCGCCCTGGGCGCCGGCGAGGTCAAGTTCACCGGCGAGGTCGGCCCCGACGTCAAGCTGGTGCGCTACGAAATCGACATCAAGCGCGTCATCAAGCGCAAGCTCAACATGGCCATCGGCGACGCCCGCCTGCTGGCCGACGGCAAGGAAATCTACGTCGCCAACGACCTGCGCGTGGGTCTGTTCACGCGGGAGGGGCAAGCGTCATGAGCACCCAGCGGCGCGTCGTGATCACCGGCGCGGGCATCGTCTCGTGCATCGGCAACGATCTGGACACGGTGGAAGCCTCACTGCGCGCCGGGCGCTCGGGCATCCGGGCGGTGCCCAGATTCACCGAGATGGGCCTGCGCAGCCAGGTGGCCGGCGTGCCCGAGATCGACCTGGAAGCGCGCATCGACCGCAAGGAGCTGCGCTTCATGGGCGACGCCGCCGCCTACGCGCAGATCGCGCTCGCGGACGCCATCGCCCAGGCGGGCCTCACCCCCGCGCAGGTCAGCCACCCGCGCACCGGGCTCATCATGGGCTCGGGCGGCGGCTCGCCGGCCAACCAGATCGAGGCCGCCGACACGCTGCGCGAAAAGGGCATCCGCCGCGTCGGGCCGTATCAGGTGACGCGCTGCATGAGCTCCACCGTGTCGGCCTGCCTGGCCACCAACTTCAAGGTCAAGGGCATCAACTACTCCATCACCTCGGCCTGTTCCACCTCGGCGCACTGCATCGGCGCGGCGGCGCAGCAGATCGCCTGGGGCATGCAGGACGTGATGTTCGCCGGCGGCGGCGAAGAGCTTTCCTGGGGCATGGCCATGCTGTTCGACGGCATGGGCGCCATGTCCAGCAAATACAACGCCACGCCCGACAAGGCCTCGCGCGCCTACGACGCCCACCGCGACGGCTTCGTGATCGCCGGCGGCGGCGGCGCCGTGGTGCTGGAAAGCCTGGAGCACGCCCAGGCGCGCGGTGCCACCATCCTGGCCGAAGTCGTGGGCTTCGGGGCCACCAGCGACGGCGAGGACATGGTGGCGCCCTCGGGCGACGGGGCGATTGCCTGCATGCGCCAGGCGATCGACGGGCTGGATGCGCCGATCGACTACATCAACACCCACGGCACCTCCACGCCCGTGGGCGACATGCAGGAAGTGCGCGCCATGCGCGCGGTGTTCGGCGACGCCGTGCCGCCGTTTTCCAGCACCAAGTCGCTCACCGGCCATTCGCTGGGCGCCACCGGCGTGCAGGAGGCGATCTACTGCCTCATCATGCTGCAAAAGGGCTTCATCGCCGGCTCGGTGAACGTCGAGACGCCCGACCCCGAGCTCGGCGCCATGCCGCTGGTGACCGCCACGCGCGACGCCCGGCTGAGCACCGTGCTGTCCAACAGCTTCGGCTTCGGCGGCACCAACGCCAGCCTGGTGCTGCGGCGCTGGCCCTAGTTTACTACGTTTTTTATAGCTATCGGCGCTTGCCCATCAAGCGCTGGGGCCACATTTCATTCAGAACACTAAAATACCGGGTTTGCCCGCTCCGGTACGCACCGCCATGCTCACTTTTCAGCAAATCATCCTGTCGCTACAGCAGTACTGGGCCGATCAGGGCTGCGCGCTGCTGCAGCCGTACGACATGGAAGTGGGCGCCGGCACCAGCCACACCGCCACTTTTTTGCGCGCCATCGGCCCCGAGCCCTGGCGCGCCGCCTACGTGCAGCCCAGCCGCCGCCCCAAGGACGGCCGCTACGGCGACAACCCCAACCGCCTGCAGCACTACTACCAGTACCAGGTGGTGCTCAAGCCGGCGCCGGCCAACATCCTGGAGCTGTACCTGGGCAGCCTGCAGGCGCTGGGGTTCGACCTGAAGAAGAACGACATCCGCTTCGTCGAGGACGACTGGGAGAACCCCACGCTGGGCGCCTGGGGCCTGGGCTGGGAGGTGTGGCTCAACGGCATGGAAGTGACCCAGTTCACCTACTTCCAGCAGGTCGGCGGAATCGACTGCCGGCCCGCCACCGGCGAGATCACCTACGGCCTGGAGCGCCTGGCCATGTACCTGCAGGGGGTGGACAACGTCTACAACCTGGTCTGGACCGAAGGGCCGGACGGCAGCAAGCTGACCTATGGCGACGTCTATCACCAGAACGAGGTCGAGCAGTCCACCTACAACTTCGAGCACAGCGACGCCGACTTCCTGTTCACCGCCTTTGCCGCGCACGAGCGGCAGGCGCTGCACCTGATCGGCCAGCAGCTGGCGCTGCCGGCCTATGAGCAGGTGCTCAAGGCCGCCCACACCTTCAACCTGCTGGACGCGCGCGGCGCCATTTCCGTGACCGAGCGCGCCGCCTACATCGGCCGCATCCGCACCCTGGCGCGCGCCGTGGCGCAGAGCTATTACGACAGCCGCCAGCGCCTGGGCTTTCCGCTGGCACCGCGCGCGTGGGTCGAGCAGATCGAAAAACCCGCCGCATGAGCATGACCGATATGACCACGCAGAACCTGCTTGTCGAGCTGTTCGTCGAGGAGCTTCCCCCCAAGGCCCTGCGGCAGCTGGGCGAGGCCTTTGCCACCACCCTGGCGGCGCAGCTGCAGGCGCAGGGCCTGACGGCGGCGGACTCGCGCGTCACGCCCTACGCCAGCCCGCGCCGCCTGGCGGCGCACATCACGCATGTGGCGGCCAAGGCGGCCGACCGCGCGGTGCAGCTCAAGCTGATGCCGGTCAGCGTCGGCCTGGACGCCCAGGGTCAGGCCACGCCGGCGCTGCTCAAGAAGCTGCAGGCGCTGGGCGCCGAGCCCACGGTGGTGCCGCAGCTCAAGCGCCAGCCGGACGGCAAGGCCGAGGCGCTGTTCCTGGACAGCGTGGTCACCGGCGCCACGCTGGACAGCGGCTTGCAGAAGGCGCTGGACGAAGCCATCGCGCGCCTGCCGATCCCCAAGGTCATGACCTACCAGCTGCAGGCCGGCTGTGCCCGCCCGGGCTGGGACAGCGTGCAGTTCGTGCGCCCGGCGCACGGCCTGGTGGCGCTGCACGGCGAAACCGTGGTGCCGGTCACGGCGCTGGGCCTGCGCGCCGGCCGCGCCACGCACGGCCACCGCTTCGAGGCCGCCAGCGACCCGGTGGAGCTGGCCAGCGCCGACGACTACTCCCTCGACCTGCGCCAGCAGGGCGCGGTGATCGCCAGCTTCGAGGAGCGCCGCGCCACCCTCGAAGCACAGATCAAAGCGGCTGCAACACAGGCAGGGACTGCGCTGACAGCTATCAAAGATGAAGCATTGCTGGACGAGGTGACGGCCCTGGTCGAGCGCCCCAACGTGCTGGTCTGCGCGTTCGAGCCCGAATTCCTGCAGGTGCCGCAGGAATGCCTGATCCTGACCATGAAGGCCAACCAGAAGTACTTTCCGCTGCTGGACGCACAGGGCCGGCTGACGCACCGCTTCCTGGTGGTCAGCAACATCACGCCGGACGACCCGAGCGCCGTGATCGCCGGCAACGAGCGCGTGGTGCGCCCGCGCCTGGCCGACGCCAAGTTCTTCTTCGACCAGGACCGCAAGAAGACGCTGGAAAGCCGTGTGCCGCAGCTGGCGCAGGTGGTCTACCACAACCAGCTGGGCACGCAGGGCGAGCGGGTCGAGCGCGTGCGCGCCATCGCGCGCCAGATCGGCCAGCAGCTGGGCGGCGCCGCGCTGGCGCAGGCGGCCGACACCGCCGCGCGCCTGGCCAAGGCCGATCTGCTGACCGACATGGTGGGCGAGTTCCCCGAACTGCAGGGCGTGATGGGCGGCTACTACGCGCGCCACGACGGCCTGAGCGAGGACATCGCGCTGGCCATCGAAGACCACTACAAGCCGCGCTTTGCCGGCGACGAGCTGCCGCGCGGCCAGGTCGGCACGGTGGTGGCGCTGGCCGACAAGCTGGAAACCCTGGTCGGCATGTTCGGCATCGGCAACCTGCCCACCGGCGACCGCGACCCGTTCGCGCTGCGCCGCCATGCGCTGGGCGTAATCCGCATGCTGATCGAGCAGGCGTTGCCGCTGGCGCTGCCCGAGCTGATCGAGCTGGCGGCGCAGACCTTTGCCGGCAAGGCCGACTTCAACCCGTCGCGCGTGAAGGACGAGCTGGCCGGCAAGTTCATCTACGACCGCCTGGCCGGCAGCCTGCGCGAGCAGGGCTTCAGCGCGCAGGAAGTCGACGCCGTGCTGGCCCTGCGCCCGCCGCGCCTGGCCGACGTGCATCCGCACTTGCAGGCGGTGCGCGCCTTTGCCGCCCTGCCCGAAGCACCCGCCCTGGCGGCGGCCAACAAGCGCATCGGCAACATCCTGAAGAAGGCCGAGGCCGAAAGCCCGGTGCACCCCCATGTCAGCGAGCTGCTGCTGCAGGAGCCGGCCGAGCAGGCGCTGTACGCCGCCATGCAGCAGGTGCTGCCGCAGGCCGACGCGCAGTTGGCGCGCGGCGACTACACCGCCAGCCTGCAGTCCCTGGCGGCGCTGCGTGCGCCGGTGGACGCCTTCTTCGACCACGTCATGGTCAACGCCGAGCAGGCCGACCTGCGGCTGAACCGCCAGGGCCTGCTCAAGACCCTGCACCAGGCCATGAACCGCGTGGCCGAGCTGGCGCGGCTGGCGGCGTGAGCCCGGGGCCTGCGGCCGCCGCCACCACCGGCCTCGGCTGGCGCGGCCTGACCTGGCTGCTGGCACCGCCGCTGGCGGTGCTGCTGCTGCGCGCGCTGCTGCAGGCGCTGGCCGAAGCCGATGCCGACGGCCTGCAGGCGCTGCACCCGGCCACCCTGGTGTCCGACCCGGCGCAGGCGCTGTGGGCGGCGGCGCGGCCGGCGGTGTTCACCGGGCTGGGGCTGCTGGGCGCGGTGCTGGGGCTGCGCCTGGCCGGCCGCGCGGCGCTGCGCCGCCACGGCTGGGCGCGCCTGCGGCCGTGGGCGCTGGCGCTGTGGCTGCTGCTCTGGCTGGGGGTCGGCGCCGGGCTGGTGGCCAGCCAGCTGAACCGCGCCGGCCGTCGGCCGCTGCCGGCGCAGGAGGTGCGCGTGCTGCTGCTGCGCGACGTGCCGGCCAGCGCACGCGGCCCGGGCGGCACCGAGGTGTATTTCGAGCTGGCCCCGGCCGGCGCGCCTCAGCGCCTGCTGGCCGAGGGCCAGCCGCCGACCGCGTTTGCGCCCGGCCGTCCGGCCCGGCTGGACTGGCAGGCCGGGCGCTGGTGGGGCCGCTGGGGCCGGCTGACGCCGGGCGGCGGCGGATAATCGCCGCCATGAAGCTCGTCATCCTGGACCGCGACGGCACCATCTGCGTCGAACGCGAAGGCTACCTGCAGTCGCCCGCCGACTGGGAGCCGCTGCCGGGCGCACTGGAAGCCATCGCCCAGCTCAACCAGGCGGGCTGGCAGGTGGTGATCGCCGCCAACATGCCGGGCCTGGGTCGCGGGCTGTTCGACATGGCAGCGCTCAACGCCATCCAGGCGCGCATGCACAAGCAGCTGGCGGCCGTGGGCGGCAAGGTGGACGCCATGTTCTTCTGCCCGCACACGGCCGACGAGGCGTGCAGCTGCCGCAAGCCGCTGCCCGGGCTGTTCCAGCAGATCGGCGAGCGCTACCGGGTCGATCTGCGCCAGGTGCATGCGGTGGGCGACAGCGAACGCGACATGCAGGCCGCCCACGCGGCCGGCTGCGTGCCGCACCTGGTGCTGACGGGCCTGCACGCCCCCAGCCACACCGACCCGCTGCCGCCGGCCTATCCGCCCGGCACGCGCGTGCACGCCGACCTGGCGGCCTTCGCCAGCGCCCTGGTCGGCGCGCCCGATGCCGCGCCAGGCCCCGCCTGAGGCCTCGTTTGCTCCGTTATTCATAGCTGCTCGCGCATACCCGACGGGCGCCAACCTCCGATCGTTCATGAACCTGATCCGCTCCGTGCTGCACCTGCTGTGGATGGTCGTCACCGTCATCCCCTGGGCCACGCTGGTGGTGCTGCTGGCGCCCTTCGTCGGCAAGCCGCGCCTGTACCGCATCTGCCGCGCCTGGCTCGATCTGACGGTGCGCGCCGGCCGCTGGATCCTGGGCATCGAGAACCGCGTCAGCGGGCTGCAGCACCTGCCGCCGGACCCGGCCGCCGGCGCCGTGCTGCTGGTCAAACACCAGTCGGCCTGGGAAACGTTCTGCATGCCGCCGCTGATGCCGCATCCGCTGGCCTATGTGTTCAAGCGCGAACTGCTGTCGATCCCGTTCTTCGGCTGGGCCATCGGTCGGCTGGACATGATCCACATCGACCGCGGCCAGCGCATCGAAGCCTTTCACAAGGTGGTCGAGCAGGGCCGGCGCCTGCTGGGTCAGGGCGTGTGGGTGATCATGTTCCCCGAGGGCACGCGCATCCCGCGCGGCGAAAAGGGCAGCTACCAGAGCAGCGGCGCGCGCCTGGCGGTCGAATGCGGCGTGCCCATCATCCCGGTCGCCGTCACTTCGGCGCGCTGCTGGCCGCGCAAGGCCTTCGTCAAGCGACCGGGCGTCGTCGACATCTCCATCGGCCCGCCCATCGACACCCGCGGCCGCAAGCCGCACGAGCTGATGCGCGAGGTCGAGTCCTGGATCGAGGCCGAAATGCTGCGCCTGGACCCCGAGGCCTATCCCGGCGGCGCCGCCGTGCGCTCCAGCGTGCGCCCCAGCGCCTAGCGCGACAGCCCATGCGCCAGTTGCTGCTCGATCTGTTCGGCCAGGGCGCCGAGCCGTCGCCGCAGCCGCCACATTCCACGTCAAATCAGGCTCCAGCGCTTGATGGGCAAGCGCAGACAGCTATCAATAATATAGTTCATGGCGGCGACGCAACGGCGCTCGCGAGGCCCACCGTCACCGGCTTTCAGCACCCCCAGGCCAATCGCCGCATCGTGCTGGGTGGCACGCCGGTGGCCTATCTGTTTCGGCGCGGCAAGCGGCGCACCATCGGTTTGTCCATCGGCGCCGAGGGCCTGCAGGTCAGCGCCCCGCGCTGGACGCCGCTGACCGAGATCGAAGCCGCCCTGCACGACAAGGCGCGCTGGGTGCTGGCCAAGCTGGCCGAGGCCCGCCAGCGCCAGGCCGCGCAGCAGGGCGCGCGCATCGACTGGCGCGATGGCGCGGCGCTGCCGTACCTGGGCGCGCCGCTCACGCTGCGGCTGGACCCGCGTCAGCAGCATGGCCGCGCCGGCGCCGTGCTGCAGAGCGCACTGCCCGAAGGCCCCATCCTGTGGCTGGGCCTGCCCGCCAGCGCCAGCGCGCAGCAGGTGCAGGACGTCGCCCAGGCCTGGCTGCTGGGGCAGGCGCGGCGGCTGTTTGCGGCGCGGCTCGATCACTTTGCGCCGCTGATGGGCGTGCGCTGGCAGCGGCTGACGCTGTCATCGGCCGGCACGCGCTGGGGCTCGGCCAGCGCCGACGGCTCGATCCGCCTGAACTGGCGCCTGATCCACCTGGACGCGGCGCTGATCGACTACGTGGTGGTGCACGAGCTGGCGCACCTGCACGAGATGAACCACAGCCCGCGCTTCTGGCAGCACGTGGGGCGCGTGTTGCCCGACTGCCACGAGCGGCGCGTGGCGCTCAAGCGCAGCGTGGTGCCCACCGCCTGACGGGTCCGCGGGCGCTCCCCGCCTGGGTCATCGAAGCGCGGCGAAGGCATTTGTCATCGGTGATCGTGCCGAGCGCGACCCCGCCTCATCACCTCGCCCAGGCCACCCCGCCATCGACCACCAGGGTCGAGCCGACCACGTAGTCGCCGGCGCGCGAGGCGAGATAGATGGCGGCGCCGGCCATGTCTTCCGGCGTGCCTATGCGCCCGGCCGGGGTGCGTGCCGCCACCTCGTCGGCATGGTCGCGCGCGCTCTGGTTCATCTCCGACGCGAACGGGCCGGGCGCGATGGCGCTGACGATGATGCGCTCGGGCGCCAGCTTGAGCGCCATGCGCTTGGTTAGGTGGATCAGGCCGGCCTTGCTGGCGGCATAGGAATACGTCTCCCAGGGGTTGACGCTGATGCCGTCGATCGAGGCGATGTGGATCACCTTGGCCAGGTGGTCGGTGGCGGCGGCCTTGAGCATGGGGGTGAGCGCTTGCGTGAGAAAGAACGGCGTCTTCATGTTCAGGTCGGCCACCTTGTCCCAGCCGCTTTCCGGGAACTCGGCATACGGCGCGCCCCAGGCCGCACCAGCGTTGTTGACCAGGATGTCCAGGCTGGGCTCGTGCTGTTGGTACGCCGCGACCAATTGCTGGATGCCCGCCAGCGTGGACACGTCGGCCGGCAGCGACACGCAGGGCCCGATGGCCGATAGCTCGCGCGCCGTGGCATCGCACGCCTCGGCCTTGCGCGCCGAAATGTAGACCCGTGCGCCCGCGCGCAAGAAACCCTCGGCGATCATGCGCCCAATGCCGCGCGAGCCGCCGGTGACCAGGGCGCTGCGGCCCTCCAGGGAAAAGAGCTGCTGTGTGTTCATCATGCCGGGTTCTCCATACGGTAGGGCTGCGTCTGGGAGGCTGTCGGACTTTGAGTTCGAGTCCTTCGCCTCCGGTGGTGGTGGTTCGGCGTACCGAGTCTCACACCGGCGCAAAGCGCCAGATGCCCTCGGCGTCGCGTGTGCGCGCCAGCTGGCCACCGTGCCACAGACGGTGCAGGTGCGCCACCGACTCGCCCAGGGCAAAGGTGGTCTGGTGCAGGTCCAGCGGGCGCCTGAACAGCACCGGCAGCACGTCGTAGGCGCTCACGGGCCGCTCGCGCGCCGCCTGCATCACCTCGACCAGGCGCTCGCGGTGGTGGTCGTGCAGCTGCTGGATGCGCGTGTGCAGGCCCTGGAAGGGCTTGCCGTGCGAGGGCAGCACCAGCGTGTCCTCGGGCAGCGGCATGAAACGGTCGATGGAGTCCAGAAACAGCGTCAGCGCATCGGCCTCGGGCTCCATTTCATAGACGCTGACGTTGGTCGAGATGCGTGGCAGCACCATGTCGCCGCTGATCAGGATGCCCAGCGCCTCGCAGTGCAGCGCCATGTGTTCGGGCGCGTGGCCCCAGCCGGCGATGCAGCGCCAGGCGTGGCCGCCGATGACCAGCGGCTGGCCGTCGCGCAGGCGCGCGTACTGCGGCGGCACCGCCGGCACCAGGCCGCGGTAGTAGCTCTTGCGGTGGCGCACCTGCTCCAGGTCGCCCGGGTCGGTCATGCCGTGGCTGCGGAAGTAGTCGGCCAGACGCTCGCCGCCAAAGCTGTTGACCACCTCGCAGCCGTAGCGCGCGGCCTGGTAGTCGGCGCCGCTGATCCACAGGCGGCAGTCGTGTTCGGGCGTGCTCCAGCGCTCGCACAACCAGTGCGCCAGCCCGATGTGGTCGGGATGCATGTGGGTGACCAACACGCGCAGCACCGGCAGGCCCTCCAGCTCCTGCTCGAACACCTGCTGCCACAGCGCGCGCGATTCGGGCCGGTCGATGCAGCAGTCCACCACGGTCCAGCCTTCGCGGCCCTGAAAGCGGTCGCGCAGCAGCCAAAGGTTGATGTGGTCGAGCGCGAACGGCAGGCCCATGCGCAGCCATTTGACGCCCGGCCTCAGTTCGACGGCGCACCCAGGCGCGGGCAGCTGGTCACCCAGCGGGTAGTGCAGGGCACGTTCGAGTTCGGCGGCAAGTGACATGGGCTGGGGAGCAGGCGGCTGCGTTAGGATGACGGGCACGACCGACGCGCACGTCAACCGGCCGGACCATTCTATGAAGGAGTCGCGCCGCACGCGGCGCCTGCGCGACAGCCCCCGACACCCATGGCCACCACCTACCGCATCAGCGATCTGGCACGCGAGTTCGATCTGACGCCGCGCGCGATGCGCTTCTACGAGGACCTGGGTCTGCTGCGGCCCGAGCGCACCGGCCCCGGCGGCCGTCAGCGCGTCTATTCCAGCCGCGACCGCACACGCCTGAAGCTGACGCTGCGCGCCAAGCGCCTGGGGCTGTCGCTGACCGAGGCGCGTGAGCTGATCGACATGTACGACAGCCCGCGCGACACCGGCCCGCAGCTGAGCCGGTACCTGCAGGTGCTGGGCCAGCACCGCGCCCAGCTGGAGGCACGGCTGGCCGAGTTGCAGGCCACGCTGGCCGAGGTGGCCGAGCAGGAGCAGGAGGCGCGCGCGCTGCTGGCGCGTCTGCCGGGGCAGGGCAACCGCAGGCCGCGCCGAGACGCCGCTGATTGACGTTTACGTAAACGTCAATCACAATCGAGCTTTGCCATGACCGACGCCGCCGACCCTTCCGCCATCTTCCAGCGCGTGGCCGAGAGCTTTGCCCGTCAGGGCATGATGCGCCACCTGGGTGCCGAGCTGCGCCGGGTCGAGGCCGGGCGGGTCGAGATCTGGCTGCCGTATTCCGACCGCGTGACGCAGCAGCAGGACGGCTTTCACGGCGGCGCCATGGGCGCGGTGGCCGACATCGCCGGCGGCTACGCCGGCCTGACGCTGGCGCCGGAGGGCATGGAAGTGGTCACGGCCGAATACAAGATCAACTTTCTCGGCAGCTACCGGGGCGGCGCGTTGCGCGCCATCGGGCGCGTGGTCAAACCCGGCCGGCGCCTGATCGTCACCAGCGCCGAAGTCACACACATCGACGACGCCGGCCAGGAAGGCCCCTGCGCCCTGATGCAGCAGACCCTGGTGCCCGTGCCCAAGCAGTACTGAACCCATCCATCTTGTCAAGGAGACCCCATGAGCAACCTGCCCGGCCTGAACTTTCAGCTTGGTGACGACATCGACGCGCTGCGCGACGCCGTGCGCGACTTCGCGCAGGCCGAAATCGCCCCGCGCGCCGCCCAGATCGACCGCGACAACCAGTTTCCGCCCGACCTGTGGCCCAAGCTGGGTGCGCTGGGCCTGCACGGCATGACCGTGAAGGAAGCGTTCGGCGGCACCGAGATGGGCTATCTGGCCCACATCGTGGCCATGGAAGAGGTCTCGCGCGCCTCGGCCTCGGTCGGTCTGTCCTACGGTGCGCACTCCAACCTGTGCGTCAACCAGATCCACCGCAACGGCAGCGAAGCGCAGAAGAAGAAATACCTGCCCAGGCTGGTGAGCGGCGAGCACGTCGGGGCTCTGGCCATGAGCGAGCCGAACGCCGGCAGCGACGTGGTCAGCATGAAGCTGCGCGCCGAGAAGAAGAACGGCTACTACGTGCTGAACGGCGGCAAGATGTGGATCACCAACGGCGGCGACGCCGACACCCTGGTGATCTACGCCAAGACCGAGCCCGAACTGGGCGCGCGCGGCATGACGGCCTTCATCGTCGAGAAGGGCTTCAAGGGCTTTTCGGCCGGCGCCAAGCTCGACAAGCTGGGCATGCGCGGCAGCAACACCTTCCCGCTGTATTTCGACAACTGCGAGGTGCCCGAGGAAAACGTGCTGGGCGGCGAAGGCAACGGCGCCAAGGTGCTGATGAGCGGGCTGGACTACGAACGCGCGGTGCTGTCGGGCGGGCCGCTGGGCATCATGGCCGCCTGCATGGACGCCGTCGTGCCCTACGTGCACGAGCGCAAGCAGTTCGGCCAGAGCATCGGCGAGTTCCAGCTCATGCAGGGCAAGATCGCCGACATGTACAGCACCTGGCAGGCCACGCGCGCCTACGTCTACGCCGTGGGCAAGGCCTGCGACAGTGCCGACCACGCGCGCAGCTTTCGCAAGGACGCCGCCGGCGCCATCCTGTACTCGGCCGAGAAAGCCACCTGGATGGCCGGTGAAGCCATTCAGGCGCTGGGCGGCGTCGGCTACACGCGGGACTTTCCGGTCGAGCGCCTGTGGCGCGACGCCAAGCTGTACGAGATCGGCGCCGGCACCAGCGAGATCCGCCGCATGCTGATCGGGCGCGAGCTGTTCGCCGAAACCCTGTGACCCCAGGTCACGGCGCCCGCCGCAGGCGGGAGCCGTGACCGCACCGACCGCGCGCCATGCCCTCGTCCCTGCAGCACCTGATCGACGCCAACCACGCCTGGGCCACCCGCATGGAGCGCGAGCACCCGGGCTTCTTCCGCAGCCTGGCGCAGCAGCAGTCGCCCAAGTACCTGTGGATCGGCTGCTCCGACAGCCGCGTGCCGGCCAACCAGGTCACCGGCCTGGCGCCGGGCGAGGTGTTCGTGCACCGCAACGTGGCCAACGTGGTGGTCAACTCCGACCTCAACGCCCTTTCGGTGATCCAGTTCGCGGTCGACGTGCTGAAGGTCGAGCACATCATGGTGGTCGGCCACTACGGCTGCGGCGGCGTGCTGGCGGTGCTGCGCGAAGACCGCGTGGGCCTGGCCGACAACTGGCTGCGCCACGTGCACGACGTCAAGATGCGCCACCGCGGCCGCCTGCTGCACTTGTGCACGCACGATCAGGAAGACGTGCTGTGCGAGATGAACGTGATCGAGCAGGTCGGCCACGTGGCCCAGACCACCGTGCTGCAGGACGCCTGGGCGCGCGGCCAGCAGGTGTCGGTGCACGGCTGGTGCTACGGCCTGAAAGACGGGCTGGTGAAGGATCTGGGCGTCACCATGTCGGGTGCCGGCGAAGTGGTGGACGTCTACCGCCAGGCCATCAAGCGCTACCCGCGCGCCGCCGCCGACCCCGGCCCCGAGGAGTGAGGTGGTGAGCCTGCCGGCCATCGATTCGGGCCTGGCGCGCGACATCGCGCAGGCGATGATCGACGGCTTCAACCGCCACTACCGGCTGTTTCGCACCGAATCGGCGCGCGCCAAGCACCGCTTCGAGACCTGCGACTGGCACGGCCAGCAGCGCGCCCAGCGCGAGCGCATCGAGTTCTATGACCTGCGGGTGCGCGAATGCCAGAAGCGGCTGGAGCGCGAGTTCCGCGCCCATCAGCAGCCCATGGCCGTGTGGCATCAGGTCAAGCTGCTGTACATCGGCCTGCTGGTGACGCACCCGCAGCCCGAACTGGCCGAGACCTTCTTCAACTCGGTCACCACGCGCATCCTGCACCGGAGCTATTTCCACAACGACTTCATCTTCGTGCGCCCGGCCATCAGCACCGAGTACATGGAGACCACCGACCCCAAGGCGCCGCCCACCTTCCGCGCCTTCTACCCCGGCGACGCCCCGCTGGCGCACACGGTGCGCGCCATGCTCGAATCCTGCGAGCTGCGCTGCCGTTGGGACGACATGGAACGCGACGCCGGCCTGGTGGCGCGCGCCATGCAGCGCGAGCTGGGCACCGCCAGGCCGCGCTCCAACTTCCAGCTGCAGGTGCTGAGCAGCCTGTTCTATCGCAACAAGGGGGCCTACCTGGTCGGCAAGCTGATCAACGGCTTTCAGGAAATCCCGTTCGCCCTGCCCATCCTGCACCGCCAGCCCGGCACGCTGCACGTCGACGCCGCGCTGTTCGGCGAGGACGACCTGGCCATCCTGTTCAGCTTCTCGCGCGCCTACTTCATGGTGGACATGGAGATTCCCTCGGCCTACGTGCAGTTCCTGCGCAGCCTGATGCCGCGCAAGCCGCGCGCCGAGCTGTACAACGCGCTCGGACTGGCCAAGCAGGGCAAGAACCTGTTCTACCGCGACCTGCTGTGGCACCTGCGGCACTCGAGCGACCAGTTCCGCATCGCGCCCGGCATCAAGGGCATGGTGATGCTGGTGTTCGACCTGCCCAGCTTTCCCTACGTGTTCAAGCTCATTCGCGACCGCTTTGCCGCACCCAAGGAAACCACGCGCGAGCAGGTGCGCGCCAAGTACCAGCTGGTCAAGCGCCACGACCGCGTGGGACGCATGGCCGACACCATGGAGTTCTCGCTGCTGGCCTTTCCGCGCCAGCGTTTCACCGACGAGCTGGTGGCCGAGCTGGAGCAGCATGCCGCCAGCCTGCTCGAAATCTCCGACCGCGACGGCGACGGCGAGACCGAAGTCATCATCGCGCACGCCTACATCGAGCGGCGCATGATCCCGCTCAACCTGTACCTGCAGGAGGCGCTGGACGCCGGCGCCGGCGATGCCGCCGCCAGCGCGCAACTGGAGCACGCCGTCATCGAGTACGGCAACGCCATCAAGGACCTGGTGGCGGCCAACATCTTCCCCGGCGACATGCTGTGGAAGAACTTCGGCGTCACCCGCCATGGCAAGGTGGTGTTCTACGACTACGACGAGATCGAGTACGTCACCGACTGCCAGTTCCGCCGCGTGCCGCCGCCGCGCCACGAGGAAGACGAGCTGTCCGGCGAGGTCTGGTACCAGGTGGCCCGCAACGACGTGTTTCCCGAAACCTTCGCGCCCTTTCTGCTCGGCCACCCGCGCGTGCGCGAGGTCTTCCTGCGCCACCACGCCGACCTGCTGACGCCCGAGTTCTGGCAGCAGAACAAGGAACGCATCCAGCGCGGCGAGGTGATCGACTTCTTCCCCTACGGCACGCACCGGCGCTTCGACTGCAACGGCGGCGTCGCCGGCGCGCCCGAGCTGGCCGACCCGCTGGCGGCGCACCACGAAACCCCGTCCGGTCCGCCCGATGCCCTGGCACCCCTGGCGCCGGTGCCCGAATGAACGCCTGAACTGCGCCCTGCCATCCCGTTTCTGCTTGAAAGGAAAACAGCCATGTCCGACCCCATCGTCATCGTTTCCGCCGCCCGCACGCCCATGGGCAGTTTTCAGGGCGATTTCTCGTCGCTGGCCGCGCACGACCTGGGCGGCGCCGCCATCCGGGCCGCCATCGAGCGTGCGGGCATCCAGCCGGAACTCGTCACCGAGGTGCTGTTCGGCAACTGCCTGCTGGCCGGCCAGGGTCAGGCGCCGGCGCGCCAGGCCGCGTTCAAGGGCGGGCTGCCCAAGAGCGCGGGGGCGGTGACGCTGTCCAAGATGTGCGGCTCGGGCATGCGTGCGGCCATGTTTGCGCACGACATGCTGGTGGCCGGCAGTCACGATGTGCTGGTGGCCGGCGGCATGGAGAGCATGACCAATGCCCCGTATCTGCTGCAAAAAGGGCGCGGGGGCTATCGCATGGGGCACGACAAGGTGTACGACCACATGATGCTCGACGGCCTGGAGGACGCCTACGAGCCCGGCCGCAGCATGGGCACCTTCGGCGAGGACTGCGCCGCCAGGTACCACTTCACGCGCGAGCAGCAGGACGCCTTTGCCACCGCCAGCGTGCGGCGCGCGCAGGCCGCCATCGAGAGCGGTGCCTTCCAAGCCGAGATCACGCCGGTCACGGTCAAGGAGCGCAAGGGCGAGCGCGTGGTCGACACCGACGAAGGGCCGGGCCGCATCAAGCTCGACAACATCCCCAAGCTCAAGCCCGCCTTCAAGAAAGACGGCACGGTGACGGCGGCCAGCAGCTCCAGCATCAACGACGGTGCTGCCGCCATGGTGCTGATGCGCGAGTCCACCGCCAGGAGGCTCGGCTGCAGGCCGCTGGCGCGCATTGCCAGCCACGCCACGCACGCACAGGAGCCCGAGTGGTTTTCCACCGCGCCGATCGGCGCCACCGAAAAGGCGCTGGCCAAGGCCGGCTGGCAGGTGGGCGACGTCGATCTGTGGGAAATCAACGAGGCCTTTGCCGTGGTGCCGATGGCGCTGATGCACGATCTGAAGGTGCCGCACGAGAAAGTCAACGTCAACGGCGGCGCCTGCGCGCTGGGCCACCCGATCGGCGCCAGCGGCGCACGCATCATGGTGACGCTGATCCACGCCCTGAAGGCGCGCGGCCTGAAGAAGGGCCTGGCCACGCTGTGCATCGGCGGTGGCGAGGCGACCGCCGTGGCGCTCGAAATGCTATGAATAGCATAGCTGTTGGCGCCCGACGGACGGGCGCCAATGGCCTTTTGATCTGTATTCCGATCGGAGTCGCCCGATGATCGATTCGCTCGACGCGCTGCGTGCGCTCTACCCGGAGGCCAGCGCCCGGTCACTGGCCAAGCAGCTCGACCGGCTGGACGAGGCCATGTGCCGCTTCGTCGCCCATGCGCCGCTGTGCGTGGTGGCCAGCGTGGGGGTCGGCGGCGCACTGGCCGACGCGTCGCCACGCGGTGGTCTGCCAGGCTTCGTGCGAGTGCCGGATGCGCGCACGCTCTGGATCCCCGACGCCACCGGCAACAACCGCCTGGACACGCTGGAGAACCTGCTGGCCGACCCGCGCATCGGCCTGCTGTTTCTGGTGCCGGGGGTGGACGAAGTGCTGCGCGTCAACGGCACGGCGCGCCTGCGCGACGAAGACGTCTTCACGCAGCGCTTTGCCGCCGAGGGCGTGAAGGCGCCGCGGCTGGTGATCGAAGTCGCCGTGCGCGAGGCCTACCTGCACTGCCCCAAGGCGCTGCTGCGGGCGCGCCTGTGGTCGCCTGAGGTGCGCGCGGCGCCCGGCACCTTCCCTTCCATGAACGCCATGCTGCGCGCCCAGCTGGGCAGCGCGGTGATCACCGAAACCGACGAACAGGCGCGCGAACGCTACCGCGCCCAGCTGGCCGACGAAGGCCTGGCGCACCACGTGCGCTGACCGCCGAACACCATGCCCACCACCCTGATTCTTGGCGCCTCGCGCGGCATCGGCCTGGAGCTGGCACGCCAGTCGCTGGCCGCCGGCGAGCGCGTGATCGCCACCGCCCGCTCCGACGCCGGCCTGCAAACCTTGCGCGCGCTGGGGGCACAGGCACTGCGGCTGGACGTGGCGGAGCCGGCCAGCGTCAGCGGCCTGGCGTGGCAGCTCGACGGCGAGCAGATCGACGGCGCCTGGTACGTGGCCGGCGTGATGTGCGCGCGCGCCGATGCGCGCCAGCCGCCCACGGCACCGGCGTTCGACCGCGTGATGCACACCAACGTGCTGGGCGCGATGCAGGTCATCCCGCAGGTGGCGCCGCTGGTGGAAGCGGCGGGCGGGCGCTTCGGTTTCATCTCCAGCACCATGGGCCGCATCGGCGACGTCGAGGCCAGCAACGCCTGGCTGTACCGCGTCAGCAAGGCGGCGCTGAACATGGTGGTGGCCTCGGCGCGCCACAGCTACCCGCGGGCGGTGCTGGCGGCGTTTCATCCCGGCTGGGTGCAGACCGACATGGGCGGCGCCCAGGCACCGGTGACGGTGACCGACAGCGTGGCCGGTCTGCGCCGCACGCTGGCGGCGCTCACGCTGGCCGACAGCGGCGCCTTCCTGCGCTACGACGGGCAGCGGCTGGCGTCGTGGTGAAACGGCATGACCCATGAGCCGCGTGGCGATCGACGCGCCGAAGGGCGCCATTCGTCATGCATCCTGCCGCCGTCACCGCAGCGGCACGAAGCGGTACTCGCCGTGCGTGCCGAGCTCAAGCTCGTCGCCGCGCCGCCGCACGCTGTGCATGCTGCCGTTCACCGGGATCACCATCAGGCCGTGGTCGGCCAGCTGATCGACCAGCGCCTGCGGCAGGCGGTCGGCCTCGGCCGACACCAGGATGCGATCGAACGGGGCCAGCGCCGGCAGGCCGAGCTGGCCCGGCTCGGCGGCCACGATGCGGGCCCAGGGCTGGCCGGTGGCGGCCAGGTTGTCGGCGCCAAAGCGCACCAGTTCGGGCACCCGCTCCACCCCATGCACCTGGCCCTGGGGCCCGACCAGGTGCGCCAGCAGGGCCGTGGTCCAGCCGGAACCGGCACCCACATCCAACACCCGCATGCCGGGTGCGACCTGCAGCAGCCGCAGCATGTTGGCCACCGTGCTGGGCTGGGAATTGGTTTGGCCCCAGCCGATCGGCAGCGGGCGATCCAGCGCGGCCAGGGGGCGCTGGTCGAGCGGCAGAAAACCCTCGCGCGGCTGGGCCGCGAAGGCGGCGTCCACCGGGTCGGGCGCGGGCGTCATGGCCCCGGCGTCGATGGCGGCTGCCGGCTCAGCGGCGGCGCTGCCCACCGCCGCCGGTGGGCATGGGGCCGCGGCGCTCCAGGTGACGGAAGCTGATGCGGCCCTTGGTGAGGTCGTAGGGCGACAGCTCCAGCGACACCCGGTCACCCGCCAGGATGCGGATGTGGTTCTTCTTCATCTTGCCGGCGGAATAGGCCACCAGCTCGTGGCCGTTGTCCAGCGTGACGCGAAAGCGCGTGTCCGGCAGCACTTCGTTGACGATGCCTTGCATCTCGATCAGTTCTTCCTTGGCCATGCGTTGCTCCTAAAACATGATGCGGTGTGGGCACCGCCGGGCATGCCCGATGGGCGTGCCGCGCGGCGCGCAGGGTTCAGGTTCGCCGGGCGTCAAAGTGGCCGTGAGGCGCGGGCTCGGACGCGGCACCTGATCAGCCGTTCCGTTGCCACTGGGTGCAGGTGCGCTGGCAAGACCAGGATCCGAAGATGGCGCCGACAGGACCCGGCTTGGGCGCCATCCACCCGGTCGCGCACGTGCAACTCCTGGGGTTAGCCGGCAATTGTATCCGGCGCAGGGTTTTTCTGCCGCGCTTTCTGCGGTGGCACGCCGCGCCCGGGCGGCCGCAGGGTGGTGCTGCGACCACCGGTGGCGCCGCACCAGGTGTCGGGCAGGTGTAAAGTGAGTGTGCATTCACACCCTTACAACTCGAACACAGAAGCCATGTTTGTAAGCCTGGATGGCGTCAGACTGGCAGGGTGTTCAAGTTCGGAAAGGTTGTTTCCATGACCCCACGCAGACTCTCGCGCGGCGCCGCCGTCGTGCTCATGACCACCGCCCTGGCCTGGAACCTGCCGGCGGCGGCGCAGATCGCGCCGGCCTCCGACGGCGGCGCCACCGCCGTCACATCCACGCCCGAGGCTGCGCGTGCGAGCGTGCCGCCAGCGGCGGCGGCGGGCCAGCCAGGCCCGGGCGAGCGCGCACGCGGCGGCACCTTTGGCGGCGGCCGCGCGGCCTCGGCGGCCGCCGACCCGGTGGCGCCAGCGCCGACCCCGCCCGCCTCAGGCCCGGCCACGGGCGCAGACGTACCGCCGCCGCCCGCCATCCACGCGCCAGGCAAATCCTGAAGGCCCACTCGCCGGCCACCGGCACCCGTTGTTGACGCGAATCGGGGCAAGCGCCGATCGCTATTCAAAACGTAGCAATCGCGCCCTCACGGGGCGCGCCTGGCGTCCGCCGCTCGGGGGCTGGCCGGGCGGCGCGTGGCGCTCGCCTGATCGGCTGCCGGCACGGCGGGGGCGCCGCATTCGGCGGCGCGCTGGCGGGCGCGCAGTCCGCTCAGCCGGGTCGACAGATGGTCCAGCACCGGCGGTGGCAGCGGCTGCTGGAACTCGAACTCCAGCCGGGCGATTTCAGCCGCCAGGTAGGCGCAGGCGGCGTCGCGCTGGCTGCGGCTGGCGCCTTCCAGGCTCAGCTCCGCCGGCTGGACCGACGGCACGCTGTCGCCGGCCAACCCGACCACGCCGTTGGGGTCGGCCCCCAGCGCGGGCGCGGGCAGGTCTTCGGTGCCAGGCGCGCAGGGCAGGTTGGTGTAGGTCAGCTGACCGTCGATGCGGCAGCGATGAATGGCCTGGCCCACCGCGGCCGGTGCCGCAGCTTCGGGCGGCACGCCGGCCTGCGGCGCGGTGACGGTGCGACCGAGGGGCGCCGGTGCCGCCGATGCCGCCACCACCGCGGGCGCGGCGGAGGCTGGCGGCGGCGCCTCGGCCACGGCACGCCGACGCTCGACGTCGGTCACCAGCCACTGGTAGGCACGCCAGGCGCCGCCGACGATCACCAGCACCAGCACGGCCGCCAGCAGCCAGCTGCCCAGGCGCTGCGGCTCGGCCTCGGGCGGCCGCAGGGACGGTTCTTCGGCGGGATCGGCAGGCACGGTCATGGCACGGCAGGAGCGGGCGACGGCCCGCGCGACCAGGGATGATACGGGAGCCGGCACGGGGTCGCGCGGGCGCCGCGCGCAGGCGTTGGCCCACCCCTTGAAAGCTATTCTTTTAATAGCTGTTGGCGCTGATTGGAAAAGCGCCAGAGGCCGAAAAGGCCTTCAGTCCGGCTTTTTCTCGGGCAGTTCGATCTTGACCTCCAGCACCTCCAGGTCGTCCTGGCGTTCCAGGTGCACCTTGATGTCCTTGGGGTCGATCCTGACGTATTTGCTGATGACCGAAATCAGGTCGCGCTGCAGGTCGGGCAGGTAATCCGGCTCGGCGGCACTGCGGCCGGCGCGCTCGTGCGCCAGGATGATCTGCAGCCGCTCCTTGGCGACGCTGGCGGTCTTCTTTTTCTCGCCCAGAAAGAATGACAGGAAGGACATGGCTTCAGCGCCCCCCGAACAGGCGCTTGAAGAAGCCGGGTTTCTCGGCCTCGACGTAGCGCATCGGCACCTCGGCGCCCAGAAAGCGCTCGATCACGTCCATGTAGGCACCGGCAATGTCGCTGCCCTTCAGGTGCACCGCCGGCAGGCCCTGGTTGGAGGCCTGCAGCACGGCTTCGCTCTCGGGAATGACGCCGATCAGCTTGACGCGCAGGATCTCCTGGATGTCGTCCAGGCTCAGCATCTGGCCGTCGGCGACGCGGTTCGGGTTGTAGCGCGTGATCAGCAGGTGCTCCTTGACCGGCTCCTTGCCCTCGATGGCACGCTGCGTCTTGCTGCCCAGCATGCCCAGGATGCGGTCGGAGTCGCGCACGCTGGAGACCTCGGGGTTGGTGACGATCAGCGCCTCGTCGGCAAAGTGCATGGCCAGCAGCGCACCGGTCTCGATGCCGGCGGGCGAGTCGCACACGATGTAGTCGAAGTCCATCGCCGCCAGGTCCTTGAGCACCTTCTCGACGCCGTCCTTGGTCAGCGCGTCCTTGTCGCGCGTCTGGCTGGCGGCCAGCACGAACAGGTTGTCGCACTGCTTGTCCTTGATGAGGGCCTGGTTCAGGTTGGCCTCGCCCTGGATCACGTTGATGAGGTCGTACACCACGCGCCGCTCGCAGCCCATGATGAGGTCGAGGTTGCGCAGGCCGACGTCGAAGTCGATCACCGCCGTCTTGTGCCCCTTGAGCGCCAGCCCGGACGCGAACGCGGCGCTGGTGGTGGTCTTGCCCACGCCACCTTTGCCCGAAGTCACCACCACGATTCTTGCCATGTCGATCTCGCTTGCAAAATGAAAACCGTCGTCGCCGCGCGCCTTCAGCCCGCCACGGGTTCGAAAATCAGCTTGTCGCCGGCCTCGCCGCTGGCCAGGCGCACGCTGGCGCGCTGGCCCCACACGGAAGGCGGCAGGGGTTCGTCGCCGGTGCGGTAGACGCCGGCGATCGACACCAGGTCGGGCCGCATCTCGAGCGCGAACACGCGCGCCTCGGCCCAGCCGCGCGCGCCGGCGATGGCGCGCCCGCGCAGCGGCGCATAGACGTGGATGTGGCCGTCGGCAATCACCTCTGCCCCCGCGTTGACCATGGCCAGCAGCACCAGGTCGCGCCCGCGCGCGTACACCTGCTGGCCCGAGCGCAGCGGCCGCTCGATCACCAGCGCGCCGGGCGGCGGCGGCTCGACGGCGGCGCTGTCGGCACGGCGCGCCGGCGCGGCATCGGGCGCCGCCGCCTGCGCCACCCGCAGGTCGGGCGCCTGCAGCAGGCCGATGGCGCGCGCCGCCTCATGCTGCGCGGCGCTGCCGCCACGCACCGCCAGCAGGCGCAGACGGCGCGCCTGCAGCAGCTCGCCCAGCTGCTGGAAGTCGATCTCGGCCCCCGCCTGCTCGGCCGGCAGGGTGGACAGATCGAGCACCACGGCGTCGTCTTCGAAGAAGTCGGGCCGGTCGCCGTACTGCGCCAGCAGCTCCTCGGCCAGCCGCGCCAGATCGGGCGACTTCAGGCGCAGCGTCAGCAGCGGCAGGCTGGCGCTCTTGATGTCGAAGGTGGTGGGGCTGCGGCCGGCGACGGCAACGGACATGGCGGGCGGTCAAAAACGTTCCCGCAGGCGGGACGCAGGGAAGCGGGGCGATCTTAACAGTCGCCAGCGGCGTGAACGGCGCCGGGCCGGGCATCGACGGGGCGGAGTTGTGCCGGTTTGTTTTTCTTGAGTCTTTTGAATTCGTAGTAGTCGTAGTAGGTGCCCTGCCGTTTTGTGGACAGCGCGGGTTTCCCCAGTCCTGGTGCGCACTTGCAGCGCCTGCGCGGCTGTGCACAAGCGGCCGCGGCCGTGGTGCGGCCGTGGGTACAAGCGGTCAGGGTCGTCGCCGCCTGTGGATAAACAGATGGTTTTACAAGAAACATCCACAGACTTGCTCCAGTCGATCCTGTGTGATGCTGGCTCATCTTTGCACGTCGGGCCAGGAAAGCACTTGGCCAACCCTCTTTTCCTTTTGGGATGACCCTGGCAGGGGCATGATCAGCATCGTATTGCCGTTTTTCCGGAAACTTGCGGACTTTCGCAGGGTGTTGCCGCTCAACCGACCGTACTTCGCCCGGCCCTGGGTCGAGGTGGTGGTGGTGATGGATGAGAACGAGTCGGAATCGGGTGTGCTCGACCTGATACGCCAATACCCCGACATTCGCTGGCAGGTGAGGGTGAACGACCAGCCTCATGGATGGCAACCGCCCTGCAAGGCGATCAACGTCGGGGTGAGGCACGCGTCGCACGAGGTGGTGCTGGTCTGTTCGCCAGAATCGATGTTCGTGACCGATGTGCCGGCACAGGCGCTGGGCACGGTTCGGGCGGTGCCACGCGGGGTGGCGCTGGGGCGTGTGGGCTTCGGACAGTACGCGCAGCTGCATCAGCTGGGGGCGTCGGCCGCTTTCGACGCGGTGGCTCCCGATGCCCGCGATCCGTTCAAGCTCTACGGTTCGATCGCGCTGGCGCGGCAGGAACTGGAGCTCATCGGTGGCTACGACGAGAGCTTTCGCGGCTGGGGTGCCGACGACGACAACGTGCGCGTTCGCCTGGCCATGAACGGTGCGCGCCTGCTGGGTTGCCCCCAGATGAAGCTGCTGCACCTGGCGGACGAACCTCGCCGCCCCAGTCCGGCATTCAATGCAGCCTCGGATCTGAGGAAATGCTCCCCGGCGACGGCGCGTGCCAACCTCGATGGGGACTGGGGGCGGTCGTTTTCCCGCCTGGCCTGGCCGATCGGCAGCCAGCCTGCCGGCTGCCCCGAGGTTGCCGCGACAGTGCCTGTTCCCGTGGTCAGCAATCCAGCCTTTCCGGTGCCGTCCCGCCAGCGCTGCCCGGTCTGTGGTCGTTTCACCCAGTTGCAGCAGGCGCTGTCCTTCTGCCTTCGCTGTGTGCCGCAGCCGCACGACCAGGTGTCGGACGCGCCGCGCCTGCTGTGCGTCATGCAGGTCCGCAATGAAGCGCGCGTTCTGCCGGGCTGCTTCGAGCATCTGCGCGGGTATGTGGATGGTTTCATCGTGCTTGACGATGGCTCGACCGACGGCACGCGGGAGATTGTCAGCCGCGAACCCGCCTTGCTGGAGCTGCTCGACAACCCCCCGGCCCAGCCCCATGTCTGGAACGAGCGGGACAACAAGCGCCGGCTGCTGCAGGCCGCGCGTCGTCACGGCGCGCAATGGGTGCTGGTGTGCGATGCCGACGAGCGCTACGAGATGATGTTCGTCAAGGGGCTGCGCCCTCTCGGCAAGGCGCTCGACGCGCTGGGTTTTCAGATGCTGACGCTGGCGCGTCGCGAACTGTGGGATCGACCGGACCAGTACCGCATCGATGGCCGGTGGTTGAGCAAGAACGATGTCCGGCTGCTGAAGGTGCCGGAGGTCATCGCCTTCGAGCGCACGGCGCAGTTGCACGGCTCATGGGTGCCGGACGCGTTGCTGGAGGCGAGCCGGCAGGCGCGCCGCCACGCGGTGCTCAACTACCACATGTATCACCTGAAGATGATTCACGAAGCCGACCGGATCCGGCGGCGTGATCTGTACAAGTCGCTGGATCCGGACGGCCGGTTCCAGGCCGAGGGCTACGACTATCTGACCGAAGCCGGTGATGAACTCGAACTGGCGCCCATCACCGAAGATCGCTGGTACGACCGTCGTACCCTGCCGGCCGATCTGCAGGCCATGCTCGAACGGTCAACGCCCGTGGGCAGCCCGACGCTGCGTGCCACCGCAGGGCGCTCACTTCTCGATGATCCACTGGATCACGCCCTTGGCGATGAAGCCGACCATGCCGAAGGCCAGCGCCAGAAACAGCACGAAGGTGCCGAACTTGCCGGCTTTGGACTCCCACGCCAGCTGGCCGATGATGAACAGCATGTAGAGGATGAAGGCGCTGACGCCGAAGGTCAGGCCGAACCAGGCGATCTGCTCCTCGTTGAAGCCGAACATCAGGCGCCTCCTTCGGGCGGCAGGCGCTCGGGCAGGCTGTCGGCGTCGACCAGCGCGCGGTAGGCGTGCCAGCTGGCATGGCCCAGCCAGGGCAGGGCCAGCACCAGACCGAGCAGCACGGTGGCCATGCCCAGCAGGGTCAGCAGCATGATGAGCGCGGCCCACAGGGCCAGCGGCGCGGGGTTGTTCAGCACCGCCTGCCAGCTGGTCAGCACCGCCTGCAGCACGTCGGCACGCCGGTCCAGCAGCAACGGCATGGCGACCACGCTGGAGGCGAACAGTGGCGCCGCCATCAGGGCGCCCAGCATCAGCCACAGCTCGAACAGGTGGCTGCCGGGCGCCAGCACCACGTGGCGCAGAAAGTCGAGCGGCGTGTGCACCGGCTGCGGCGCCAGCGCGGTGATGAGCGCGGCCGAGGTCAGCACCCAGCCGCTGCCGGCCAGCGCCAGCAGCAGGCCGAAGCGCACCAGGCTCCAGTAGCCGCCATGCACGGCGTAGCGCGAGTACTGCCAGCGTATCCAGGTCTTGCGCACGGTGGCGGCGTTGGCCGGCTCGCCGCGCTCGAGCGCGCGCGACAGCGCGTACCAGCCGGTGGCCAGCACCGGTGCGATCACCAGAAAGCCGGAAAAAGCCCCGGCCAGCAGCCAGAACTGGTCGGCGGCCAGCGCCAGCAGCAGCCCACCGAAGCCGGCCAGCAGGGCGCCGTACAGCAGGCTGAGCGGGCCGACGCGCCACAGGTCGCGCCAGCCCAGGGCCAGCCAGTGCAGCGGTGCGTCCAGGCCGACCGTGCGCACGGCCGGCAGGGTCAGGGTGCCGCGCGCCGGGCGCGGCGGCAGGGGGGGTGGGAGGTGGGGATGGTTCACGCGCAGCAGCTTAAGGGCAGTGGGTCGCCCGCGCCAGCCTGGCGGTGGGCGACGACATCAAAAAGTATAGCTGCTGGCGCTTGATGGACAAGCGCTGAATGCCATTCAGACGTGGAACGGCGGAACCCGCCGGCGGGCGCCGGCGGGCGGTGCGCCGGCGTCAGCGCGGGCCCGGCCCCATGCCCGGGCCCCAGCCGCGGTGCTCGCGGTGGCCGGCGTGCCAGCCGGCGCCGTAGCGGCCGCGCGCGGCGAGGCGATCGAAACTCTGCTGCTGCTCGGGCGTGAGCTGGGCGTAGAAGGCCTTGGTGGCGTCGCCGCGCTGCTTCATGCGGGCGTGGCGTTCGTCGGCGCGCTTTTGCATCAGGTCGATGCGCTCGGGCGTGCTGAGCTTGGCGAAGTCGGCGCGCGCGCCGGGGCCGCGTGGCTCGAACGCCGGCGGCTGCATGGCGGTGCTGAACTGCGTCCAGGCGCCTTCCTGGGTCGGGTTGAGCTTGAGTTCGGCCTTCAGCTTGTCCATGCGCTGGGCGTGGCGCTCGGCCATGCGCTGCTGCATGCGGGCCGGGTCCATGCGTTCGGCGCGGCGCTCGCTCCAGCCGGGGCGGGCCGGGGCGTCACCGGCGGCGGGTGCCTGGGCCAGGGCCAGGGTGCCGGTGGCTGCCAGCAGGCTGGCCAGCAGAAGGTGTTTGCGGTGCGGTTTCATGCGACGGTCCTTTCGGTTGCGGGACCCGCGCGGGCGGGTCGGGCCGAGCCGGGGCGGGATGCCGCGGCGTTCCGGTTGCCAGGCAGTGTGCGCCGCCCATGTGTCGGCCGCTTGGCCCGCGCATGTCGGTTTGTAAAGCTGTGCGAAGTCCGGCCCCGGCGGCCGGTTCAGCCGCTGGTGCCGGCCAGGTCGTCGAGGATCGGGCAGTCGGGGCGCGCGTCGCCGTGGCAGTGGCACACCAGCTGGTCCAGCGTGCGCCGCATGTCCTGCAGGGCGGCGATGCGCTGCTCCAGCTCGGCCAGATGGCGCTGGGCGATGCGCTTGACGTCGGCGCTGGCGCGGCTGCGGTCGTGCCAGAGGCTGACCAGCTCGGCGATTTCGGCCATGGAAAAGCCCAGATCGCGCGCGCGGCGGATGAAGCGCAGGGTGTGGACGTCGGCCGCGCCGTACTGGCGGTAGCCGCTGTCGGTGCGCGCCACCTGGCCCAGCAGGCCCAGCGATTCATAGTGGCGCACCATCTTGGCCGACACGCCCGAGGCGCGCGCCGCCTCGCCGATGCCGATCGGGCCGCTGGCGGGCGTCGCGCTCATGCCGCCACGTCGTAGCCTTCTTCGCGGATGGCGGCGGCCAGGGCCTCGCGCGAGTGCTGGCTGCCGCTGACTTCGACCCTGTTCTGGCTGCGGTCGATTTGCACCTGGGCGCCGGGGTCGAGCTGCAGCAGCGCGCGCTTGACGCTGGCCTCGCAATGGCCGCAGGTCATGCCGGTGACGGTGAAGGTCTGGTTCATGGAATGCTCCGTTCAAAAAACGCCATGATGAACCTTGCCATGATGGTAATGTCAAGGGCTTTCGGGAGGGCGCGACCATCCCTACGCAGAGGACGCTTGACATTGCCATCATGGCAGGGTTCAGACTGGCGGGCATGAACACCACCACTGCTTCTTCCACGGTCGATCTGGGTGTCGGCGGCATGACCTGCGCCAGCTGTGTGGCGCGCGTCGAAAAGGCGCTGCAGAAGGTGCCCGGCGTCGACAGCGCCGCGGTCAACCTGGCCACCGAATCGGCGCGCGTGCACTTCGTCGGCGACGCCGGCGAGCTGGGCCCGCTGCTGCGCCGCGCGGTGCGCGACGCCGGCTACGAGCCGCGCGCCGCCGAGGCCGCGCTGGCCGAGCGCGAGGGCGGGCCCTGGGCCGGCTTTCTGCCGGTCGGCATCGGCCTGCTGCTGTCGGCGCCGCTGGTGCTGCCCATGCTGGGCATGCCGTTCGGCTGGCACTGGATGCCGCCGCCCTGGGTGCAGTTTCTGCTGGCCACGCCGGTGCAGTTCTGGCTGGGCGCGCGCTTTTACCGCGCCGCCTGGCACGCGCTGAAGGCGCGCAGCGGCAACATGGAGCTGCTGGTGTCGATCGGCACCACGGCGGCCTGGCTGCTGTCGATGTGGCTGTGGCTGGGCAAGTCGCACCCGCCGGGGCATGAGCCGCACCTGTATTTCGAGGGTGCGGCGGTGGTCATCACCCTGGTGCGCCTGGGCAAGTGGCTGGAAGAGCGCGCCAAGCGCCAGACCACGGCCGCCATCCGCGCGCTGCACGCGCTGCGGCCCGAGGTGGCGCACCTGATCGACTGGGATGGCAGCGAAAAGGACATCCCGGTGGACGAGCTGCGCGCCGGCGACCGCCTGGTGGTGCGCCCGGGCGAGCGTGTGCCGGCCGACGGTCGGCTGGCCGAAGGCGCCACGCAGGTGGACGAGTCCATGCTGACCGGCGAGCCGCTGCCGGTGGCCAAGGCGGTGGGCGACGCGCTGACCGGCGGCTCCATCAACGGCGAGGGCCGGGTGGTGCTGCGCGTCACCGCCGCCGGTGCCGAAAGCGTGCTGGCCCACATCATCCGCCTGGTGCAGGACGCGCAGGCGGTCAAGGCGCCGGTGCAGCGCCTGGTGGATCAGGTGGCGGCGGTGTTCGTGCCGGTGGTGCTGCTGATCGCGCTGGCCACCCTGCTGGGCTGGTGGCTGCTGGGCGGCACCGGGCTGGAGGTGGCCATCATGCGCGCGGTGGCGGTGCTGGTGATCGCCTGCCCCTGCGCGCTGGGCCTGGCCACGCCCACCGCCATCATGGCCGGCACCGGGGTGGCGGCGAAATTCGGCATCCTGATCAAGGACGCTGAGGCGCTGGAGATCGCCCACCGCGTGCGCACCGTGGCCTTCGACAAGACCGGCACCCTGACCGTGGGTCAGCCGCGCCTGCTGGCGCTGCTGCCGGCGCCGGGGGTGGACGAGGCGGCCGCCCTGCGGCTGGCCGCCGGCCTGCAAAGCGGCAGCGAACACCCGCTGGCGCGCGCCGTGCTGGCGCAGGCGGGCGCGCGCGGCCTGTGGCCACCGGCCGAGGGCACGGCGGCCGAGCTGGCCGAGCTGCGCGCCGTGCCCGGCCGCGGCACCGAAGGCCGGGTGGGGGAGCAGCGGGTGCGCATCGGCAGCGCCCGCTGGATGGCCGAGCTGGGCGTGGATTTGCAGGTTTTCGAGGCCCTGGCGCAGGCGCAGCAAGCGCAAGGCGCTACTGTTTCGATACTGGCCACGCAGCCGGCCGAGGCCCCTGAAGGCACCCCGCCGCGGGCCGTGGCGCTGCTGGCCTTTGGCGACGAGCCCAAGCCCGGCGCCGCCGCCGCGCTGGCCGAGCTGCACGCGCGCGGCATCCGCGCCGTCATGATTTCGGGCGACAACCGCGGCGCCGCCGAGGCCATGGCGCGCCGCCTGGGTCTGAAACCCGAGGACGGCGAGGTGCTGGCCGAGGTGCTGCCCGGCGACAAGGCGCAGGCGGTGCGGCAGCTGCGCGCCGGTGGTGCCGTGGTCGGCATGGTGGGCGACGGAGTCAACGACGCGCCGGCGCTGGCGGCGGCCGATGTGGGCATGGCCATGGGCAGCGGCACCGACGTGGCCATGCACGCGGCCGGCATCACCCTGATGCGTGGCGACGTCGGCCTGGTGCCGGCGGCGCTGGACATTTCGCAGCGCACCGTGGCCAAGATCCGGCAGAACCTGTTCTGGGCCTTCTTCTACAACGCCGCCGGCATCCCGCTGGCGGCGCTGGGCTACCTGAGCCCGGTGCTCGCCGGCGCCGCCATGGCGCTGTCGTCGGTCAGCGTGATGAGCAACGCCCTGCTGCTGCGCCGCTGGCGCCCGGCCAGCCAGGGCGGTGTCGGCACGCCGGGCTGACCGGGCCTGCGCCGGCGGCGGTCTGGACGGACGGTGGCGGGTGGCCCGGCCCCGACGGCGCAACTTGACGCCGATCACGTCTGGCGCGCCGGGTGGCCACTACACTCGGGGGCCAAGTCCATAGCAAGGAGACATTCGCCGTGAAGCACCGAAGCCTGGAAATCATCCGCGACGAACACTCGTCGCTGGCGGCCATGCTGCAGTCCATGCGCCTGATGGTCGATCGCGGGCCGCAGGACGATCCGCGCAACTTCTTCGACGTGCTGCGCGCCATGCTGTTCTACATCGACGAATTCCCCGAGCGCCTGCACCATCCCAAGGAAACCGAGCTGCTGTTTCCGCGCGTGGCGGCCGCCGCGCCCGAGGTCGGCATGGCGGTGGCCCGCCTGGACCACGACCACGAATACACCGAAAAGGCGGTGCGCGACATCCAGCACCTGCTGCTGGGCTGGGAACTGCTGGGCGAGTCGCGCCGTCAGCGCTTCATCGACGCCTTCCACCGTTACGTCAACCTGTACCTGGAGCACATGCGGCTGGAAGAGCAGGAAGTGCTGCCAGCCGCCGAAAAGCACCTGACCGAGGCCGACTGGCGCGAGCTGGACGCCGAGTTCGAGAAGAACTGCGACCCGCTGACCGGCAAGTACAAACCCGACCCGGTGTACGAAAAGCTGTTCACCCGCATCGTGCGCGATGCGCCGGCGCCGATCGGCCTGGGCGGCAGCTGAAGGCCCGGCCGCTGCACCTGCCAGGGCCGCCTGCGGGCGGCCCTG
>JADLIA010000023.1 GCA_020848515.1 Rubrivivax sp. | reverse complement strand
TCCTTCACCGTCAGGTCGGCGAAGATGCCCATGTTCTCGGGCACGTAGGCGATGCCCAGCTGTGCGATCTGCGGCGTGTGCCTGCGGGTGATGTCCTGGCCGTTGAAGCCGATGCGCCCGGCGCTGGCCTGCCACAGGCCCATGATGGTGCGCAGTGTGGTGGTCTTGCCGGCGCCATTGCGTCCCAGCAGCATGGTCAGCTGCCCGCGCGGCACCTGCAGATCCACCCCATGCAGGATGTGGTAGGCGCCGATGTGGGTGTGCACGCCTTCGAGCGTGAGCAGGGTTTCACTCATGGTGCTGTATCTCCCAAACTCCTTCCCCCGGATGGGGGAAGGCCGGGATGGGGGCGAGCGTCGGTGCTGCCGAAGGCATCCTGGGGCGCCAGCCCCAGGTATGCCTCCTGCACCACCGGCGAGGCGATCACTTCGGCCGGCTCGCCGTCGGCCACCAGCTGGCCGTTGGTCAGCACGATGATGCGGTCGGCCAGCTCGCGCACCACGTCCATCTTGTGCTCGACCAGCAGGATGGTCTTGCTGCGGTCCTGCTTCAGGCGCCGGATCAGGTCCAGGATCACCGGCGCTTCGTCGTGGCTCATGCCGGCGGTGGGCTCGTCGAACATGTAGACCTGCGGGTCGAGCGCCATCAGCAGCGCCACTTCCAGCTTGCGCTGGTCGCCGTGCGGCAGGCCGGCCACCGGCATGCCCTGGCGGTCGAGCAGGGCGACCGACTCCAGGATCTCCAGCGCGCGCTGCGTCAGCTCGCGCTGGTCGCTCCAGATGCGCCACAGGTTCAGGCCGATGCGGTGCGCCGCCTGCACCGCCAGGCGCACGTTCTCCAGCACCGACAGGTTGGGAAACAGGTTGGTGAGCTGAAACGCCCGCCCCAGCCCGGCCTGGGTGCGCGCCGACGCCGGCAGCGCCGACAGATCGCGCCCGTTCAGCAGCACGCGCCCGGCGCTGGCCTTGAGCTGGCCCGAGATCAGGTTGAAGTAGGTGGTCTTGCCCGCGCCATTGGGCCCGACGATGGCCGTCAGCGTGCCGGGTTCGAAGCGGCACGTCACGGCGTTGACGGCCACATGGCCGCCAAAGCGGATCGTCAGATCTTCGGTCTCTAGCATGTCGGTGTGTTGCCAATGACGATATGACCTCGCCGCTGGCGCGGCATGGATGACCCATGGCGGGGTGCCGGGCGCATCGCACCGACGACACGCCCGTCATGCGTCATGCGTCATGCGCCATCGACGCCATCAGCGCTTGTTGCGGATCGGCACCTGCATTTCTTCCGGCTTGATTTCCTTCACCAGCTCGGGCACGCCCCAGGTGAAGGCCGGGTCGGCCTTGATGCGGAAGTGGTACATGCTCTGCATGGCCTGGTGGTCTTCCTTGCGGAAGGTCATCTTGCCCTTGGGCGTGTCGAAGCTCATGCCTTCCATGGTCTTGATGAGCTTGTTGGTCGCGGTGTCGCCACCGGTGGCCTTGAGCGCGGTGACGATGGCCATGGCGGCGGAGAAGCCGCCGGCCGTGAAGAAGTCGGGCGGCGCTTTGAATTCCTTGTAGTGCGCCGCCACCAGGGCTTCGTTCACCGGGTTCTTGGGGATGCCGAAGTAGTAGTAGGTGGCGCCTTCCATGCCGGGGAAGTTCTTGTAGCTGGCCATGGCCGGCAGGATGTTGCCGCCGGTGAACACCTCGATGCCGTAGCGCTTTTTCAAGTCGGCCGCGGCCAGGGCGTTGAAGGGCGGCGTGGCGCCGGCCCAGATCACCTCGATCGCCTTGCGGCCGGGCTTGTCCTTCATGGCGTCGATCAGGCGCTGGATGCCGGCGGTGAAGTCGGTGGTGTTCTGCGGCAGGTATTCCTCGTGCACGATCCTGGCTTTTTTCAGGGCGTCCTTGAACGCCTTCACGCCGTCGCGGCCGAAGGCGTAGTCCTGCGCCAGCGTGGCCACCGAAACACCGTCCTTGTCCATGGCCACGGCGTTGCTGATGGCGTCCTGGCTGCTGTTGCGGCCGGTGCGGAAGATGTACTTGTTCCACTTGTCGCCGGTGATGGCGTCGGCCACCGCCGGTTCCACCAGCAGAATCTTCTTGTATTCCTCGGCCACCGGCAGCATGGCCAGCGCCACACCCGAGCTGGTGGGGCCGACCGCCAGGTCCACCTTGTCGTCGGCGTAGGCGGCGGCCAGCAGGCTCTTGCCCAGGTCGGGCTTGCCCTGGTCGTCGCGCTCGATCACGGTGATCTTCCTGCCGTTCACCTGCATGGTGCCGCCGGTGGCGTACTGCAGGCCCATCATCAGGCCGGTCTGGGTCTGCTTGCCGTAGGCTTCCAGCGGGCCGGTCTTGCTGTAGACGTGGGCGATCTTGATGTCGCCGGCGGCGAAGGCCGGCGCACCGGTCAGCACGGCGAACGAAGCGAGGGCAATGAGCGAGCGGCGTTGCATGAGGGTCTCCTGTGGACGTGACGATGTCACCATCCACCATGCACAAGCCGTGCCAGCTGCCAAGTCATTGATTCATGGCGCTCTGCTTGGCCGCAAGCTTCAAAGTGTCTGAATCATGGACAAATTCTTTGTCTGATATTCAGACAAATGACTGAATTTAGATCAGGGTTTCTGCGGAGCGTCGCCGGGTTCGAGCAGGCGCCCGTACAGCGTGGCGCGCGAGATGCCCAGCAGCCGCGCCGCGGCCAGCTTGTTGCCGTGGGTGGCCTGCAGCGCGGCCGCAATGGCGCGGCGCTCCAGTTCGGCCACCTGTTCGCCCAGCGGACGCAGCAGCGCGGCGGCGTCCTGGGGTGGCGGCTCGGGCGGCAGGGCGGGTTGCACCAGGCTCAGGCCGGACTGGCGCAGCAGCGCTTCCATCGGTTCGGCGTCGAGCGCCCCGGCGTCGGCGCGCAGCGCGGCCTGCTCCAGCACATTGCGCAGTTCCCGGATGTTGCCGCGCCAGTGCTGGGCCGCCAGCAGCGCCACGGCGGCCGGGGTCAGCTCCGGCGGCTGGCTGCCGCGGTGCAGCATGTCTTCGGCCAGCACCTCGATCAACGCCGGAATGTCGCCGCGCCGCGTGCGCAGCGGCGGCACCTGGATCGGCAGTACGTTCAGGCGGTAGTACAGGTCCTCGCGAAACTGGCCGGCCCGCACCAGCTGCGGCAGGTCGCGGCTGGTGGCGGCGATGATGCGGGCGTCGAACGGCACCAGCCGGTTGCTGCCCAGCGGTTCGATCTCGCCATCCTGCAGCGCGCGCAGCAGCTTGGCCTGCAGGCCGGGCGGCATGTCGCCGATCTCGTCGAGAAACAGCGTGCCGCCGTCGGCCAGCCTGAACTTGCCTTCGCGCCCCTTGCGGTCGGCGCCGGTGTAGGCGCCGGGGGCGACGCCGAAGAACTCGGCTTCCAGCAAGGTGTCGGGCACGGCGGCGATATTGACGCTGACGAACGGCCCGCCGGCGCGCGGCGAGGCGGCGTGGATGCCGTGCGCCAGCAGTTCCTTGCCGGTGCCGGTCTCGCCCAGCAGCAGCACCGGGCTGCTGGACTGCGCGGCGCGGCGCGCCTGCCGCTTGACCTCGCTGGCCGCCGGGCTGCTGCCGACGAAGCTGGCCAGCGTGTAGCGGGCGCGGCGCTGGCCATCGCCCTGCTGGCGGCGCTGCGCCGCCAGCTCGCGCTGGGCGTCGTCGAGCTCCTGCTGCAGGCGCGCGAACTTCGCCAGCAGGGGCTGCAGGCTGTGCGAGGTCTGGTCGAACAGCACGATGCCGAGCGCGCCGATCACTTCGCCCGCCGCGTCGCGCAACGGGATGCGGCTGACGGCGAAGGTGCCGGCGCGGTTGCTCAGCAGGTCGATCAGGATCGGCTTGCCGGTGCGCAGCACCTGGTGCATCTGGGTGTTCTGCACCACGTCCGACACCGGGTGGCCGACGAAGTCTTCCTCGCGCTCGAATCCGAGCGCCGGCAAAAAGCGCCGGTAGGGGTCGTTGATCCACACCACACGGGCGTCGCGGTCGACCAGCAGCATGCCTTCGCTGGCGTCTTCGAACAGCTCGAACAGCGAGCGCGCCGCCAGCTCCAGGATGCGGCTGGCGTCGCGCGGCAGTGCGGACGGGGCGGGCGACAGCGTGGCAGGCATGCGCGCATGGTAGCGCGCGGGCCGAAGCGCGCGCGGCGCCGTCAGGCCGTGCTGCGCTCCAGCGCCCGGCCGAACCGCGCGCCCACGACCACGGCCAGCGCCACGGCAAGCAGCGCCAGGCCGACCTGTGCCAGCGACACCGGCCCGAAGCGCAGCAGCGCGCGCGCCTGCGGCAGCGCCAGCGCCAGGCCCAGCACCGCCGTGGCGATGGCCGCCACGGCCCAGAAGGCGCGCGCGCCGCGGGCCAACAGGGCGCGCCAGCCCAGGCCCGCGCTCAGGTTGACGGCCACCAGCAGCAGGTTGCCCGCCATCAGGCCGATCACGGCCAGGGTGCGCGCCACGTCGGCGCTCTGGCCGCCGTGCAGCGCCTGCAGGTAGATCGCCAGCGTGGCGGCCAGCACGCTCGCACCCTGCACCGCCGCCTGCGCCAGCAGCGACCGGCCGACCAGGCCTTCGGCGGCCCGGCGCGGCGGGCGCTGCATCAGGCGCGGGTCTTCCGGCGCGCCCTCGAACGCCATTGAGCAGATCGGGTCGATCACCATCTCGGTCAGCACCACGTGCGCCGGCAGCAACAGCGGCGGCAGGCCCAGCAACACCGGCAGCAGCGCCAGGCCGGCGATCGGCACGTGGATGGCGGCGATGTAGACCATCGCCTTGCGCAGGTTGTCGAAGATGCGCCGGCCCATGCGCACGCCGCCGACGATGCGGCTGAAGTCTTCGTCCAGCAGCACCAGGCCGGCCGCTTCGCGCGCCACGTCGGTGCCGCGCCCGCCCATGGCGATGCCGATGTGCGCGGCCTTCAGCGCCGGCGCGTCGTTGACGCCGTCGCCGGTCATGGCCACGGTTTCGCCGTTGCGCTGCATGGCCTCGACCAGGCGCAGCTTCTGCTCGGGCAGCACGCGCGCGTACACGCGCACCCGGCGCACCGCGGCCGACAGCGCGGCATCGTCGAGGGCGGCGAGCTGCGCGCCGGTGAGCGCGCCGGCCGCCGTGTCGATGCCGGCCTGGCGTGCGATCGCCAGCGCCGTGGCGGCGTGGTCGCCGGTGATCATGGCCACGGCGATGCCGGCGCCGTGCGCCTGCGCCACCGCCGCCGGCACGCTGGCACGCAGCGGGTCCTCGAACCCCAGCAGCCCGAGCAGGCGCAGGTCGTAGTCGTGCGGGTCGGGCGCGGCCTCGGCCGTGCCGCCATGGCCCTCGGCCACGGCCAGCACGCGCAAGCCGGCGGCGGCCAGCGCCGCCACCTGCGCCTGCAGGCGGGCCGCCGCCGCGGGTGGCAGGTGGCACAGCTCGATCATCGCCTCGGGCGCGCCCTTGGCGGCCACATGGCGCCGACCGGCGTCGTCCAGCCAGGTCTGCGTCATGGCGGGCAGTGCCGGAGTGAGGGCGTACTCGCGCTCCAGCTGCCAGTCGGGGTGCAGGTGCTCGGTGCCGGCCAGCGCCTGGTCGCCGTGCAGCAGCAGGGCGCGATCCATCGGGTCGCTGGCGCCGCGCCGCGACGCCAGCATGGCGCATGCCAGCAGCCGGTGCACCGACGCGGGCAGGGGCGCGCCGGCCTGCACCGTGACGTCGACCTCCTGCGCCACCAGCCGGCGCAGCGCCATGCGGTTTTCGGTCAGGGTGCCGGTCTTGTCGACACACAGCAGGGTGGTGGCCCCCAGCGCCTCGACCACGGCGGGCTGGCGCGCCAGCACCTGGATGCGCGCCAGTCGCCAGCTGCCCAGCGCCAGGAACACCGCCAGCGCCATCGGGAACTCTTCCGGCAGCATGGCCATGCCCAGTGCGATGCCGGACAGCAGGCCCTGCACCCAGTCGCCCCCGCGCAGCCCGTGCCACAGCACCAACAGCGCGCTGCCGGCCAGCGCCAGCGCGCCGAACCAGCGCGCCAGTCGGTGCAGGCTGCGCTGCATCGGCGTGGCGGCCGGCTCGATCGTCGCCAGCGCCGCCCCGATGCGTCCCATCTGCGTCTGGCGACCGGTGGCGCAGACCTCGGCCAGGCCGTGGCCGGCGGTGATCAGGGTGCCGGCAAACACCTGCGGCAGATCGTCGCCGCCGGGCCGATCGGTCGCCGCCTCGACCAGCGGAGCGTGGCTGGCGCACTTGCGCACCGGCACCGATTCGCCGGTCAGCAGCGACTCGTCCACCGTCAGCGCCAGGGCCTGGCGCAGCACGGCGTCGGCGGCCACGCGCTCGCCTTCGCCCAGCACGATCCAGTCGCCGGGCACGATCTCACGCACCGCGATGCGCTGCACGCGGCCCTCGCGCAGCACCTGGGCCTGCGGCGCCGCCAGCTCGCGCAACGCGTCCAGCGCGCGCTCGCCGCGCCGCTGCTGGAAGATCACCAGGCCGACCGTCAGCAGCGCAAAGCCGCCCAGCAGCAGGCCTTCGCCCGGCTCGCCCACCAGCAGGTAGATGGCCGCCGCCACCAGCAGCAACAGAAACATCGGCTCGCGCGCAATCTCGCGCAGCGTGCCAGCCAGGCTGCGCCGCTCGCGCTCGTCGATGGTGTTGGGCCCATGCTCGGCCAGGCGCCGGCGCGCTTCGTCGCCGCTCAGGCCCGGGGGATGGGAGGGTTGTGGCATCACCCGTGAGTATCCCCGCCCGCGTCCGCCGCAGGCAAAGCCGGGCAGAATCGAGCCCATGGCCGACCCCATGGAACGACAACGCATCGACAAATGGCTGTGGGCCGCGCGCTTCTACAAGACACGCGCGCTGGCGGTGCAGGAGATCGAGCGCGGCCGCGTGCAGGTGGCGGGGCAGACGGTCAAGCCGGCGCGCGAGCTCAGGCCGGGTGATGTGCTCAGTCTGCGCCAGGGGGTGGTGCAGCGCGAGGTGGTGGTCAGGGCGCTCAGCCCTCAGCGCGGCCCGGCCCCGGTGGCGCAGCAGCTGTACGAGGAAACGCCGGCCAGCGTCGCCGCGCGCCAGCAGGCCGCCAGCGCGCGCCGTCTGGCGCCCGAGCCGGCGCTGAGCATCGCCCAGGGCCGGCCCACCAAGCGCGACCGGCGTGCGCTGGACCAGCAGCAGCGCGCCGACTGGGGCGAACGCTGGTCGGCGGGCATCGAATGAACCGCACCCCTGACCCAGGCCCAGGCCAGCGCGCCGCGAGCGCCGGCCCGACCCCGCTGGACGCCGCCGCCTTCCCCGCCGCGCTGCCGCCGGCCGAGCGCTTGCGCCTGGCCAGCGGCCAGCGCCTGACCACGCCGGGCGGGCAGGGCGAGCTGGTCTGGCACCGCTGGGGTACGCGGCGCGCGGGCCAGCCGCCGGTGGTGCTGTTGCATGGCGGCAGCGGCTCATGGACCCACTGGGTGAAGAACATCGCGCCGCTGCTCGATGCCGGGCGTCAGGTGCTGGCGGCCGACCTGCCGGGCTTTGGCGATTCGGCCCCACCCACGCAGGGCAGCGATGCCGATGCCATGGTCGAGCCGCTGGCCAACGGCCTGCGGCAGCTGCAGCCGGGCGAGGCGGTCGACCTGGTGGGCTTTTCGCTCGGCGGCCTGACCGCCGCCCTGCTGCTGGCCGAACACCCGGCGCTGGCGCGCAGGCTGGTGCTGGTGGGGGCGCCGGCCATGGGCGTGGTGCCCGGGCGGCAGTTCGAGCTGCGCGCCTGGCGCCACCTGCCGTCGCCGGCGGCGCAGGCCGAGGTGCATCGCCACAACCTGGCGGTGCTGATGCTGCACGATCCGGGCCTGATCGACGGCCTGGCGCTGCAACTGCACATCGCCAACGTGCAGCGCGACCGCCTGCCGCGCCGGCGGCTGGCGCATACCGACATCCTGGCGCGCCGCCTGCCGCAGGTGGCCTGCCCGGTGCATGCCATCTACGGCGTGCACGATGCCATCTATCGCCAGCACATCCACGCGCTGGAGGGCGCGTTCGCGCGCAGCGCGCCCGACTTCCGTGGCCTGCAGCTGATCGAGGGCGCCGGCCACTGGGTGCAGTTCGAGGCGCCCGCCGCCTTCGACGCGGCGCTGCGGCGCGCGCTGGGGGATTGATGGCCTGCCGGCACGCTCCGGCAGCCGGACGTGAAGGACGTCGCGGACGCGAAGCCGGCACCACCGACGCGCCACAGGCGCAGCGCTGGCGCACGAATGGGCCAGCGGTCGGATTTAAGCGATTCATGGCCCTGACGCGCACCGGCAAAGCGCCGGCAGCTATTTAGTTAGTAGCACTTGGAGGGTTTGCATGGCCACACCGATCGACATCGACTTCGTCTCCGACATCGCCTGTCCCTGGTGCGCGGTCGGCCTGGCGTCGCTGCAGCAGGCGCTGGCGCGCTGCGCCGACGCGGTGCAGGTGAGGCTGCGTGTTCAGCCTTTCGAGCTCAACCCCGCCATGCCGCCCGAGGGTGAGGACCTCGGCGAGCACCTGACTCGCAAGTACGGCTCCACGCCGGCGCAGCAGGCGCAGATGCGCGCCGTCATCGCCGAGCGCGGCGCGGCGCTGGGCTTTGCCTTCCACCCCGAAGGGCGCGGGCGCGTCGTCAACACCTTCGATGGGCACCGCCTGCTGCACTGGGCCGGTCGGCAGGGGGCGGACGCCCAGCTGGCGCTCAAGCGCGCGCTGCTGCAGGCCTACCATGGACGCGCCGAGCGGGTCGACCAGGCCCCGGTCCTGCTGGCCGCCGTGCGCCAGGCGGGGCTGGACGAGGCGCGGGCGGCGCAGATTCTGGCGGGCGACGAGTTTGCCGCCGAGGTGCGCCAGGCCGAGCGCCAGTGGCAGGACGCCGGCATCCATGCGGTGCCGGCGGTGATCCTCAACCAGCGCCACCTGATCAGCGGCGGCCAGCCGCCCGAGGTGTTCGAGCAGGCGCTGCGTCAGCTTGCGGCGGCGGACGGATCGGGGTCTGCGCGTCGTGACGCATGACGCATGACCTCGCTGCGGGTCGATGACGGAATCTGGCAAGAATTCGTCGATGGCGCAGACGGAGATTGCGCCAGCAGCTATGCTATCGATAGCATTCAGGGGCCGGGTCGCTGCCCTGCGGGCCACAAAAAAGCCGCGCCCGGGGGCGCGGCTGCGCATGGCGCGGGGGCCGGCTTATTTTTTCTCGCCGCCCGGCACCTTGCCTTCCACGCCCTTGACGTAGAAGTTGATGCCGGTGAGGAACTTGTCGTCCGCCACCTGGTCGGCCGCCAGCACCTGCTTGCCGGTGTTGTCGCTGATCGGGCCTTTCCAGATGTGGAAGGTGCCGGCCTTCAGCCCGGCCTTGACCTCTTCGACTTTGGCCTTGGCGTCGGCCGGCACGTCCTCGGCCAGCGACACCAGGTCGATCGCGCCTTCCTTCACGCCCCACCAGGCCTGGCCGGTGCTCCACTTGCCTTCCAGCGCCTCGCCCACCGCCTTGATGTAGTAGGGCGCCCAGTTGATGATGGCCGAGCCCAGGTGCGCCTTGGGACCGTAGGCGGTCATGTCGCTGTCCCAGCCGAAGGCGCGCTTGCCCTTTTCCTGCGCGGTCTTGAGCACGGCCGGCGAATCGGTGTTCTGGAACAGCACGTCGGCGCCGGCGTTCAGCAAGGCGGTGGCGGCTTCGGTTTCCTTGGGCGGGTTGAACCAGTCGTTGACCCACACCACCTTGGTGGTGATCTTCGGGTTGGTGCTCTGCGCGCCGAGCGTGAAGCTGTTGAGGTTGCGCAGCACCTCCGGGATCGGCACCGAACCGACCACACCCAGCACGTTGGACTGGGTCATGCGGCCGGCGATCACGCCCGCCATGTAGGCGCCCTCATAGGTGCGGCTGTCGTAGGTGCGCAGGTTGGGCGCGGTCTTGTAGCCGGTGGCGTGCTCGAACTTGACGTCCGGATGGTCGCCCGCGACCTTGACCATCGACTCCATGTAGCCGAAGGTGGTGCCGAAGATCAGCTTGTTTCCCTGGCCCACCATGTCGCGGATCACGCGCTCGGCGTCGGCGCTCTCGGGCACGCTCTCGACGTAGCTGGTGACCACGCGGTCGCCGAACTCCTTCTCGACCGCCTTGCGCGCGTTGTCGTGCGCGAAGGTCCAGCCGCCGTCGCCCACCGGGCCGATGTAGGCAAACGACACCTTCAGGGGTTCGGGCTTGGCGGGCGCCGGGGCGGCCGCCGGTGCGGCCGGCGCAGCGGCCGTGGGCGCGGGCTCCTCCTTCTTGCTGCACGCCACCAGCGCGCTGGCGGCGGCGGCCAGGGCGGCCAGTTTCAGCAGGGAGCGTTTGTTCGGATCGAGCACGGGAGAACCTCCTGAGGGTGGATGAAAAAAAGAACAAGTGGTCGATTATGCGGGACGCGCCGCCCCGCCGGCCGCCCGGCTGCGGCCCACGATCATGGGCAAAAAACACCTCTGGCGCGCGTCAGACAAGCGCCGGCAGCTATGAGTTTGATAGTTTGCGGATGGAACGCGCGGGCGGCGCCACCGGTTCCGGGTGTCGGCGCCGCCGCCTGTGGCCATCACGCCCCCGGGTGGAAGGGTTTGCCCAGCGAGGCCGGCATGTTGACGCGGATCCAGGTCGGGTTGCGCGAAATCAGCGCCAGCACCACGATGGTCGCCAGGTAGGGCAGCATGGTCAGGAACTGGCTGGGCAACTGCACGCCCTGACCCTGCAGATGGAACTGCAACATGGTCACGCCGCCGAACAGGTAGGCGCCCAGCAGCACCCGCGCCGGCCGCCAGGTGGCGAAGGTGGTCAGCGCCAGCGCGATCCAGCCCTTGCCGGCCACCATGCCTTCCACCCACAGCGGGGTGTAGATCACCGACAGGTAGGCGCCGGCCAGCCCGCACAGCGCGCCGCCGGCCACCACCGCCAGCAGGCGGATGCGCCGCACCGGATAGCCCAGCGCGTGCGCCGCCTGCGGCGACTCGCCGACCGAGCGCAGCACCAGCCCGCCGCGCGTGCGGTAGAGAAACCAGATCAGCCCCAGCGCCAGCGCCATGGCGCCATACACCAGCGGGTGATGCCGGAACAGCGCCGGCCCGATGAGCGGCAGATCGCCCAGGCCCAGGCCGTTGAAGCGCGGCCGCTCCGGCAGCCGCGCCTGCACGTAGCCGATGCCGACGAAGGCCGAGAAGCCGACCCCAAACAGCGACAGCGCCAGCCCGGTGGCGTACTGGTTGGTGCCCAGCCAGATCACCAGCCAGCCGAATTTGGCCGCCAGCAGCGCCCCGGCGGCCATGCCGGCGGCAAAGCCGAGCCCGTCGCTGCCGCTGTGCACCACGGCGGCAAAGCCGGCCACGGCGGCGCACAGCATGATGCCTTCGGCGCCCAGGTTGACGATGCCGGCCTTTTCGTTGATCAGCAGCCCCAGCGCGGCGATGGCCAGCACGGTGCCGGCGTTCAGCGTCGCCGCCAGCAGCAGCGCGTAGGCTTCCATCAGTGGCTCCCCCCGCGGCGGCGCAGGCGGTGGTTGACCAGCACGTCGCAGGCCAGCAGGGCGAACAGCAGCAGGCCCTGGAACACGCCGGTGAGCGACTTGGGCAGCCCCAGGCGCGACTGCGCCAGCTCGCCACCGATGTAGAACATGCTCATCAGGATCGCCGCCAGCACCATGCCGAACGGGTGCAGCCGGCCGACGAAGGCGACGATGATGGCGGCAAAGCCGTAGCCCGCCGGCACGTGCGGGGTGAGCTGGCGCAGCGGCCCGGCCACCTCCAGCGCGCCGGCCAGCCCGGCGGTGCCGCCCGACACCAGCAGCGCCGTCCACAGCGCGCGGCGCGACGAGAACCCGGCGTAGCGCGCCGCCGCCGGCGCCAGTCCGCCCACCTGCTGGGCAAAGCCGCTGCGGGTGCGAAACAGGTACACCCACAGCAGCGCCGCACCGGCCAGCGCGATCAGCACGCCGATGTGCGCGCGCGAGCCGTTCAGCAGGCGCGGCACCTGCGCCACCGCCTCGAAGCTGCGCGTCTGCGGAAAGTTGTAGCCGGCCGGGTCTTTCCAGGGCCCATACACCAGGTAGCCCAGCCACTGGATGGCGACGTACACCAGCATCAGGCTGACCAGAATCTCGCCGGCGTTGAAGCGGTCGCGCAGGAACGCCGTGACGGCGGCCCAGGCCATGCCGCCCAGCACCCCGGCCAGCAGCACGGCGCCGACGATCCAGCGCCCGCTGTCCTTGTCGGCCAGCAGCGCCACCCCGCCGGCGGCGATGGCGCCGACGATGAACTGCCCCTCGGCGCCGATGTTCCAGACGTTGGAGCGAAAGCACACCGCCAGCCCGAGCGCGATCAGCAGCAGCGGCGTGGCCTTGACGCTCAGCTCGCCCAGCGCGTAGCCGGACTTGATCGGCTCCCAGAAGAACACCAGCAGCCCGCGCACCGGGTCCTTGCCCAGCGCGGTGAACAGCGCCACCCCGATCAGCACGGTGAGGGCCAGCGCCAGCAGTGGCGAGCCCCAGGTCCAGGCGCGCGAAGGCGCGGGGCGCGGTTCAAGCCGCCACATGGCCGGCCTCCATCTGTGCCAGGTGCTGCTGCACGTCGCCATGCCACAGCCCGCTCATCCATTCGCCGATGCGCTCCACCGTCGCGTCCTGGCGCGCGATGGACGGCGACAGCCGCCCTTTGGCGATCACGTGCAGGCGGTCGCACACCTCGAACAACTCGTCCAGCTCCTCGCTCACCACCAGCACCGCGCAGCCGGCGTCGCGCAGCGCCAGCAGCTCGCCGCGGATCTGCGCCGCCGCGCCGACGTCGACGCCCCAGGTCGGCTGCGAAACGATCAGCAGCCGCGGCCGGGCGTCGATCTCGCGCCCCATGATGAACTTCTGCAGGTTGCCGCCCGACAGCGAGCGCGCCGGCGCCTGCGGCCCGGCGGCCTTGACGCGAAAGCGCTCGATGATGGCCTGCGCCTGCGCGCGCAGCGTGCCGGTGCGCAGCCAGCCCAGCGGGCCCACGGCCTCGCGCCGCGTCAGCAGCAGGTTGTGCGCCAGGCTCATGTCGGGCACCGCGCCGCGGCCCAGGCGCTCTTCCGGCACGAAGTGCAGGCCAAGCGCGCGGCGCCGGCTCGGCGAGAGCCGCCCGGCAGCCTGGTCTGCTATCAATATAGAAGCTGCTGGCGCGCGCCGGTCCTCGCCGGAAAGCGCAAACAGCAGTTCGCGCTGACCATTGCCCGAGACCCCGGCAATGCCCACCACCTCGCCCGCCCGCACCTGCAGCGACAGGTCCACCAGATCGACGCCGAAGGGCGACTCGCGCTTCAGATCCAGCCGCTCGACCTGCAGCACCCGCGCGCCCAGGGCCTGCGGGCGGTGCGCCAGCTCGGGCGGCTCGGCACCGATCATCAGGCGCGACAGCGAGGCGTTGCTCTCCTGGCGCGGGTCGCACACGCCGGTCACGCGGCCGGCGCGCATCACGGTGCAGGCGCTGCACAGGGCGCGGATCTCGTGCAGCTTGTGGCTGATGTAGAGGATGGAGCAGCCCTCGCCGGCCAGCCGGCGCAGGGTGACGAACAGCTTGTCCACCGCCTGCGGCGTCAGCACCGAGGTGGGTTCGTCCAGGATCAGCAGGCGCGGCTCGGTCAGCAGGGCGCGGATGATCTCCACGCGCTGCATCTCGCCCACGCTCAGCGTGTGCACCGGGCGCGCCGGGTCGATCTCCAGCCCGTAGGCGGCGGCGGTCTGGTCGATGCGGCGCGTCACCTCGGCCAGCGGCAGCGCCTTGTCCAGACCCAGCCACACGTTCTCGGCCACGCTCAGGGTTTCGAACAGGCTGAAATGCTGGAACACCATGGCGATGCCCAGCCGGCGCGCCTGCTGCGGATTGGCGATGCGCACCGGCTGACCGTCAAAGCGCAGCTCGCCGGCGTCCGGCTTGACGGCGCCGTAGATGATCTTCATCAGCGTGCTCTTGCCGGCGCCGTTCTCGCCCAGCACGGCGTGGATTTCGCCCGGCTGCACCGTCAGCGACACGTCGTCGTTGGCCAGCACGCCCGGGTAGCGCTTGCGGATCTGCGTCAGTTCGAGGCGGGGCGGCGGCATCGGGGCGGGCGGGCGCGGTGTCGGCGGGTGGTACGGTGGCGGGCACCCTCAGGCGCCGACGCGCAATGTAACACCCGCCGGCCGGCGCTGCCGCTCAGCCTGCGGCGCTCGCCAGGCGCGCGCGCAGCGAGTGCGGCAGGGCTTCGGTGATGTCGACCTCGATCATCTGGCCGACCAGGCGCGCGCCCTGTGCGCCGGCGTCGAAGTTGACGATGCGGTTGCACTCGGTGCGACCCATCAGCTCGTTCGGGTTGCGCCGCGACGGCCCTTCGACCAGGATGCGCTGGCGCGTGCCGACGCGGCTGGCGCTGATGGCGCGCACGTTCTGCTCCACCACCGCCTGCAGGTGCTGCAGGCGCGCCAGCTTGACGGCGTGCGGTGTGTCGTCGTGCAGGTTGGCCGCCGGCGTGCCGGGGCGCGGGCTGAAGATGAAGCTGAACGAGGCGTCGTAGCCCACGTCCTCGATCAGCTTCATCAGCTTGTCGAAGTCCTGCTCGGTCTCGCCCGGAAAGCCGACGATGAAGTCGCTCGACAGGCTGAGGTCCGGCCGCACCGCGCGCAGCTTGCGGACGATGCTCTTGTATTCCATGGCGGTGTAGCCGCGCTTCATGGCCATCAGGATGCGGTCGCTGCCGTGCTGCACCGGCAGGTGCAGGTGGCTGACCAGCTTGGGCACCTTGCCGTACACCTCGATCAGGCGCGGGGTGAATTCGTTGGGGTGGCTGGTGGTGTAGCGGATGCGCTCGATGCCGGGGATCTCGGCCACGACCTCGATCAGCAGGGCAAAGTCGGCGATCTCGCTGCTGTCGCCCATCGGCCCGCGGTAGGCGTTGACGTTCTGGCCCAGCAGGGTGACTTCCTTGACGCCCTGGTCGGCCAGGCCGGCGATCTCGGTCAGCACGTCGTCGAGCGGGCGGCTGAACTCCTCGCCGCGCGTGTAGGGCACCACGCAGTAGCTGCAGTACTTGGAGCAGCCCTCCATGATCGAGACGAAGGCGCTGGCGCCATCGACGCGCGCCGGCGGCAGGTGGTCGAACTTCTCGATCTCGGGGAAGCGGATGTCGACCTGCGGCGCGTTCTGCTTCTGGCGCTCGGCCAGCAGCTCGGGCAGGCGGTGCAGGGTCTGCGGGCCGAACACCACGTCCACGTAGGGCGCGCGGGCGATGATGGCTTCGCCCTCCTGGCTGGCCACGCAGCCGCCGACGCCGATCAGCGTGCCCCTGGCCTTCAGGTGCTTGACGCGGCCGAGGTCGGAAAACACCTTCTCCTGCGCCTTCTCGCGCACCGAGCAGGTGTTGAACAGGATCAGGTCGGCCTGCTCCGGGTCGTCGGTGGGCTCGTAACCCTGGGCGGCGCCCAGCACGTCGGCCATCTTGGCCGAGTCGTACTCATTCATCTGGCAGCCGAAGGTCTTGATGAAAACTTTGCGGGACATGCGGTGTCTCCGGGAAGAGGGGGCGAGGGCGCTGGCCGCCGGGCCGCGGCCGACGACGAGGCGGCGCGTGGACGCCGCCGCGTCAGGGTCAATGGGTGTAGGACGCGGTGGCGTCGGCGCTGGGCGCCGGCCGCCGCGTGGTCGGCACCGGCTTGAGCGGCAGCGCCGCTTCCTGCGGCGACAGGATCCACACCTCGCGCACCTGGCCGCGGGCATCGCGCAGGTAGTTGACGACGGCGGTGCGACCGTTGACCACACCCGGCATCACGATGGCGTTGCGCTCGTCGCGCACGCGCACCGCGTGCGCCAGCCGCTCGGGCTTGCCGTTGAGCAGCACATCGGGCAGCTCGATGAACTTCATCTCGGCCCGCTCGGTCTTGAGCGGAAAGCCCCGTTCCGCCCGGACTTCGGCATGAAAACCGAGTCCAGCGCTTACCAGGCAAGCGCTGGCAGCTATAAAAAACGTAGTTCGGAGAACGTTCGAGCAGCGGTTCATGGTGTCTGTCCAGAGGCTGTGGCGGCGCGGCGCGCCGGCGGGCATTCTATGCCGGTCGGGTCGGTGGCGCCGCCGCCTCAGGTTGGCAGATAGCCGTCCACCGACAGGTAGCGTTCACCGGTGTCGTAGTTGAAGCCCAGGATGCGGCTGCCGGCCGGCAGCTCGGGCAGCTTCTGTGCGATGGCCGCCAGCGCGGCGCCGCTGCTGATGCCCACCAGCAGCCCTTCCTCGCGCGCGCAGCGGCGGCCGTAGTCGCGCGCGGCTTCGGCGCCGACCTGGATCACGCCGTCCAGCAGCGCGGTGTCCAGGTTCTTCGGGATGAAGCCGGCGCCCAGGCCCTGGATCGGGTGCGGGCCGGGCGCGCCGCCGCTGATCACGGGCGACTGGTCGGGCTCGACGGCAAACACCTTCAGCTGCGGCCAGCGCGCCTTCAGCACGCGCGCGCAGCCCGTCAGGTGGCCGCCGGTGCCGACGCCGGTGATCAGCGCGTCCAGCCCGTCGGGAAAGTCGGCCAGGATTTCCTGCGCCGTGGTCTGTTCGTGCACCGCCGCGTTGGCCGGGTTGTCGAACTGCTGCGGGATCCAGGCCCCCTGGCCGGCGGCGCGCAGCTGCGCGGCCAGCTCCTCGGCGCGGGCGATGGCGCCCTTCATGCCCTGGTCGCGCGGCGTCAGGTCGAAGCTGGCACCGTAGGCCAGCATCAGCCGGCGCCGCTCGACGCTCATGCTGTCGGGCATCACCAGCACCAGGCGGTAGCCCTTGACGGCCGCCACCATCGCCAGGCCGACGCCGGTGTTGCCGCTGGTGGGCTCGATGATGGTGCTGCCGGGCTGCAGCTGGCCGCTTTGCTCGGCCGCCTCGATCATGGCCAGGGCGATGCGATCCTTGATCGAGCCACCCGGGTTGGCGCGCTCGCACTTGACCCACACCCGGGCCTCGGGGCCGAACAGGCGGCGGATGCGCACGTGCGGCGTGCGGCCGATGGTTTGCAGGACGTTGTCGGCGGGCATGGTGTGTCTCTCCGGTCGGTGATGGGCAGGGGCACCTATTGTGCGAGCCTTGATCCCACCTGGCGTGATATCGATATGCCCCGCCGCGCGGCAGGTCACAATGGCTCACTTTCCGGCTGTCACCACGTGCCCCCATGACCCTGTTCGACTCCACCATGCTGATGCTGGGCGTCAGCTGCCTGATGATGCTGATCGGCTTTGCCACGCGCGAATCGCGCTGGGGCCTGGGCCTGATGGTGCTGGGCACGGCCGGCGCGCTGCTGCTGATCGCCTACACCATCCTGGCCATGCTGGAGTGAACGGCGGCCGCGTGCAGCCGGCGCCCGCTGGGCGGATAATCACGGCCGTGAAGCCCGCCAGACCGCCGCTGGCGCAAGGCCCGAAAGGGCGCGCTGGAGGAACGTCCGGACTGCACAGGGCAGCGCAGCAGGTAACACCTGTCCACCGTGAGGTGAGGATCAGAGCAACAGAGACGAGCCGCTTGAGTGCGGGTGAAACGGGCAATCTCTGCGCGCAGCAACACCAAGTAGGCCAGCGTTGACGTGACCCGCGGAGCTGGCGGGTAGGTGGCACCGAGCCGCACGGGCGACCGGCGGCCCAGATTGATGGCGGTCACGGCGCGGGCAACCGCGCCGCACAGAATCCGGCGTATCGGTGGGCTTCACACATTTTTTGCGCCCGGCAGGCGGACATCCGGACGCGGAGGACGCGAAAGCACGCCAAGCGCGCGAAACAGCCCGATGCCTGTTTCGCGCCCTTCGTGTCCGCCCGTTGGTGTCCTGGCGCCGCGCCGCGGGTGGGTGCGTGGCGTGCTCACCCCACAGGTGAAGGCCCTTGACGCGCATGGGCGCGGCCTGCCCGACGTTGACAAGCGGTCATCTGCCGTGGCCATGGATCCGGCCCCATGAAATCGTCACCGTTCGCCCTGAGCATGACGAAGACATCGACAAGCTCGGCCCGAACCGAATGTGAGACTTCAAAGGGCCGGATCAATAGGCTCAGTCGTTGCCCGGCGCCATGGCCCGGAGGCGCTCCACATGCGCCAGCAGCGAACGCCTGGCCACCGGCCAGACGCGCTCGGGCACGTCGTCGTAGGCCTTGGCCACCCAGTCGTCCAGCGTGCCGTGGGGGTCGGCCTTCATCACCGCCAGCACCTTGGCTTCGCGCGCCAGCCGGTGCGCCTTAAGATGGGCGATGGTGTCGCGCGCCTGGCCCAGCACGTGGCCGTGGGCCGGCAGGATGAAGTGCGCCTGGGCCTCGGCACAGGCGGCGTCGAGCTTGTCCAGCGATTCCAGGTAGGCCGTCATGTCCCCATCCGGCGGGTCGATGACGGTGGTGCTGCCGTTCAGGATGTGGTCGCCGCTGAACAGCAGGCCGTCTTCTTCCAGCAGCAGGCAGACATGGTTGGCGGCGTGGCCAGGGGTGTGGATCGCGCGCAGCGTATGGGTGGTGATTTCGCCGTCCGGGGCTTGCCCGGTCAGCGCCAGGCGCTCTCCATCCTGTAGCGCGCGGTCGGGCTGGAACTGGCTGTGGGCGCGCGCCGTGGGCAGCGAAGGCAGTCCCAGGATGGGCGGTGGCGGCTGGCACAGGGCCTGCAGGGGCAGGGCGCCGGGTGAGTGGTCGGGGTGCGAGTGGGTGCAGACGATGGCGCGGATGTGCCCGCCGGCGGCACGCCACAGCCGCTCCACATGGGCCGGGTCGGCCGGGCCGGGATCGATGGCGATGTAGCCGCTGCGCGGGTCGCCCACCAGGTAGCTGTTGGTGCCCGGGCCGGTCATGAAGCCGGGGTTGGGCGCCGTCAGGCGCTGCACGTTCTTGAGCAGCGGCACCGGCTGCTCGGACTGCCAGTCGAGCGCATGCAGCAGCTGGCCATCGGGCGTCACCAGCGCCAGTTCGCCAAAGGGCATCTCGTGCTCCATGTAGCGCGCTTCCTTGCCGGCCAGCCAGCCGGCGCGCGGGCAGCTGGCCCATAGCGGCCGTTCGCTGGCGCAGGCGGCCAGCACGGCGGCGACGTCGGGGTAGTGCTGCAGGCGCTGCAGCGTGCGGATGGTGGGGAAGATGATGAAGAATTGCCCCGCCTCGTGGCGCGCCAGCGCGTCGGCCGGGCGCACCCACACGGGTTCGAACTGCTCGGCGTCGTCGGCCACCGGGGTCTGGCCGTCCGGCATGCGGGCGACCAGAAAGGGCACGTCGAAGCGCCGCGGCAGGTCGCGGTCGGTGATCCAGTGCGCCAGCATGTGGACGTCGGCCGCCGCCAGCGTCAGGCCGCGCGCGGCGCACTGGGCCGCCAGCGGGGCGTGGCGGTCGAGCGCCGCCACGTCGCTCGCGTCGGCCGGCGTGCCGTCGGCACGCCGCGCCAGCAGCACCCCCAACTCCTCGAAGCTTTCGCGGATGGCGGCGATGGCCTGGGTCAGGTGGGCCTGGCTCTGCGTGGGTCGGCATGTCGCCTGACCGTGGGCGGCGGCGTCCTGGGGGTCGATGCCGCCGCCGGGAAACACGTAGGCGCCGGGGGCAAAACTGGCGTTCAGCGAGCGGCGCGTCATCAGCACTTCGATGCCGGCGGGCGTGTCGCGCAGCAGCAGCACGGTGGCGGCGGGCAGGGGACGCGCGGGTTCGCGCTGCGGATGCAGAAGCTGGCTGGGGCGTGGCATGCGGCCATTATGGGCATGGCGCGCCTTACACTTGACGCCAGGGCGTCAGCCGCGCGAGCGGTGGGCGCCGTTTCCCGCAGCGATCCACCACCACGGCAGCGCCCCATGGCCACCACGCATTTCGGTTTCCAGTCGGTTGACGAACAGGACAAGGCGCGCCGCGTGCGCGGCGTGTTCGATTCGGTCGCCGCGCGGTACGACCTCATGAACGACCTCATGTCCGGTGGCCTGCACCGGGCCTGGAAGGCCTATGCCGTGATGGTGGCCAACCTGCAGCCGGGTCAGAGCGTGCTGGACATCGCCGGCGGCACCGGCGATCTGGCGCTGGCCTTCGCCCGCCGGGTCGGCCCGCATGGGCAGGTGGTGCACACCGACATCAACGAAGCCATGCTGCGCACCGGGCGCGACCGCCTGCTGGATGCCGGGGTGATCCTGCCCACCACGGTGTGCGACGCCGAGGCCTTGCCTTTTCCCGACGAGCGGTTCGACGTGGTCAGCGTCGCCTTCGGTCTGCGCAACATGACGCACAAGGACCAGGCCCTGCGCGAGATGGCGCGCGTGCTCAAGCCGGGCGGTCGGCTGCTGGTGCTGGAGTTTTCGCAGGTGGCGCGGCCGCTGCGCAAGGCCTACGACCTGTATTCGTTCCAGGTGCTGCCGCGGCTGGGGCGGCTGGTGGCAGGCGACGCCGACAGCTACCGCTACCTGGCCGAATCGATCCGCATGCACCCCAACCAGGAAGAACTCAAGGCGTTGATGAAGGCCAACGGTTTCGGTCATGTCGACTATCACAGCATGACGGCTGGGGTCGTTGCCTTGCATGTCGGCATCAAATGCGGATAACCTTTATAAAGCCGTGGATATCCGTGTGGAACTTTCAGTCGTCAGGGGAGTCCGGTCAGTCATGAACCTCAAGAAGCTCGTTTCTCATTTCTTCACGCTGCTGCTGGCGGTGGTGCTGACCGGCGCGTTCAGCTTCGAGGCCGAGGCCAAGCGCCTGGGCGGTGGCAAGTCGCTCGGGCGCCAGTCCAGCAACGTGACGCAGCGCGAAGCGGCCGGCCCCGGCACGCCGGTGGCGCCGGCGCAGTCCAGCGCCACCGCCGGTGCCGCCGCGGGCGGTGCGGCGGCGGCAGGCGCGGCCGGTGCGGCCGCGCGCAAACCCTGGGGCAGCATGCTGGGCGGTCTGGCGGCCGGTCTGGGCCTGGCCTGGCTGGCCCACGCGCTGGGCCTGGGTCAGGCGTTCGGCAACGTCCTGCTGATCCTGTTGCTGGGCATGGTGGTGCTGACGGTGATCGGCATGCTGCGCCGCGGGCGTGGTGCCGCGGCCGCCGGCGGGCCCGGCATGGCCTACCAGGGCGCCGGTGCCGCGCAGCCGATCACACCGCGCCAGTACAACCCGACCAAGGTGGGCAACGACGCCTCGGCCCGTCCCTGGGAAGGTCAGGCGGCGCCGTTTGACGCCGGTGGCGCCTCGGGGGGATCGATCATCGGCTCCGGGCTGCGTGGCGCCCAGGGCTGGGGTGTGCCGGCCGATTTCGACATCGCCGGCTTCACCGAGGCCGCCAAGCGCAACTTCATCACCCTGCAGGATGCCTGGGACCGCTCCGACATCCCGGCGCTGCGCGCCATGATGACCGACGAGATGCTGGCCGAAATCCAGTCCCAGCTGGCCGAGCGCGAGCGCGGTGCGCCGGGTCAGGCCAACCAGACCGAGGTGGTGATGCTGGAGGCGCAGTTGCTGGGCATCGAGGAGCTGGCCGACGTGTACATGGCCAGCGTCGAGTTCAGCGGCATGATCCGCGAGGACGCCTCGGCCGGCCCGAGCCCGTTCCGCGAGGTCTGGAACATGACCAAGCCGCGCCAGGGCCGCGGCGGCTGGCTGGTGGCGGGGGTGCAGGCACTGCAGTGACGACCGGCCGGGCGTACCGGCCCGGCCCGCCCCGAAGCCCGGCTTGCCGGGCTTTTTTGTGTCCGTGCCAGGCAGGAAGAACGCGTGCATCTGGGCGGCCGACGCCGCCATTTGTCAGGAATAATCGCCCCCATGACGATGAAGTCCCCCTTCTCACTGGTGGCCGAGGCATTCGGCAAGTTGGGCGAGCAGCTGAAGGCGCCCGACTGGCTGGTCGACGAGATGCAGCACCGCGTGGTGCTGTTCCTCAACCACGTGCTGATGCAGGAGCCCGAAGCCCAGGCCCGGCTGGCGCGCCAGCAGGGTCGCGTGGTGCGCGTGCAGTGGCGCGACTTCAACCTGCAGCTGGCGGCCACCCCGGCCGGACTGTGCGAGCGCGTGCCCGAGGCCACGCCCGACCTGCTGCTCACGGTCACCGACAGCTCGCCGCTCGATCTGGCGCGCCACGCCGTGCGCGGCGAGCGGCCCGGGGTGCGCATCGAGGGCGATGTGCAGTTCGCCGCCGAAGTCAACTGGCTGGTCGACCACGTGCGCTGGGATCTGGAGGAAGACCTGTCGCGGCTGATCGGCGACGCTCCCGCGCACCAGCTGGCACGCCTGGGCAGCACCCTGGCGCAGGGGCTGCGCAGGTTCATCGCCAGCCTGCCCGGTCAGGACCGGGCAGGCGGCGCATGAGCGCGTCGGGGAGGCGCCGGTGACGCGCGTGCTGCGGGCCACCACCATCGTGTGGGTGGCTCTGCGCCATGGGCTGGACGAACTGGTGCTGACCAGCTTCGAGCACCCGGGCCTGCGCCTGCTGGCGCGCATCGCCACCCTCGGGCGCGATCTGTCGGCGCCGCGGGGCCAGCGCCTGCGTGAGGCGCTGCAGCGCCTGGGGCCGATCTTCGTCAAGTTCGGCCAGGTGCTGTCGACGCGGCGCGACCTGCTGCCGCCCGACATTGCCGACGAACTGGCCCTGCTGCAGGACCGCGTGCCACCGTTTCCGCCCGAAGCGGCGGTGGCCACCATCGAGCGTGCCTTCCGCAAGCCGCTGGGCGAGCTGTTCACGCATTTCGAGCGCCAGCCGGTGGCCAGCGCCTCCATCGCCCAGGTGCACTTTGCCACCCTGCGCGACGCCGGCGGGCGCGAGCGCGAGGTGGCGGTGAAGGTGCTGCGCCCGGGCATGCTGAAGGTGATCGAGCAGGATCTGCAGCTGATCCGCATGATGGCCACCTGGGTCGAACGCCTGTCGGCCGATGGCAAACGCCTCAAGCCGCGCGAGGTGGTGGCCGAATTCGACAAATACCTGCACGACGAGCTGGACCTGATGCGCGAAGCCGCCAGCGCCGCGCAGCTGCGGCGCAACATGGCGGGGCTGAACCTGGTGCTGATCCCGGAGATGATCTGGGAGCTGGCGCGGCCCGACGTGCTGGTGATGGAGCGCATGCAGGGCATTCCGATCAGCCAGGTCGAGCGCCTGCGCGAGGCCGGGGTCGACATCCCCAGACTGGCGCGCGACGGCGTGACCATCTTCTTCACCCAGGTGTTTCGCGACGGCTTCTTCCACGCCGACATGCACCCGGGCAACATCATGGTCAGCGTCGATCCGGCCACCTTCGGGCGCTACATCTCGCTCGATTTCGGCATCGTCGGCACGCTGACCGAGGTCGACAAGGAATACCTGGCGCAAAACTTCACCGCCTTCTTCCGCCGCGACTACAAGCGCGTGGCCGAGCTGCACATCGAAAGCGGCTGGGTGCCGGCCGGCACGCGCGTGGACGAGCTCGAATCGGCCGTGCGCAGCGTGTGCGAGCCCTACTTCGATCGGCCGCTGAAGGACATCTCGCTCGGCATGGTGCTGATGCGCCTGTTCCAGACCTCGCGCCGCTTCAACGTCGAAATCCAGCCACAGCTGGTGCTGCTGCAGAAGACGCTGCTGAACATCGAGGGCCTGGGGCGCCAGCTCGACCCCGAACTGGACCTGTGGAGCACCGCCAAGCCGTTTCTGGAGCAATGGATGCTCGAGCAGATCGGCCCGCAGCGGCTGTGGCGCGAGTTCAAGAGCCAGGCGCCGTACTACGCCAAAATGCTGCCCGATCTGCCGCGGCTGCTGCATGCCTATCTGCAGCAGCGGCCGAGCGACGAGCTGCGCCGCGAGCTGCATGAGCTGCGCGAGGAACAGCGCCGCACGCGCCGTCTGCTGCGTGCCACGGCGGTGGGTGGCCTGCTGCTGGGGCTGGCGCTGACCGGCGCGCTGCTGGCCTGGCGGGGGCATGGGTTTTGAATCAAATCGGCCTGCGGCGCTTTCTGGGTATGCGCCAGCAGCTATCAACAACGTAGCAAAACTCGGAGGGTGTGATGATCGGTGAACGGACGGTGGTCATGACCGCGCGGAGGGCACGGGCATGCTGATCAGCTTCATCGTGCTGTACCTGGTGATCTCGATCGCCATCGGCCTGTACGCCGCCACGCGGGTGAAGAACACGGCCGACTACGCGGTGGCCGGGCGCAGCCTGCCGCTGGCGGTGGTCATCGCCACCACCTTCGCGACCTGGTTCGGTTCCGAAACGGTGCTGGGCGCGCCGGCGCAGTTCGTCAAGGAAGGCCTGCACGGCACCGTGGAAGACCCGTTCGGTGCCGGCCTGTGTCTGGTGCTGGTGGGCCTGTTCTTCGCCCGCAAGCTGTACCTGCGCCACATCATCACCATCGGCGACTACTACCGCCAGCGCTACGGTCGGGTGGTCGAGGTGCTGTGCTCGCTGATCATCATCTTCAGCTACCTGGGCTGGGTGGGCGCGCAGATCACGGCGCTCGGTCTGGTGTTCAACCTGCTCAGCCAGGGCGCGGTGTCGCTCACCATGGGCATGGTCATCGGCACCCTGGTGGTGCTGGTCTACACGCTGTATGGCGGCATGTGGTCGGTGGCGCTGACCGATTTCCTGCAAATGATCGTCATCACCGCCGGTCTGCTGGCCATCGCCTGGTACGCCGGCGACATGGCCGGCGGTGCCGACAAGGTGGTGGCCTACGCCGCACGCGAAGGCAAGTTCAACTTCCTGCCCACTGGCGGCCTGAAGGAATGGGTGTTCTTCTTTGCCGCCGGCATCACCATGATGCTGGGCTCCATTCCGCAGCAGGACGTGTTCCAGCGCGTGATGTCCTCACGCGACGTCAAGACCGCCCAGCGCGGGCCGGTGATCGGCGGGCTGCTGTACATCGCCTTCGCCTTCGTGCCGATGTTCATCGTCATGGCCGCGCTGCTGGTGATGCCCGAGACCGCGGCGCTGCTGGACGACGACCCGCAGAAGGTGCTGCCCACGCTGGTGATGGGCCACATGCCGGTGCTGCTGCAGGTGGCCTTCTTCGGCGCCCTGCTGTCGGCCATCATGTCCACCGCCTCGGCCACGCTGCTGGCGCCGGCCACCACCTTCGTCGAAAACATCCTGCGCAACCTGCGCCCGGGCATGAACGACGCCGAAACCCTGAAGGCCATGCGCATCAGCGTGCTGGTGTTCACCCTGTGCGTGCTGGTCTATTCGATCACCATGGAAGGCTCGTCCATCTACGAGCTGGTCTCGGGCGCCTACCAGGTGCCACTGGTGGGCGCCTTCGTGCCGCTGGCGTTTGGCGTCTACTGGCGGCGCGCCACCACCCAGGGCGCGCTGCTGGCGGTGGTGATGGGCATCGGCGTGTGGGTGCTGTTCGTGGCCAGCCCGATGCTGAACGAGGCCTTCCCACAGCAGCTGGCCGGCGTGCTGGCGGCGATCGTCGGCATGGTGTTCGGTTCGCTGGCGCCGCAATGGCTGCCCAACCACAAGGGCTACGTCCACCACCTGGTGGAACGCGAGGCCGTCACGGGCGAGCCGGCGCGCTGACGCACCGCAGGGGGCACCACAGGGGCGTCGCAGCCACGGCGGCGTGGCAAGGGCCGAACTTTTATAATGAAAAGTTTTTTGCCCCAGCCTGATTTCGCGTTCGCCATGCCCATCTACGCCTACAAGTGCGCCGCCTGCGGTTTTGCCAAGGACGTGCTGCAGAAGATGTCCGACCCGCCCCTGGCCGAGTGCCCGTCCTGCGGACAGGCGGCGTTCGAGAAGCAGCTCACCGCCGCCGGCTTTCAGCTCAAGGGCTCGGGCTGGTACGTGACCGATTTCCGCGACGGCGGCTCCAAAGGGGGCGCGGCCGCGCCGTCGCCCGCACCCGCGGCGGCGCAAGCCGCGGCGCCCGCGCCCGCCGCCCCGGCCCCCGCCAGCAGCAGCCCAGCGCCCGCCGGCAGCTGATCCTCAAGAGAACCGCATCCCATGATGTCCCGCCTGCGGCAATACTTCATCACCGGCCTGCTGGTGTGGCTGCCCATGGGCGTGACGGTGTGGGTGCTGCTGTGGCTGCTCGGCATCCTGGATGGCATCTTCCTGGGCGTGCTGTCGGCGGCCGAAGCCATGGTGCCGGGCCTGGGGCCGCTGGCCAACCGACTGCGCCACGTGCCCGGTCTGGGTGTGATCCTGGTGGCCATCGTCATCTTCAGCACCGGCGTGTTCGTGGCCAACATGTTCGGCCAGTGGTCGGTGCGGCAGTGGGACCGGCTGATGACGCGCATTCCGGTGGTGCGCAGCATCTATTCCGGCGTCAAGCAGGTGTCCGACACCCTGTTTTCAGGCAACGGTCAGGCCTTTTCCAAGGCGCTGCTGATCCAGTACCCGCGCCCCGGTGCCTGGACCATCGCCTTCGTCACCGGCAAGCCGGAGGGCGAGGTCAGCTGCCACCTGCCGCCCGACTGCATCAGCGTCTATGTGCCGACCACGCCCAACCCCACTTCGGGCTTCTTCCTGATGGTGCCGCGGGCCGACGCCATCGAGCTGCGCATGAGCGTGGACGAGGCGCTGAAGTACGTGATTTCCATGGGCGTGGTGGCGCCGCCCCAGCGCCAGCCGTGTCCACCCGGCGAGGCCGTGCCCGAGCCGCTGCAGGCGCAGGTCGTCAGCGCTCCCGCCGATGCCCGGCAATCACCTCCTGCCGGCTGACCTGGCCGGCCCTGAACCGTTTTCCGAAAGTCCATTCCATGTCGATGCGTACCCACTACTGCGGCCTCGTGACCGAGGCCCTGATCGGTCAGACCGTGAGCCTGTGCGGCTGGGTCAACCGCCGGCGCGACCACGGCGGCGTGATCTTCGTCGATCTGCGCGATCGTGAAGGCTATGTGCAGGTGGTGTGCGACCCCGACCGGCCCGGGATGTTCAGCGTTGCCGAGGACCTGCGCAACGAGTTCTGCATCCAGGTCAAGGGCCTGGTGCGCGCGCGCCCCGAGGGCACCAGCAACGACAACCTCAAGAGCGGCAAGATCGAGGTGCTGTGCCACGAGCTGGTGGTGCTCAACCCCTCGGTCACGCCGCCGTTCCAGCTCGATGACGACAACCTGTCGGAAACCACCCGCCTGACGCACCGCGTGCTCGACCTGCGCCGCCCGGCCATGCAGCGCAACCTGATGCTGCGCTACAAAACCGCCATCCAGGTGCGCAACTTCCTCGACAAGGAAGGCTTCGTCGACATCGAAACCCCCATGCTGGGCAAGAGCACGCCCGAGGGCGCGCGCGACTACCTCGTGCCCAGCCGCGTGCACGACGGCCAGTTCTTCGCGCTGCCGCAGTCGCCCCAGCTGTACAAGCAGATGCTGATGGTGGCCGGCTACGACCGCTACTACCAGATCACCAAGTGCTTCCGTGACGAGGACCTGCGCGCCGACCGCCAGCCCGAGTTCACGCAGATCGACTGCGAGACCTCGTTCCTGAACGAGGAGGAAATCCGCGCCATCTTCCAGCGCATGATCCGCGAGGTGTTCCAGCAGCAGCTGGGCGTGGATCTGGGCGCGTTCCCCACCATGCCTTACGCCGAGGCGATGCACCGCTTCGGTTCGGACAAGCCCGATCTGCGCGTCAAGCTCGAATTCACCGAGCTGACCGACGTGATGACCGACGTGGACTTCAAGGTCTTCAGCGGCCCCGCCACCACCCCGGGCGGTCGCGTGGTCGCCCTGCGCGTGCCCGGTGGCGCGCAGATCAGCCGCGGCGAGATCGACGGCTACACCGAATTCGTCAAGATCTACGGCGCCAAGGGCCTGGCCTGGATCAAGGTCAACGAAGTGGCCAAGGGGCGCGACGGTTTGCAGTCGCCCATCGTGAAGAACATCCACGATGCCGCCATCGCTGAAATTCTCAAGCGCACCGGTGCGCAGGACGGCGACATCCTGTTCTTCGGCGCCGACAAGACGAAGATCGTCAACGACAGCATCGGCGCGCTGCGCCTGAAGATCGGCCACAGCGAGTTTGGCAAGGCCAACGGCCTGTTCGAAGACCGCTGGGCCCCGCTGTGGGTGGTGGACTTCCCCATGTTCGAGCATGACGAGGAAGACAACCGCTGGGTGGCCGTGCACCACCCCTTCACCAGCCCGAAGGACGGCCACGAAGACCTCATGGACAGCGACCCTGGCAAGTGCCTCGCCAAGGCCTATGACATGGTGCTGAACGGTTGGGAACTGGGCGGCGGCTCGGTGCGTATCCACCGCGCCGACGTGCAGGCCAAGGTGTTCGCCGCGCTCAACATCGGCCCCGAGGACCAGCGTGCCAAGTTCGGCTACCTGCTCGACGCCCTGCAGTACGGCGCGCCCCCGCACGGCGGCCTGGCCTTCGGTCTGGACCGCCTGATCACCCTGATGACCGGCGCCGAGTCGATCCGCGACGTGATTGCCTTCCCCAAGACTCAGCGCGCGCAGGACCTGCTGACCCAGGCGCCCAGCCCGGTCGACGAGAAGCAGCTGCGCGAGCTGCACATCCGGCTGCGCAATCCGCAGCCGGCCTGACGCGCGCCGGCGTCGCCGGCGGGCCACAGCGCCCCGGCGACCGCGGCATGCGATAATGCGCGGGCCTGCGGATCACCAGTTCGCCGCATGGTCAGCTCTTCCGCTGGGGTCTTCCGCCACGATGCCGGGCGGCCCACTTCAAGAAGAACCCGCTGCCGCCCCTGACTGGCCGGCTTGTCAGCCGGAGCGGGCAGTCAGCACCAGCGCCGACCAGAGACCGGCGCAACCAATCTGATGAGCTTTGAATCACTGAACCTGGCGCCCGCCATCCTGCGCGCGGTCCAAGAACAGGGCTACACCGAGCCCACCCCCATCCAGGCCCAAGCCATTCCCGTGGTGCTGCAGGGGCACGACCTGCTGGCCGGCGCCCAGACCGGCACCGGTAAGACGGCCGGCTTCACGCTGCCGATGCTGCACCTGCTGAACGGCCGGCCGGCGCGTCGCCCCGGCGCCATCCGCGCGCTGGTGCTCACGCCCACGCGCGAGCTGGCGGCGCAGGTCGAAGAATCCGTGCGCACCTACGGCCAGCACCTGAGCCTGAAGTCGACCGTGATCTTCGGCGGCGTCGGCATGAACCCGCAGATCGAACGCATCCGCGCCGGTGTCGACATCCTGGTGGCCACCCCCGGCCGCCTGCTGGACCTGGAGGGCCAGGACCACATCGACCTGTCGGGCGTCGAAATCCTGGTGCTGGACGAAGCCGACCGCATGCTCGACATGGGCTTCATCCACGACGTCAAGAAGGTGCTGGCGCTGCTGCCGGCCGACAAGCAGAGCCTGCTGTTTTCCGCCACCTTCAGCGACGATATCCGCGAGCTGGCCGCCGGCCTGCTGCGCAACCCGCGCAGCATCCAGGTGACGCCGCCCAACACCACGGTGGAGCGCATCCGCCAGGCCATCTACCCGGTGGGCCGCAACCGCAAGAAGGACGTGCTGGCGCACCTGATCGGCGAGGGCCAGTGGAGCCAGGTGCTGGTGTTCACGCGCACCAAATTCGGCGCCAACAAGGTGGCCGACTACCTGAACGAGCGCGGCATCAAGGCCATGGCGCTGCACGGCAACAAGAGCCAGAGCGCGCGCACCCAGGCGCTGGCCGACTTCAAGAGCGGTGAGCTGCGTGCCCTGGTGGCCACCGACATCGCCGCGCGCGGCATCGACATCGACGAGCTGCCGCATGTGGTGAACTACGACATCCCCAACGTGCCCGAAGACTACGTGCACCGCATCGGCCGCACCGGCCGCGCCGGCGCCAGTGGCGAGGCGGTCAGCCTGGTGTGCATGGACGAGGAAGGGTTCATGCACGAGATCGAGCGTTTCACGCGCCAGCAGATCCCGGTGCGCATCCTCGACGGTTTTGGCCCCGAGGAGGGCGAAAGGGCCGAGCCGATCGCCATGGGTCGCCAGACCCTGTGGGGCGGTCTGGGCAAGCCGCCCAGCCGTGAGGTGATGCAGGCCGCGGCGCGCGCCGCGCGTCAGGAGATGATGCAGCGCATCCGCGACAACAAGGCCGCCCAGGGCCAGCGTGGGCGGGCGGCGGCGCCCGGCCGGCCGGCGCCGGCACGCGCGGCGTCGGATGGCCCGTTGCGGGCCGACGATGCGGCGCAGGGCGATTCCGACGCCGCCCAGGGGCGCGCCCCGCAGGGTGCTGCGGCGACGGGCGAACGCACGGGCCGCAGCCGCCGGCGGCGCGGTCGGGGCGGCGCTGGGGGCGTGCAGGGCCAGCGCCCCGGCAGCCCTGCGGGCGCCCAGGCGCCGCGCGCACCGCAGGCGCGAGCCACGCGCGAGTTCGGGTTCGACGACGAGGATGACCGCGACCTCGAACACCTGCCGCGCCACATCGACCCGCTGCAGACCAACCTGCACGGCCGCCGCAGCGCGCCGCGCGGCCCCAGCCACGGCGCCGTCGGCCAGCCCGACCCGATGCGCACCAGCATCGACCTGATGGGGCGCGGCAAGGGCGGCGGTGGCCGCAACAAATCGCGCAAGGGCGGCTTCGGCCGCTGAGCAACGGATGCCAGACCGACGGCCGCGGCCCTGCCTGCCATGACCGCCCCCCGGCGCCCGCGCCTTGTCCTGCTGGGCACCGGCGGCACCATTGCCGGCGCCGGCACGGCAGCGGAAGCCGGGTTGTCGGCCGCCTACCGTTCGGCCGTGGTCGGCGCCGAGGCGCTGGTGGCCGGCGTGCCGGCACTGGCGCGGCTGGCCGATCTGCGTGCCGAGCAGCTGTTGCAGATCGATTCGGCCGACTTCACCGACGCACTGCTGCTGCGTCTGGCGCGCCGCGTCGCCGAGCTGTGCGCGCGCGACGACGTCGATGGCGTGGTCATCACCCACGGCACCGACACGCTGGAAGAGTCGGCCTATTTCCTGCATCTGACCGTCAGGAGCGCCAAGCCCATCGTGCTGACCGGGGCCATGCGGCCGGCCACCGCGCTGGCGGCGGACGGGCCGGCCAACCTGCTGCACGCGGTGGCCGTGGCGGCGCACCCGTCTTCCGCCGGGCGCGGCGTGCTGGTGGTGATGAATGAAGAAATCCACAGCGCGCGCGACGTCAGCAAGGTGCATGCGGCGCGGCTGGACGCCTTTGCCTCGCCGCACGGTCCGCTGGGCCTGGTGGCGCAGGGCGCGCCGCGCTGGTACCGCGCGCTGACGCGCCCGCACACCACGGGCAGCGCGTTCGACATCGGCGCGCTCGATGCGCTGCCGCTGGTCGGCGTGGTGGCCAGCCACGGCAACATGCGGGCCGAAATCTACGATGCCTGGCTGGCGCTGGGCGCGCGCGCCATCGTGCACGCGGGCTTCGGCGGCGGCACCGTGCCGGAGTATCTGAAGGCGCCGCTGGCCAGCCTGCGCGCGCGCGGCGTGCTGCTGGTGCGCGCCTCGCGCGCCGCGGCGGGGGTTCTGGTGCGCAACGCCAACGCCGACGACGATGCCCACGGCTGGGTCGTCACCGACGACCAGAACGCGCCGCGCGCGCGCCTGCTGACGGCGCTGGCGCTCACGCACACGCAGGACCCGCTGGCCGTTCAGCAGATCTTCGATTGCTATTGAAATGGTAGCTTCTGGCGCTTGATGGATAAGCGCTGGAGGCCGATTTCATGCATCGTTGTACGGTCTCGCCAGCGCCCGTCGGCGCACCGCCTCGATGTGGCCGCGCAGCGCGTACAGCTCGTCGGTGTGGGCCAGTGGCACCGTGGTCTGGTTGGCCAGGCGGTCAAGTTCGTCCAGCTCGTTCAGCAGCAGTTCGCGCTCGGCCGGCGCTTCGGCGAGCCGCGCCTCGATGCGGCGCAGCCGCGCATACCAGCGGAACACGCGCTGGCGCACCCGGTAGGTGTAGAGCGGCGGCACCACGCGCGACAAGGGCAGCAGCAGCACGATCAGGCCGCCGATCACCAGCCACATGCGCTCCAGCAGGTTGCTGGCCCAGAACGGCAGGTAGCGCTGCCAGAACGGCGGCGTGCCGTTGATGGCGCGGTCGCCCTCGGCGCTGACGGGCAGCTCGCTGGTGCGCGTGTTGGGAAAGTCGCGCGCACGGTTGAACCAGCCGGTGTCGCCATGCAGGCCCTGCGCCGCCTGCGCGAACAACTGGCGCAGCGCCGGGTGGGTCTGCTCGCGCGTCAGCAGCGAGGTGGTGGTGGCCAGCAGCGCCACATCGTGGGGCGGCAGGTCGGCCGCCAGATCGGCCACGCCGCGCGGCAGCGTGACCGACTGCACGAACGCGAAGCGGCGCGCATAGGCGTCGGCCCGGGCCACGTCCATCAGCGCGATGCGGGGCGCGCGCAGCAGGCGGCCGACCACCGGCGACTCGGGCGCGCTGACCAGCACCAGCGCGTCCAGGGAGCCACCCAGCAGGGCTTCGGTGGCGGCCTCGGGCGGCAGCTGGCTGGCCACGATGTCGTCGCCGCCTATGGCGTTGGCCGCCAGCAGGCGCTGCACCAGTTCGGGCACGCCGCTGCCGGGCTGGTCGATGTTCACGCGCAGGCCGCGCAGCTGCGTCAGCCGGGTCATGCCGGGCGCCTCTTTTGCTACAGAAGGAGTAGCTGCTGGCGCACGACCGGCGGTCGCATCAGTCCGATGGAACACCCACACCGGTTCATAGAACAGGGCGCCCAGCGAGGCGATGCCGGCTTCGCTGTCGGCTTGCGGGTCGGCGCTGCCGCCACGCACGAAGGCGAGGTCGGCCACGCCATCGCGCAGCGCCTGCAGGTTGGCCTGCGCACCTTCGGTGGCCAGCAGGCGCACGCGGATGCCCTGGCGCGCCAGCGCCTGCGCATAGCGCGTGCCGAACTCGGCGTAGGCGCTGCCGGCCGGCCCGGTGGCCAGGGTCACCTGGCGTGGCGGCTGCGGGTCGAGCCAGGCGTAGGCCGCCACCAGCACGCCCAGCGCCAGCAGCAGCACCGGCCCGGCCGACACCAGCAGGTCGCGCAGCGACAGCAGCCACAGCACGAGGGTCTGGCGCAGCGGGCGGATCATGGCTGAACTTGGCCCCCAGCCCTTTCCAGGCTTGCGCCGGCAGCTTCGATATCGATAGCAGCCGGGAGTTGCACGCCGGCCACGCTCAGGCTCCGCGCGGCCTGCACGGCGTTCACGCAGGCGCGTGCCACCGCCTCGCCGGCCATGCTGCACAGGACGTTGAAGTCCAGCGCCCGCGTCTGCCCGGTGGCGAGGGCGAACAGCGTGTCGCCGTCGCTCATGGTGTGCACCGGGCGGATGGCACGCGCCAGCCCGTCGTGGCCGGCGCCGGCCAGGCGCTGGCACTGCGCCTTGGTGAGCGGCGCGTCGGTGGCGATCACGCCGATGGTGGTCTGCGTGCCCGACAGCAGGGACAGCGGCCGTTCGCCGGCCAGCGCCCGCGCCACGCTGCCGTGCAGGCGCCCGTCGGCACTGCGGGCGCCGGCGATGGGCCGGCCGCTGGCCGGATCGACCACGTCGCCCAGCGCGTTGACGGCGATCAGCGCGCCCACGGTCACGCCGTCCACGCTGACGGCGGCGCTGCCGATGCCGCCCTTCATGGCGTGCGCGGCGCCGAACAGCTTTCCCACGGTGGCGCCGGCGCCCGCGCCCACGTTGCCCTGCGCCGGGGGCGCGCTGCCGGCGGCCTGGCAGGCCGCATGACCGGCGGCGGCGTCGGGGCGGATGCGCGCGTCGCCCACGTGCAGGTCGAACAGCACCGCCGCCGGCACGATGGGCACGATCTGCCCCGGCGCGCCGCCCACCGGCAGGCCGATGCCCTGCTCCTCCAGCCAGCGCATCACGCCGCCGGCGGCGTCCAGCCCCCAGGCGCTGCCGCCGGCGAGCAGCACGGCATGTACCACGCCGACCAGGTTGGCGGGGTCGAGCAGGTCGGTTTCGCGCGTGCCCGGCGCGGCGCCGCGCACGTCCACTCCGCCCACGGCGCCGGCGCGCGCCAGCACCACGCTGCAGCCGGTGGGGCGGCGCGGGTCGGTGAAGTGGCCGACCTCGATGCCTTGCACGTCGGTCAGCGTGCCCGCGTAGGGCAGTGCGGGCACGGCGGTCACGGATGTGCCTCCTCGCGGGCCAGCGCGGCGCGCAGCCGTTCGGCGTAATCGGCCAGCGCGGCCGGGCCGGGTTCCTTGCGCGGCCAGGCCAGATCGACGCCATCGCCTGTATGGCGCGGCAGCACGTGCAGGTGGAAATGCCCCACCGTCTGCCCCGCCACCGCGCCGCTGGCCTGCAGCAGCGTGATGCCGTCCGGCGCAAAGGCCGCCTGCGCCGCGCGCGCCACGCGCCGCGCGGTCCGCATGACGGCGGCGGCCTCCTCGGCCGTGATGTCCAGCAGCGTGGCGGCGTGGCGCCGCGTGGCCACCAGCACATGCCCGGGGTTGACCTGGCCCAGGTCCATGAAGGCCAGGGTCAGCGCATCCTCGTGCACGCGCTGGGACGGAATCTGACCGGCCACCAGTTTGCAGAAAATGCATTCACCGGGCGCGGAAGTGTCGACGAATTCGGGCATGACGGTGCTTTCAGGGTCGGCAGTTGGACACCCCACGATTATTGATTCGGCCTTTGGATGTCCTGAACTTCAGGAATCCGAAGCCATGAACCCGCCGCGCAGCGCCCGCGGTGTGGGGTGGATGCGGGCATCCGGCTTACCTGTCGCTTGACCGGGCTCAAGGCGGCGCCGCACGCTGCGGGCAACAATGCTTGAAGCTGGAAACGGCATTGACCGCTGGTCATCTGCAGGGCGGGAGTCATGCAGGCAGGTGCTTGCGGCTGTGATCGCATTGACCCGTTCGGTGGGTGCGCCCGATCGCCGATTCCGGGTTCAGCGTGCCCCCACCGACGGACGCGGTGGGGATGGGGTTCCACACGTCAGGAGTTGACATGAGCGTTGCACAGTTCTTCATGCCATCCAGCAACCTGCTGGGCGCAGGCGCCCTGGCCGAGGCGGTCAAGCAGATGGGCGGCCTCGGCTTTCGCAAGGCCCTGATCGTCACCGACGAGCCGCTGGTCAAGCTGGGGCTGGCCAGCCAGCTGGCCGGCCTGCTGCAGGCGCAGGGCATCGCCAGCGCCGTGTTCGACCAGGTCAGGCCCAACCCGCGCGTGGCCGACGTCAACGCCGGCCTGGCCGCGCTGCGCCAGCTGGACGCCGACTGCGTGGTGTCGCTCGGCGGCGGTTCGCCGCACGACTGCGCCAAGGGCATTGCGCTGCTGGCCACCAACGGCGGGCGCATCGAGGACTACGAAGGCCTGGACCGGTCGGCCCGGCCGCAGTTGCCGCTGATCGCCGTCAACACCACGGCCGGCACGGCGTCGGAGATGACACGCTTCACCATCATCACCGACGAGACGCGGCACGTGAAGATGGCCATCGTCGACAAGCATGTGACGCCGATCCTGTCGGTCAACGACCCGCAGCTGATGACCGGCATGCCCGCCAGCCTGACCGCCGCCACCGGCATGGACGCGCTGACGCACGCGGTCGAGGCCTATGTGTCGACCGCCGCCAACCCGATCACCGACGCCTGCGCGCTGCAAGCGGTGGCGCTGATCGCGCGCCACTTGCCCACCGCGGTGCAGCAGCCCCAGGACGCCACGGCGCGCGAGCAGATGGCGTACGCGCAGTTTCTGGCCGGCATGGCGTTCAACAACGCCTCGCTGGGCTACGTGCATGCCATGGCGCACCAGCTGGGCGGCTTCTACGACCTGCCGCACGGCGTGTGCAACGCCCTGCTGCTGCCGCATGTCGAGCGCTTCAACCTGCGGGCGGCGGCGGCGCGCCTGGACGACATCGGCCGCACGCTCGGCGCGCACAACGCCGAACTGGCCGGACTCGATCCGATCGCCGCGATCCAGAAGCTGGCGCAGCGCGTGGGCATCCCGCCCAACCTGCGCGCGCTGGGCGTCAAGCCGGAGGACTTCGAGACTCTGGCTGGCAACGCCATGAAGGACGTCTGCGGCCTGACCAACCCGGTGCAGCCCACGCTGCACGACGTGATCGGCATCTTCCAGGCCGCCTGGTGACTGCCCGCGCGTGGCCGGCGCTGTCAGGCGCGGCCGCGCCCGGCATGGCTCACAGCCATTTCTGCATCAGCAGCGCCTGACCTTCGCGCGGATCCAGCACGTAGGGCGCAAAACCGAAGCGCTGGTAGCTGCGCAGGGCGCGTGCGTTGCCGCTCAGCACCTCCAGCGTGAGCTTGCAGCAGCGCTTCTGGCGCGCATGCTGTTCGCACGCCGCCAGCAGCGCCTGACCGACGCCGCGCCCGCGCCAGTCGGCGCGCACCGCGATGTCGTGCACGTTCAGCAGCGGGCGGGCCTTGAAGGTCGAATAGCCCAGGAAGGTGTTGGCCAGGCCCAGCGGCTCGTCGCCGCGCCAGGCGATGAAGCTGGCCGCCAGCGGGTGCGCCGCCAGGTCGTCGCACAGGCGCTGGCGCACCTCGTCGGCCAGCGGCTCAGCGCCGCCCATGGGGTCGATCGCGTAGGCGTTGAGCAGCTCGACCAGGGCGCTGCGGTCCACGGCGGCGCGGTAGTCGACGCGCCGCACCAGCACGCCGGCAGCGCTCAAGCCAGATCCTCGACCGGAATGCAACTGCAAAACAGGTTGCGGTCGCCATGGACGTTGTCCACGCGGCCCACCGGGGGCCAGTACTTGACGCTGCCCGGTGCCTGCTCGGCCAGCGCGGCGCCGACCTCGCGCGGGTAGGGGTGCGACCAGTCGCCCTGCAGCAGGCTGGCGGCGGTGTGGGGAGCGTTTTTGAGTGGGTTGTCGTTCTGGGGCCACTGGCCGCGCTCGACGCAGGCGATTTCGGCGCGGATGGCGATCATGGCGTCGATGAAGCGGTCCAGCTCGGCCAGGTTTTCGCTTTCGGTCGGCTCCACCATCAGCGTGTTGGCGACCGGGAACGACAGCGTGGGCGCGTGAAACCCGTAGTCGGCCAGGCGCTTGGCCACGTCCTCGGCCATCACGCCGCTGCTGTCCTTGAAGCCACGCAGGTCCAGGATGCATTCGTGCGCCACATGCCCGTTGGCGCTGGCGTACAGCGTCGGGTAGTGGCCGGCCAGCCGGCGGCTGATGTAGTTGGCGTTCAGGATGGCGGTTTCGGTGGCGTGCCTGAGGCCGTCGGCGCCCATCATGCGGATGTACATCCACGAGATCGGCAGCACGGCGGCGTTGCCCAGGGGCGCGGCACTGACGGCGCCCACCGTGCCGGCGCCCGGCAGGTAGGGCACCAGGTCCTGCACCACGCACACCGGGCCGACGCCGGGGCCGCCGCCGCCGTGCGGGATGCAGAAGGTCTTGTGCAGGTTCAGGTGGCTGACGTCGCCGCCGAACTCACCCGGCGCGGCCAGTCCGACCATGGCGTTCAGGTTGGCACCGTCCAGGTAGACGCGGCCGCCATGCTGGTGGACGATCTCGCACAGCCGCTTGACCTGGGTTTCGAACACGCCGTGCGTGCTGGGGTAGGTGATCATCACGCAGGCCAGGTGAGCCGCGTGCTTTTCGCACTGGGCCTGCAGGTCGGCCAGGTCGACGTTGCCCTGCTCGTCGCATTGGGTCACCACCACCTTCAGGCCCACCATCATGGCGCTGGCCGGGTTGGTGCCATGGGCGCTGGCCGGGATCAGGCAGATGTCGCGCTGGCCCTGGCCCTGCGCGGCGTGGTAGGCGCGGATCGCCAGCAGGCCGGCGTATTCGCCCTGGCTGCCGGCGTTGGGCTGCAGGCTGACGTCGGCGTAGCCGGTGATGGACGACAGCCAGGCGCGCAGCTGCCGGTCGAGCGCGGCATAGCCCTGGCGCTGGTCGGCCGGGGCAAACGGGTGGACGTTGGCGAATTCCGGCCAGGTGATGGGGATCATCTCGCTGGTGGCGTTGAGCTTCATGGTGCAGCTGCCCAGCGGGATCATGCTGCGGTCCAGCGCCAGGTCCTTGTCGGACAGCTGGCGGATGTAGCGCAGCATGGCCGTCTCGGAATGGTGGGTGTTGAACACCGGGTGGGTGAGAAAGCCGCTGGTGCGACGCAGCGCGGCCGGGATCAGCGCCGGCGCCGTGGCGGCCAGCGCGTCGAACCCGGGCAGCGCCCTGGCGTCGCCGGCGAAGATGCGCCACAGCAGCTCGACGTCGGCGCGGGTGCTGGTTTCGTCCAGCGACACGCACAGGCAGGAATCCCAGGCTTTTCGCAGGTTGGCGCCCATCTGAACTGCGCGAGCAGCTATTGAATCGGTAGCGCCTTCGGTCTTCAGGCAGAGCGTGTCGAAGGCGCTGTCGTGATGGACGTGGGTGAAGCCGAGCTGCGCCAGACCGGCCTTCAGGATCGCCGTCAGGCGTGCCGTGCGCTCGGCGATGCGCGTCAGGCCGACGGGGCCGTGGTAGACCGCGTACATGCTGGCGATCACCGCCGGCAGCACCTGCGCGGTGCAGATGTTGCTGGTGGCTTTTTCGCGGCGGATGTGCTGTTCGCGCGTTTGCAGCGCCAGCCGGTAGGCCGGCTGGCCGTGCGCATCCACGCTGACGCCGACCAGGCGGCCGGGCATGGAGCG
>JADLIA010000022.1 GCA_020848515.1 Rubrivivax sp. | reverse complement strand
CCGGTCTTGACGTCGTCGGCGGTGGTGCCGCCCACCAGCGGGCTGAAGATGGTGTTGGATTCACCGAACACGCCGTGGCAGACGGCGCAGCGCTCTTCCCACAGGTCCTGGCCGCGGGCGACGCTGCCGCTGCCGGGCGGCAGGCCCTTGAAGTCGGGCCGCACGTCGATGTCCCAGGCCGCCACTTCCTTGGGCGTGGCGGCGCGGCCGATGCCGGGGTATTTGTCCTGCGCCAGCGCCGGCAGCGCGACACCGGTGGCGATCAGGGCGCCGACGAGGGCCTCACGAAACCTGAACATTCTTGACCTCGCCGTTTTCCTGCACCAGCCACGATTGGATGGCGTTGTTGTGATAGATGGAGCGGTTGCCGCGCACTTCGCGCAGCTGGCGCATGCTGGGCTGCACGTAGCCGGTGTCGTCCATGGCGCGGCTTTGCACGATGGTGGGCTTGCCGTCCCACACCCAGTCGAGGTTGAAGCGCGTCAGGCATTTGTCCATCACCGGGCTTTCCAGCCGCGCCGTGCGCCAGTTGCGCCCGCCGTCGGTGGAGACATCGACCCGCTTGATCTTGCCGCGCCCCGACCAGGCCAGGCCGCTGATGCAATAAAAGCCCTTGTCCAGCAGCACCTGGCCGCCCGAGGGGGTGGTGATGACGCTCTTGCATTCCTGGATGCTGGTGTACTGGCGGTGCGTGCCGTCGGGCATCAGATCGACGTAGTGGATGGCTTCGTCCTTGCTGCCCCAGGGCTGGTCACCGACCTCGATGCGGCGCAGGTACTTGACCCAGCTGACGCCCTGCACGCCCGGCACCACCAGGCGCAGCGGGTAGCCGTTTTCGGGGCGCAGCATTTCGCCGTTCTGGCCGTAGGCCACCAGCACCTGACCGCTCTTGACCAGCTCCATGGGAATGGTGCGCGTCATGGAGGAGCCGTCGGCGCCTTCGGCCAGCACGAACTTGCCGCCCTTCAGGTCGGCGCCGGCCAGCTCCAGCAGGGTGATCAGCGGCACACCGGTGAATTCGCTGCACGACAGCATGCCGTGCGAGTACTGGCAGGTCGGCACGGCGACGTTGCCCCATTCCATGCCGGTGTTGGCGCCGCATTCGATGAAGTGAAAGCGCGACACGCTGGGCAGGCGCATCAGCTCGTCCATGGTGAACACCTTGGGCGTCTTGACCATGCCGTTGAGCATGAGGCGGTGCTGGGCCGGGTCGATGTCCCACCAGCCCTGGTGATGGCGCTCGAAGTGCACGCCGCTGGGCGTGACGATGCCGAACAGCGACTGCAGCGGCGCGAACGACACCGAAGCCTGGTTGGTCTGCGTGAGGCCCGGGCTCTGGCGGCGCTGCACGTTGCCCTCGTATTTGGACGGCCTTCCGTAGCCGTCGGTCACCACCGGCTGGCCCAGGCCGGTGCTGTGCGCCGGCAGGTTGAGGATGGCGGGGTCGCCCTCGCCCACCGACGCCGGCTGGGCGCCGGCGCGGGCGGCGGCGCCACCGGCCAGGGCGGCCGCGAAGGCGCCACGGATGAAGTCGCGCCGGCCGCGCTGGCCTTCGGCGAACACGGTGCGGATGCCGGCGGCGTCGAGAAAGCTCTCGGGCGCCTTGCGCAGCCTCCCGCCAACAACGCTGGCGGGCGCGGGTTGCAATTGATCGTCGGGCATGGGTTTAAGTTCTATATATGCGCAAGTGCTGATGTTAAGCCCGGCATACACATGTCGGGACTGGGGTTTATCCTGATCGCCGCCGGGTGGACGGGGTCAGGGCTTGAACCGGTAGTGGTCGCGGTTGAGCACCGCCGCGATGGCGGTCACTTCTTCCGGGAACAGGCCGAGATTGAGCTCCAGGCTGCACTGATCGATCATGCCGCGCAACAGCCCGGGGGTGTTGACGCGACCCTGCGGCCGGTAGATGGCCTTGCCGTCGTCGGCCCATTTGCGGGCATGGCATTCGTTGCACTTGTGCTCGACGATCAGCTTTTCGCCCAGCTTCAGGTCGGCGTCCTTGAAGATCGCCGGCACCTGGGCCGCCGCCGCGCCGGCCAGGGCGAGCAGCGCACCGATCAGGCCGAGGCGCAGGGGAAGGCGACGGGTCATGGCTTGTCTCCGGTCCGGCAAGGCGTTGGTTTGCTATCCTTAAAATAGCTGTCGGCGCTTGCCTGGATTGCGCCGCAGCCCAAAAACACACTTCAAAGCCGCCAACATGGGCTGCGAGCCGCGCCTTGCCGCAAGCCTTTGTCTGGCTTCAATAAGTGCCTGACAGCCTAGGCTACCACGGCTTCACGGGCCAGCGCCAGGCGGCGGTCGAGGTAGGCGGAATAGAAGTCGGGCGAGCCGCCCACCAGCCGGTCGGCGACCTCCTTGCCGCGCGGGCCGAGAAACAGCACCGTGGGCGCGACCTTGACGTCCCAGGCGCGCACCAGCGCGTCGTGCGTGGTGGCCGCGCCCTGCAGGTCGCGCGTGGCGCGCGGGCTGAGCATGTCGAGCTGCACCACCGGCAGGCCGTCCTGGGCGCGCATGGGTGCCAGGTAGTTGTTGCGCACCTCTTCGCACCAGGGGCAGCGGTGCAGGCTGACCATCACCAGCAGCGGCTGGCGCGCCTTCAGTGCGCGCGCCAGCTCGTCGGCCAGCGAAGCCGACAGCGGCAGCGTCTTGCCGGCCGCCTGGGCCGGCGGCGCCCAACCGGCACCCAGGCCCAGCAGGGCCAGCGCCTGCAGGCCATGGCGGCGCGCGGGCGAGAAGCGGGACGGCGTGTTCATTGCGGTTCGTGCTCCATCTGCAGGTAGGTGTTGTAGGCGTTCATGCGGTTGGCCGGGCCGAACAGCGGCAGGTGTTCGTACATGCTCCAGTCGGTGGCCCGGTAGGCTTCATCGAACGGGGTCATGTCGCGCGCGGCGGCGCCCATGGTCTTGCGCAGATAGACCAGGTAGTCGCGCGTGAGTTGCATGTCCTGGCGCGCCTCGGTCGATACCGGGCCGTGGCCGGGGATGATGACCCGGGTGTCGAAGGCCAGCAGGCGATCGAGCGAGACGATCCAGTTGCGGCTGTCGGCCTGGCCGACGAAGGGAATGCGGCTGCGAAACACCAGATCGCCCGCGTACAGCGCCTTGACCCCCGGCAGGTACACCGCCAGGTCCTCCGGCGTGTGCGCCGGGCCGACCGGTTGCAGCACCAGCGTGGTGTCGCCGACGGTCAGCTCGCGCCGCTCGTGGATCCATTCGGTGGCGGGCACCAGGCGGGTGCGGGCATCGACCCACGGCGCCAGTTCCTCGCGCGAGGCCTGCAGACGCAGGCGCGCGGTGTCGGAGTTGAGGTATTCGCGCGCCGCCTGGTGCGCCAGGATGCGCGCGCCCAGCGCCTCGAACACCTGCAGGCCGTAGATGTGGTCGGCGTGGTAGTGGGTGACGATGACGTGCGTGACCTTCTGCGCCGTCACCTTGCGAATCTCGGCCAGCAGGCGCTCGGCCAGCGCGGGTGAGCCCAGGGCGTCGATCACCACCACACCGCTCGACGTGACCACGAAGCCGGCGTTGGAGATGAAGTTCTGGTTGGCCGACGAGCCCAGGGCCGACAGGCCTTCGACGTACCAGCAGCCGGGCGCGGCCTCGCGCGCCTGCATCGCCGGCGCACTGGCGGGGGTGTCGGCGGCTTCGGCGTAGCGCGCCCAGGCTGCCCCCATGCCGCCCAGCGCCAGACAGGCGCAGCGCTGGAGAAGTTGACGCCGGTCAATCACTGGCCGCATGATCTGCCCTAAATTCATAAGTCATTGCTGAACTAATTATCAAGAATGGCCATCGACTTGACAAGCCTGGTCGAGCAGCACGGCAGCGGCACGGTGCTGGCCGTCGGCGGCGCGCTGATCGGCATGCTGTTCGGATTTTTCGCCCAGCGTTCGCGCTTTTGCCTGCGCGCCGCCGTGATCGAGTTCTGGCGCGGCCAGTTCGCCGAAAAGCTGTCGGTCTGGCTGCTGGCCTTCGCGGCGGCGGTGATGGCGGTGCAGGCGCTGATCCTGGCCGGCGCGCTGAACGTAAGCGAGGCGCGCCAGCTGGCCAACCGCGGCAGCCTGTCGGGCGCGCTGGTGGGCGGGCTGGTGTTTGGCGCCGGCATGATCATGACGCGCGGCTGCGCCAGCCGGCTGCTGGTGCTGTCGGCCAACGGCAACCTGCGCGCGCTGCTGTCGGGGCTGGTGTTCGCGGTCACCGCCCAGGCGGCGCTGGCCGGCGCCCTGGCGCCGCTGCGCAGCGAGATCTCGAGCTGGTGGACGGTGGACGGCGGCGCCGCGCGCGATCTGCTGGCGCGCGTGGGCGCGGGCCACGCCGATGGCCTGGCGTTCGGCGGCCTGTGGCTGGTGGTGGCCATCGTCTTTTCGCTGCGCAGCGGCAACCGCCCCTGGATGTGGATCGGCGGCATCGGCAGCGGGCTGGCGGTGGCGCTGGCCTGGTGGTTCACCTATGCCGTGGCGCACGCCAGCTTCGACCCGGTGCAGATGCAGGGCCTGACCTTCAGCGGCCCGTCGGCCGAATGGCTGATGCGCGTGCTGGCCAGCCCGGCGCCAGCCTGGGGCTTTGACGCCGGCATGTTGCCGGGCGTGTTCGTGGGCTCGGCGCTGGGCGCGCTGGTGGGGCGCGATTTCAAGGTGGAAGGCTTCAAGGACGGCTACAGCATGGCGCGCTACATCGCCGGCGCCGTGCTGATGGGCTTTGGCAGCATGCTGGCCGGTGGCTGCGCCGTCGGCGCGGGCATGACGGGCGGCGCCATCTTCGCCCTCACCGCCTGGCTGACGCTGGCCGGCATGTGGGCCGGCGGCGGCCTGATGCACCGGCTGCTCGACGAGCCGGTGCAGACCAGCCAGCCGGCCAGCCAGCAGGCACCGGTGGTGCTGCCGGTGGCACCCTGAACGCCGGGCCCCTACGGGCCTTTTGGGGCTTCAAAGAAAAAAAGGCTGCTGGCGCGCGTCCCGCCTGCGCCAGCAGCTATACTTTCAGGAGTTAACCTGGGGTTACTTGCCGCTCAGGTATTCCGACACCGCCGCCATTTCGAGGCCGGTCATCTTCTCGACCACGGTGTGCATGACGGCGTTGTCGTTGTTGCGCTCGCGCTTGCTGAACTGCTTGAGCTGGGTTTCCAGGTAGGCGGCGTGCTGCCCGGCCAGACGCGGCAAGGTGGTGCTGCCAGCCCCTTCGGCACCGTGACAGCTGGCGCACGAAGGCACGCCGCTCCACTTGTTGCCCGACTGGTAGATGTAGCGCCCCACGCCGGCCAGCGCGGCGTCCTGCGCCGCCTCCTTGTGCGGCGGGCGGGCGGCGTAGAAGCGCCCCAGCGCCACCATGTCCTCGGGCGTCAGCTCGGTCACCATGCTGGCCATGGCCGTGCTCTTGCGCTTGCCGCTCTTGAAGTTTTCCAGCTGCTTGGCGATGTACTCGGCGTTCTGGCCGGCCAGGCGCGGAAACACCTCGCTGGCCGATTCGCCTTCGGCGCCGTGGCACAGAAAGCACGAGCCGCCGATGATCTTGCGCGCGCGCGCCTCACCGCTGTCTTGCGCCAGTGCGGGCGCCAGGGCCAGGGCGGCCAGCACCGCGACACCGACGCGCCGCAGCCATCGGACAGAAGGCCGCGGAGCAGGCCACGCCAGAAACACCGTGGCCGGACCTGCGCCGGCCACAGGTGTTGTCCCCCCTCGCAGGGGGGAAGGCGCGCAGCGACTCGGGGGGGTCATGCCAGGCTATCGGCCCAGATGTTGCGCGCCCAGGCCATGGCGTAGCGCCCTTCCAGCTCGCTGGCGGCGCTCGACACGCCGCCCGAGCCGGCCACCGGCACCATGGTCTTCTTGTCGGCGTCGTAGGCGTGCACGCTGGCCACATGCACCACGTCGGTGTCGCTGACGAAGCTGTAGCAGGTGTTGTTGTAGATCGGCAGCGGGTTGGGCTGGCGACCCGACAGCAGGGCCACGATGGCGGCGGCCGCCACCTTGCCGTGCTGGTTGGCCATGTGGCCGGATTTGGGCATGGCCGGGGCGATCTGCAGCGCGTCGCCCAGGATGTGGACGTTCTTGGCGGCCTTGGATTCCATGGTCAGCCAGTCGACGTCGCACCAGCGCTTGTTGGCGGTGGTCAGCCCGGCGTGGTGCGCCACGTCGCCGGCGCGCATGGGCGGGATGACGTTGAGCACCTGGGCCTTGATGTCGTCGTTGAACTCGAACTTGAGCGTGCCGGTGGCGGCGTCGACGTCGGCCAGCGCGTGCTTGGGCCGGTACTCGATGATGCCCTTGTAGCGGTCGGCCCAGGCCTTCTTGAACAGCGGCCCCTTGGAGGTGACGTCGTCGTTGGCGTCGAGGATCAGCACCTTGGACTTGGGCTTGGCCTTGCTGAAGTAATGCGCCACCTGGCAGGCGCGCTCATACGGGCCGGGCGGGCAGCGGTAGGGCGCCAGCGGGATGCTGAGGGCGTACACGCCGCCGTCGGGCATGGCTTCGAGCTGCTTGCGCAGCGCCACCGTCTGCGGGCCGGCCTTCCAGGCGTGCAGCACCTTGTCCTGGGCGCCGGGCTTCTTCAAGCCCGGCAGGGCATCCCACATGAAATCGACACCGGGCGACACCACCAGCCGGTCATAGGGCAGCACGCCGCCGCTGGCCAGCCGCACCTGGCGCTTGTCGGCGTCGATGGCGCTGACCCGGTCGCGCACCATCTTCACGCCATGGCGGCGGCTCAGGTTGTCGTAGGGGGTGGTGATGTCGGCCATCTGCTTGCTGCCGCCCAGCACCAGGTTGGAGATCGGGCAGGAGATGAAGCTCTCACCCGGCTCGACCAGCGTGACCTCGACACGGCCCTCGGACCACATGCGGATGTACTTGGCCGCGGTGGCGCCACCGTAGCCGCCACCGATGACCACCACCTTGCCACCGGCACCGCCGCCGGTGGTGGCACAGCCCGCGGTCAGGCCCAGCACGGAAGCGGCCGAACCGGCCTGAATGAACTGACGACGATCCATGGTGTGCCTCCTCATTTCTTCTGCGCCGCGAACCAGGCCGCAATGGCGGCCAGCTGCTCGTCGCTGTAGCCCTTGCTGAGCTGGTGCATGATGGTGGCGGGCTTGGCGCCGCGCTTGAAGTCGAGCAGCTTCTTCAGCATCTCGTCCTTGTTGCCGCCGGCCAGCGGCTCGTTGCCGGTCTGGGCATGGCCGTTGGTGCCGTGGCAGTTGGCGCAGGCGGCGGCCCAGCTGCGCACCTGCAGCGGATCGGTCTGCGCCTGCGCGGCGCTGGCGACCAGCGCCAGGGCCGCCGCGGCGAAGCCGGAAAGCAAAATGGGTTTCATGGTCGTGGGTCCTCCTGGTTGGGACTGCCGGGGGCAGAAGGGAAAATTCGCAACCGCTTATATGGTCGCCGCATGATAGGGCGCTCGAAGCATGACCTTGGTCAGGATTAACCCCGAAGGCAGCTTCACGGCCCGGTGCCGCGCGTCAGGCCGGGTCGCCGTCGGTTTCCATGGCGATCTGGGTGCAGACGGCGCGGCACAGGTTGACCACGCGGTCGTTGATGATGCGGTAGTAGATCTGCACCCCATCGCGCCGCTTGCCCACCACACCGGCCTGGTAGAGGGTGTTGAGGTGCTGGCTCATGTTGGGCTGGGTGGTGCGGATCTCGGCCAGCAGCTGGCCGACGTTTTTTTCGCCGTTGCACAGCGCGCTGATGATCTTCAGCCGCATCGGTGCCGACATGACGCGAAACACCTCGGCCGCCAGCTCGAACACCTGGTCGGCTTCGAGGGCGGCGTCGGGTCGGCCGGGGTCGGTGGGGTCCATGGCGGGTTCGCTGTGCACGGCGCCGGGTGACTATACCCGCGCGGCGTCGCCCTGCGCACGCCGCTCGGCGCGCAGGGTGCGGCTCAGCAACACCACCGGCACCAGCCCCACCAGTACCAGCGCCAGCGACGGCAGGGCCGCCTCGCCCAGGCGCTCGTCGCGCGCCAGCTGGTTGGCCACCACCGCCAGGGTGTCGGTGTTGAAGGGGCGCAGCACGATGGTGGCGGGCAGCTCCTTCATGACGTCGACGAACACCAGCAGCGCCGCCGCCAGGCCGGCGCGGCGCAGCAGCGGCCAGTGCACCTGCAGCGCCAGCTCCAGCCCGCTGGCGCCCAGCAGGCGCGCCGATTCGTCCAGGCTGTGCGACACCCGCGCATAGCCGCTTTGCACCGACTGCAGCGCCACCGACACGAAGCGCACCAGGTAGGCCCACAGCAGGCCCAGCACGCTGGCGGTGACCAGGGCGCCGGCGCCGCTGCCCGGCCAGCGCGCCTGCAGCCAGCCCACCGGCAGCAGCAGACCCACCACCACCACCGCGCCCGGCACCGCGTAGCCGAGCGAGATGAGCTGCACCGCGCCGCGCCGCAGCAGGCTCGGCCGGCGGCGCAGGCCGAAGGCCAGCAGCCAGGCCGCGCCCAGTGCCAGCAGCGCCGTCATGCCGCCCAGGCGCACGCTGTTCCAGGCCCAGACCAGAAAGCGCTCCCAGGGCAGCACCGACCAGTCGGCCGACAGCGGACGCAGCATGAACAGCACCGGCAGCACGAAGCCGAGCAGCACCGGCAGCAGGCACAGCAACCAGGCCAGCGCGGCACGCCGGCCGCGCAGGCGCACCGGCCGCGCCTCGCCGGAGCCGGCGCGCGCCGCGCTGGCGCTGGCAAAGCGCAGCCGGCGCTGGGCGCGCTGCTCCAGCCACAGCAGCAGCACCACCAGCGCCAGCAGCACCGTGGCCAGCTGGGCGGCGGCGATGCGGTTGTCCATCGACAGCCAGGCCTTGTAGATGCCGGCGGTGAAGGTCTGAATGCCGAAGTACACCGACACGCCGTAGTCGGCCAGCACTTCCATCAGGGCCAGCGCGGTGCCGGCGGCCACCGCCGGGCGCGCCATCGGCAGCGCCACTTCGCGCAGCCGGCGCGGCAAGCTGGCGCCCAGCAGGCGCGCCGCTTCCATCAGCTGCGGCGCCCGCTCGACCAGCGCGGTGCGCGCCAGCAGGTACACGTAGGGATAGAGCGAGAACGAAAACACCCAGGCCGCGCCCCACACGCTGCGCACCTCGGGCAGCAACCGCCCCTGCAGGCCGAAGCTGGCGCGCAGCCAGCTTTGCAGCGGGCCGGAAAACTGCAGGAAGTCGGTGTAGGCATAGGCCGTGACATAGGCCGGCATGGCCAGCGGCAGCAGCAGCAGCCATTCGAAACTGCGCCGGCCGGGGAAGTCGAACACGGTCACCAGCAGCGCCGCCGGCACGCCCATGGCCACCACGCCGAGGCCCACCATCAGCGCCAGCTGCACGGTCACCCACAGGTATTCGGGCAGCACGGTGGCGGCCATTTCGCGCAGGATCTGCGCCGTCTGGGCGTCCCACTGCACCCACGAGCCCAGCACCACCAGCACCGGCAGCGCCAGCGCGCCCGCCAGCAGCAGCAGCAGCAGGGTGGGGACGGGGCGCAAAAGGGATGCCAGCACGATGGTCAGGTTGTTATCAAATGTATAGCTGCTGGCGCAAGTCAGGTAAGCGCCAGAGGCCATTCTGACCCCGAACGCGCGGCGTGGCCGCTGGCGGGCGATGGGACGCCCCCGCGGCGCCCTGCCGCGCGCCGCGGCTGCGGCATGGGGTGCGGCGGCCCTCGCCTCCCTGAATGAGAATTGTACGTATCTACAATCGCTGCCCACCATGTTCCTACGCATCGACCAGGTCGAAGTGCGCTATCCCGGCGCCGCACAACCCGCCGTGCAGGGCGCCACGCTGGGGCTGCGCGCGGGCGACATCGGGGTGCTGATCGGCCCCTCGGGCTGCGGCAAGACCACGCTGCTGCGCGCGGTGGCGGGGCTGGAGCCGGTCAGCGCCGGCACCATCCATCTGGGCGACACGCTGGTCAGCAGCGCCCGCGTGCACCTGGCGCCCGAGCAGCGCCGCATCGGCATGGTGTTTCAGGACTACGCGCTGTTTCCGCACCTGGACGTGGCGCACAACGTGGCCTTCGGCATCCGCCACCTGCCGGCCGCCGCGCGTGCGGCGCGCGTGGCCGAGGTGCTGGGGCTGGTCGATCTGGCCGGCAGCCAGGGCCGCTACCCCCACGAGCTGTCGGGCGGACAGCAGCAGCGCGTGGCGCTGGCGCGCGCCATGGCGCCGGCGCCGGGTCTGCTGCTGCTGGACGAGCCGTTTTCCAACCTCGATGTGGACCTGCGCGAGCGCCTGGCGCACGAGCTGCGCGGCATCCTGAAGGCGGCCGGGGCGACCGCCCTGTTCGTCACCCACGACCAGCTGGAGGCGTTCGCCATCGGCGACCAGATCGGCGTCATGCACCAGGGCCGGCTGCACCAGTGGGACGACGCCTACAGCCTCTACCACCGGCCGGCCACGCGCTTCGTGGCCGACTTCATCGGCCACGGCGTGTTCGTGCCGGCGCAGATCGTCGCCCACGAAGGCGACGGTGCGCAACTGGACACCCCGCTGGGCCCGCTGCGCCACCTGACCGACTGCCCGCTGCCCGGCGCCTACCCGCAGGGCCGCTGCGAGCTGCTGCTGCGCGCCGACGACATCGTGCACGACGACGCCGCGCCGGTGCAGGCCCAGATCGTGCGCAAGGCCTTTCGCGGCTCGGAGTTCCTCTACACCCTGCGGCTGGTCAGCGGCGAGACGGTGCTGGCGCATGTGCCCAGCCACCACAACCACCGCGTCGGCGAATGGATCGGCATCCGGCCCGAGGTGGACCATGTGGTGACCTTCCCGGTCGGCGCCGACCACCCGGTCAGCCCCGGCGCCGGCTGAGCCCAGGAGGCGGTCGGACGCCCCCGCCCGTGCCGTGATCGGCGTGCCAGGCAAGACGCGACGATG
>JADLIA010000021.1 GCA_020848515.1 Rubrivivax sp. | reverse complement strand
GCCCCGGCCCGGCGGGCCGGCGTCAGCCGGCCGCGACCTCGATGCCCTTGAACTCGCCCGCGGCGATGCGCTTTTGCCATTCGGCCGGGCCGGTGATGTGGGCGCTGGTGCCGCCCGCGTCCACGGCTACGGTAACGGGCATGTCCACCACGTCGAACTCGTAGATGGCTTCCATGCCCAGGTCTTCAAAGCCGACCACCCTGGCCTGCTTGATGGCCTTGCTCACGAGGTAGGCGGCGCCGCCCACGGCCATGAGGTAGGCGCTCTGGTTGTCCTTGATGGCCTCGATGGCGACCGGGCCGCGCTCGGACTTGCCGATCATGGCGATCAGGCCGGTCTGCTCGAGCATCATGCGCGTGAACTTGTCCATGCGCGTGGCCGTGGTGGGGCCGGCGGGGCCGACGACCTCGTCACGCACCGGGTCCACGGGGCCGACGTAGTAGATCACGCGGTTGGTGAAGTCCACGGGCAGCTTCTCGCCCTTGGCCAGCATGTCCTGGATGCGCTTGTGCGCGGCGTCGCGGCCGGTGAGCATCTTGCCGTTCAAGAGCAGGCGGTCGCCGGGTTTCCAGCTCGCAACTTCTTCCTTGGTCAGGGTGTCGAGTTGAACGCGCTTGGACTGGGTGTAGTCCGGCGCCCAGTCGATCTTGGGCCATAGCTGAAGGCTCGGGGCCTCCAGGTACACGGGGCCGCTGCCGTCCATGACGAAATGCGCGTGGCGCGTGGCCGCGCAGTTGGGGATCATGGCCACGGGCTTGCTCGCGGCATGCGTGGGGTACATCTTGATCTTCACGTCCAGCACGGTGGACAGGCCGCCCAGGCCCTGGGCGCCAATGCCCAGCGCGTTGACCTTCTCGTAGAGCTCCAGGCGCAGCTCCTCGACCTGGTCGAGCTTCTCGCCGCGCGCGGCCTTGGCCTGCAGCTCGTACATGTTCAGGTCTTCCATCAGGCTTTCCTTGGCCAGCAGCACGGCCTTTTCCGCCGTGCCGCCGATGCCTATGCCCAGCATGCCCGGCGGGCACCAGCCCGCGCCCATGGTGGGCACGGTCTTCAAGACCCAGTCGACCAGGTTGTCGCTCGGGTTCATCATGACCATCTTGGACTTGTTCTCGCTGCCGCCGCCCTTGGCGGCCACGGTCACGTCGAGCTTGTCGCCCGGCACGATCTGCACATTGATGACGGCGGGGGTGTTGTCGCGGGTGTTCTTGCGTGCGAACAGCGGGTCGGCCACCACGCTGGCGCGCAGCGTGTTGTCCGGGTGGTTGTAGCCGCGGCGCACGCCTTCGTTGACGGCGTCCTCCAGGCTCTGGTCGGCGGCAAAGCCCTCAAAGCGCACGTTCATGCCGATCTTCAGGAACACGTTGACGATGCCCGTGTCCTGGCAGATCGGACGATGGCCCGTGGCGCTCATCTTGCTGTTGGTGAGGATCTGTGCCATCGCGTCCTTGGCCGCGGGGCTTTGCTCGCGCTCATAGGCGCGCGCCAGGTGCTGGATGTAGTCGGCGGGGTGGTAGTAGCTGATGTACTGCAATGCGGCGGCGATGGATTCGATCAGGTCGCCTTGTTTGATGATCGTGGTCATGGGGGCATCCTCGGAGAAGTCTGGAATACGCATGGGCACGTCGGCAATTGCCACAGGGGCATTGCCGTTCTGCTACCGTGCACCGTATCCGCGTATTTTGACAGGCCGACCCATGAGCGATGCTGACAAGACCACGCGCGTGGAGCGTGACAGCTTTGGCCCGATCGAGGTGCCCGCCGAGCGCCTGTGGGGGGCGCAGACGCAGCGCTCGCTGCGCCACTTCGCCATCAGCGGTGAACGCCAGCCACGCGAGCTCATTCACGCGCTGACCCAGGTCAAGCGGGCGGCGGCGGTGGTCAACCAGCGCCTGGGTCAGCTCGATGCGACGCTGGCGGGCGCCATCGTGCGTGCTGCCGACGAAGTGCTGGCTGGCCGGCATGACGACGAATTCCCGCTGGTGGTCTGGCAGACCGGCTCCGGCACGCAGACCAACATGAACCTCAACGAGGTGCTGGCCAACCGCGCCAGCGAGCTGCTGGGCGGCCCGCGCGGCGAGCAGCGCCTGGTGCATCCGAACGACCACGTCAACCGCAGCCAGTCCAGCAACGACGCCTTCCCGACCGCCATGCACGTGGCTGCGGCCGAGGCGATCGAGCGGCGGTTGCTGCCCGCCCTGACGCGCCTGCGCGCCACGCTGGCGGGCAAGTCGCGCGACTTTGCCGACATCGTCAAGATCGGCCGCACCCACCTGCAGGACGCCACACCGCTCACGCTCGGTCAGGAGCTGTCGGGCTGGGTGGCGCAGCTGGCCCATGCCGGGCGCCATGTGCGCGCGGCGCTGCCGCATCTGCACGAACTGGCGCTGGGCGGCACGGCCGTCGGCACCGGTCTGAACGCGCCCGAAGGCTACGCCGAGGCGGTGGCGCAGGAGCTGGCGCGCCTGACCGGGCTGCCCTTCGTGACCGCGCCCAACAAGTTCGAGGCCCTGGCCAGCTGCGACGCCCTGGTGCAGGCGCACGGCATGCTCAAGGGCCTGGCCGCCAGCCTGACGAAGATCGCCAACGACGTGCGCTGGCTGGCCAGCGGCCCGCGCAGCGGCCTGGGCGAGATCAGCATCCCCGAGAACGAGCCCGGCTCATCCATCATGCCGGGCAAGGTCAACCCGACCCAGTGCGAGGCCCTGACCATGCTGTGCGCGCAGGTCATGGGCAACGACGTGGCCATCAGCATCGGCGGTGCGTCGGGCCATTTCGAGCTGAACGTGTTTCGCCCCATGATCGCCCACGCCTTTCTGCAGAGCGCAAGGCTGCTGGCCGACGGCATGAACAGCTTCAACGACCACTGCGCGGTGGGCATCGAGCCCAACCGCGCGCGCATCGACGAGCTGGTGCAGCGCTCGCTGATGCTGGTGACGGCGCTCAATCCCCACATCGGCTACGACAAGGCGGCGCAAATCGCCAAGCGCGCGCACCAGGAGGGCCTGAGCCTGCGCGAGGCGGCCCTGGCCACCGGCTGGCTGAGTGCGGCGCAGTTCGACGCCTGGGTCCGGCCGCAGGACATGGTGTGATCGAATGCTATTACAAACATAGCTAGCGGCGCTTGCCACGTATGCGCTGGAACCGAATTTCATTCCCAAGATCGACGGGCGCCCCAAGCGCCGTAGCCCCGGCTGCCCGGGCCCGCCCAGAGTCAGTGCTTTGTAAGAGCCTGACCGGATGATGAAACCGTCTGTCCCGCCAGCGCGGGACGGGTGTGTTCAACTTTCCCCCTCTTATCCAGGAGACAAGGCACATGAGCGCCATTCAATCGGTTCTGGTCGAAAACCGCGTGTTCCCCCCCAGCGAAGCCATGGTCAAGGCGGCCCGCATCAGCGGCATGGGCGCCTATCAGGCCCTGTACGAAGAGGCCGAGAAGGATTTCGAAGGTTTCTGGGCGCGGCGTGCGCGTGAACACCTGGTGTGGGCCAAACCCTTCACCCAGGTGCTGGATGAATCCAACAAGCCCTTCTACAAGTGGTTTGCCGACGGCCAGCTCAACGCCAGCGCCAACTGTCTGGACAAGCACATGGGCACGCCGGTCGAAAACAAGACCGCGATCATCTTCGAAGCCGACGGCGGTGAAGTCACCAAGGTCACCTACAAGGAGCTGCTGGCGCGCGTGAGCCAGTTCGCCAACGGCCTGAAGGCCCATGGCATCCGCAAGGGCGACCGGGTGCTGGTCTACATGCCGATGACCATCGAGGGCCTGATCGCGATGCAGGCCTGCGCCCGCATCGGCGCCACGCACAGTGTGGTGTTCGGCGGCTTCTCGGCCAAGGCGGTGCAGGAACGCATCCAGGACGCCGGCGCCGTGGCCGTCATCACCGCCAACTACCAGATGCGCGGTGGCAAGGAGCTGCCGCTGAAGGCCATCGTCGACGAGGCGCTGAGCCTGGGCGGCTGCGAGTCGATCAAGAACGTGTTTGTCTACGAGCGCACCCAGACCCCCTGCAACATGGTGGCCGGCCGCGACAAGACCTTCGCCCAGATGCTGCAAGGGCAGAGCACCGAGTGCGCGCCCGAGATCGTCGATGCCGAGCACCCGCTGTTCGTGCTCTACACCAGCGGCTCCACCGGCAAGCCCAAGGGCGTGCAGCATTCCACCGGCGGCTACCTGCTGTGGGCGAAGATGACCATGGAGTGGACCTTCGACCTCAAGGACAGCGACGTCTTCTGGTGCACCGCCGACATCGGCTGGGTCACCGGCCACACCTACATCGTCTACGGCCCACTGGCCGCCGGCGCCACCCAGATCATGTTCGAGGGCGTGCCGACCTACCCGGACGCCGGCCGCTTCTGGCAGATGATCGAGCGCCACCAGTGCTCGATCTTCTACACCGCGCCCACGGCCATCCGTTCGCTCATCAAGGCGTCGGAAACCAACGACAAGGTGCATCCCAGGAACTGGAACCTGTCTTCGTTGCGCATCCTGGGCAGCGTGGGCGAGCCGATCAACCCGGAAGCCTGGATGTGGTACTACCGCAACGTCGGCGGCGAACGCTGCCCGATCGTCGACACCTGGTGGCAGACCGAGAACGGCGGCCACCTGATCACCCCGCTGCCGGGTGCCACGCCGCTGGTGCCGGGTTCCTGCACTTTGCCGCTGCCCGGCGTGTTTGCCGGCATCGTGGACGAGGCGGGCAACGACATGCCCTGGGGCTCGGGCGGCATCCTGGTCATCAAGAAGCCCTGGCCCAGCATGATCCGCACCATCTGGGGCGATCCGGCGCGCTTCAAGTCCAGCTATTTTCCCGAGGAGCTCAAGGGTTACTACCTGGCCGGCGACGGAGCGGTGCGTGATGCCGAGCGCGGCTACTTCCGCGTCACCGGCCGCATCGACGACGTGCTGAACGTCTCGGGCCACCGCATGGGCACCATGGAAATCGAATCCGCCCTGGTGGCCAAGACCGACCTGGTGGCCGAAGCCGCCGTGGTCGGCCGCCCCGACGAAACCACCGGCGAGGCCATCTGCGCCTTCGTGGTGCTCAAGCGTCCGCTGCCGCAGGGCGACGAAGCCAAGCAGATCGCCAAGGAACTGCGCGACTGGGTGGCCAAGGAAATCGGCCCGATCGCCAAGCCCAAGGACATCCGCTTCGGCGAGAACCTGCCCAAGACGCGCTCGGGCAAGATCATGCGTCGCCTGCTGCGCAGCCTGGCCAAGGGCGAGCAGATCACGCAGGACACCACCACGCTGGAAAACCCGGCCATCCTGGCGCAGCTCGATCAGACCTACTGATCCTGAGCTGCTCGACGGCGGCCCCGCGGGCCGCCGCTCGGCCCCAGGCACAAAAAAAAGCCCGCCTGAATCAGGCGGGCTTTTTGTTGCGGGATGTCGCGTGATTACTTCAGCGACATGACCCAGGCGGCCAGCTTCTTGGCCTCGGCGTCGTTCACGTTGGCGTTGGGAGGCATGGGCACCGCGCCCCACACGCCCGAGCCGCCCTTGATGATCTTGGCAGCCAGGGTATCCACGGCCTTGGCGTCACTGGCGTACTTCTTGGCCACGTCCTTGTAGGAGGGGCCGACCAGCTTCTTGTCGGTGGCGTGGCAGGCCATGCAGTTCTTGGCCTTGGCCATGGCTTCGTCGGCCAGGGCAGGCGCCGACACCGTCACAGCGGTCAAAGCGGCAAAAGTGAGCAGAACACGCTTCATCGTCATATCTCCATCGAGGGTGGTTGCGCTACAGTGAGTGAACGCGATTGTAAAGTTTCCGGTTGACGCCGGGCACCGATGAAACCTGGAACACATCAAGGAAAACCATGTATCTGCTGGGTTTGGGAATCATTCTGTTGCTGATGAAATGGCAGGAACTCGGGCCGGTGGCTGCCTGGTCCTGGTGGTGGGTGCTGTCGCCGTTTGCCGGTGCGGCGCTGTGGTGGACCTGGGCCGACTGGTCGGGCTACACCAAGCGCAAGGCGATGGAGCGCGAGGATCAGCGCAAGCTCGACCGCATCAACCGCCAGCGCGCGGCGATTGGTCAGAAGCCCAAGGCCGCGCCGCCGCGCCGCCGCTGAACATCTATGCTCATTTGGCCTCTGCCGCCCACCAGGAAAGCGTCGGCAGCTATTTGAATGATAGCTATCGGCGCATTGGCGGCGGGCTCTGGAAATCGTCCAGCACCGCTCCCTTGCTGGCGCTCGCCGCGTTGAAGGCAAACTTGGCCTGCACGCCACGCGTGTAACGCGGCGCGGGGGGCGTCCAGCCGGCGCGGCGGCGCGCCAGTTCCTCGTCGCTCACGTTCAGCTGCAGCAGCAGCCGGTGGGCGTCCATGGTGATGCTGTCGCCCTCGTGCACCAGGGCGATGGTGCCGCCGACAAAGGCCTCGGGCGCCACATGGCCCACGACCATGCCCCAGGTGCCGCCGGAAAAGCGCCCGTCGGTGATCAGGCCCACGCTCTCGCCCAGGCCCTCGCCGATGAGTGCACTCGTGGGTGCCAACATCTCGGGCATGCCGGGCCCACCCTTGGGGCCGAGGTAGCGCAGCACCATCACGTCGCCGGCCTTGATCTTGCCCGACAGGATGGCGGCAAGGGCCGACTGCTCGTCGTCGAACACGCGCGCCGGGCCGGTGATGACCGGGTTCTTGAGGCCGGTGATCTTGGCCACGGCACCCTCGGGACTCAGGTTGCCCTTGAGGATGGCGAGGTGCCCCTGCGCATAGAGCGGCTTTGTGATGGGGTGGATCACGTCCTGGTCGGCCCGCGGCTCGTCGGGCACGTCCTTGAGGGTCTCGGCAATGGTCTTGCCGGTGATGGTCATGCAGTCGCCATGCAAGAGGCCGGCGTTCAGCAGCATCTTCATGACCTGGGGAATGCCGCCGGCCCTGTGCAGATCCACGGCCAGGTATTTGCCGCTGGGCTTGAGGTCGCAGAACACGGGCACCTTCTGGCGCATGCGCTCGAAGTCGTCGATGGACCATTCGACGCCCGCCGCGTGGGCGATGGCCAGAAAGTGCAGCACGGCGTTCGTGGAGCCGCCCACGGCCATGATCACGGCCACGGCGTTCTCGATGGACTGGCGCGTGACGATGTCGCGGGGTTTGAGGTCGCGGCGTATGGCCTCTATGAGCACCCTGGCCGACTCGCGTGCGGAATCGACCTTTTCCTGGTGCGGATTGGCCATGGTGGAGGAGTAGGGCAGGCTCATGCCCAGGGCCTCGAAGGCCGAGGACATGGTGTTGGCCGTGTACATGCCGCCGCACGAACCCGTGCCGGGGATGGCGTGCTGCTCGATGTCCTTCAATTCCTTGTCGCTGATCTTGCCCGCGGCGTTCTCGCCCACGGCCTCGAACACGCTCACGATGTTCAGGTCGCAGCCATGCAGGCAGCCGGGCTCTATGGTGCCGCCATAGACATAGATGCTGGGCACGTTGGCGCGCAGCATGCCCATCATGCCGCCGGGCATGTTCTTGTCGCAGCCGCCTATGACCACGCAGCCGTCCATCCACTGGCCCTGCACGCAGGTCTCGACACAGTCGGCAATCACCTCGCGGCTCACCAGGCTGTACTTCATGCCCTCGGTGCCCATGGCCATGCCGTCGCTGATCGTGGGCGTGCCAAAGGTCTGGGCGTTGCCGCCCGCCTCGCGTATGCCCTCGACGGCCGCATCGGCCAGCTTCTGCAGGCCGCTGTTGCAGGGCGTGATGGTGCTGTGGCCGTTGGCCACGCCGACCATGGGCTTGTCGAAGTCGGCCTCGGTGTAGCCCATGCCGTAATACATGGAGCGGTTGGGCGCGCGCGCCTTGCCCTGGGTGATGTGGGCCGAGCGGCGGTTCAGGGGCGCGGAATCGGTCATGCTGCAGTCCTCGCGCAATGCGGTGATGGGGCCAAGTGTGGGCGCCTGCGCCCCGCCTGTCCAGTGCGCGCGCCGGCGCACCCGGCGCGGGTAAGGATTGCAGCGCTGCGACATAATCAATTGGTTTGCCCGCAAACCGGCCCAACAGGCCCAAGAAGCCCAAGAGGCCCTGTGCTGCGGTGCGGACCGGCCCCCAAGCGCACGGGCCACAGAATTCCTCTTGCCCATTTTTCACCTACCCACGATGCCCGCATACCGTTCCAAGACATCCACCCATGGCCGCAACATGGCCGGTGCCCGCGCCCTGTGGCGCGCCACCGGCATGAAGGACGCCGATTTTAAAAAGCCCATCATCGCGGTGGTCAACTCCTTTACCCAGTTCGTGCCCGGCCATGTGCACCTGAAGGACCTGGGCCAGCTGGTCGCGCGCGAGATCGAGGCCGCCGGCGGCGTGGCCAAGGAGTTCAACACCATCGCCGTGGACGACGGCATCGCCATGGGCCATGACGGCATGCTGTACTCGCTGCCCAGCCGCGACGTGATTGCCGACAGCGTGGAATACATGGTCAACGCGCATTGCGCCGACGCCATGGTCTGCATCAGCAACTGCGACAAGATCACCCCCGGCATGCTCATGGCCGCGATGCGGCTCAATATCCCCGTGATCTTCGTCTCCGGCGGCCCGATGGAGGCCGGCAAGGCCAGGCTTGCCGTGCCCGGCCAGGCGACGGTGACCATCACCAAGAAGCTCGACCTGATCGACGCCATGGTCATGGCCGCCGACGACAAGGCCAGCGACGCCGACGTGGCCGAGGTCGAGCGCAGCGCCTGCCCGACCTGCGGCTCGTGCTCGGGCATGTTCACCGCCAACTCCATGAACTGTTTGACCGAGGCGCTCGGCCTGTCCCTTCCCGGCAACGGCACGGTGGTGGCCACGCATGCCGACCGCGAGCAGCTGTTCAGGCGCGCCGGCCGGCGCATCGTGGAGTTGGCGCGCCAGTACTACGAGGGCGGCGACGAGCGTATCCTGCCGCGCTCGGTGGGCTTCAAGGCCTTCGAGAACGCCATGACGCTCGATATCGCCATGGGCGGCTCGACCAACACCATCCTGCACCTGCTGGCCATCGCCCAGGAGGCCGAGATCGCCTTCACCATGCAGGACATCGACCGCCTCTCGCGCGTCGTGCCACAGCTGTGCAAGGTGGCGCCCAACACCGACAAATACCACGTCGAGGACGTGCACCGTGCCGGTGGCATCTTTGCCATCCTGGGTGAGCTGGAGCGCGCCGGCAAGCTGCACACCGACGTGCCGACGGTGCATGCCCCCACCCTGGGGCAGGCGCTGGCGCAGTGGGACGTGCTGCGCACCCAGGATGCGGCGGTGCACCACTTCTTCAAGGCCGGCCCCGGCGGCGTGCCCACGCAGGTGGCCTTCAGCCAGGACGCGCGCTGGCCCAGCCTGGACCTGGACCGCGCGGGCGGCTGCATCCGCTCCTGCGACCACGCCTTCAGCCAGGAAGGCGGCCTGGCGGTGCTGCGCGGCAACATCGCCCTCGACGGCTGCGTGGTCAAGACCGCGGGCGTCGACGAATCCATTCTGGTGTTCGAGGGTCCGGCCCATGTGGTCGAGAGCCAGGACGAGGCCGTCGAGCACATCCTGGGCGACCAGGTCAAGGCGGGCGACGTGGTCATCGTGCGCTACGAAGGCCCCAAGGGCGGCCCCGGCATGCAGGAAATGCTCTACCCGACGAGCTACATCAAGAGCAAGGGCCTGGGCAAGGCCTGCGCGCTCCTGACCGACGGGCGCTTCTCGGGCGGCACCTCGGGCCTGTCGATAGGCCATTGCTCGCCCGAGGCCGCGGCCGGTGGCGCCATCGGCCTGGTGCAAAACGGCGACCGCATCCGCATCGACATCCCGAACCGCCGCATCGACGTGCTGGTGAGCGACGAGGAGCTTGCGCGTCGCCGCGCTGCCCAGGAGGCGCTGGGCTGGAAGCCCGCTGCAGCGCGCCGGCGCAAGGTGTCGGCCGCGCTCAGGGCCTACGCCAAACTGGTGACCAGCGCCGACAAAGGGGCGGTGCGCGACCTGTCGCTGCTCGATTGAGCTATCAAAAGTATAGCTTCTGGCGCTTGCCCATCAAGCGCTGGAAGCTGTTTTGATTCGGATCGTGGGGCGAGGCGTCGGTGGCGCGCTCTCAGTCGACTCGGGCCTGGCTCTGCAGGTAGTTCTGCAACCCGATCTGCTCGATCAGGCCGATCTGCTTTTCCAGCCAGTAGGCGTGGTCTTGCTCGGTGTCGCGCAGCTGCGCCAGCAGCAGGTCGCGGCTGACGTAATCGTGCAGGCGGTCGCACAGGGCGATGGCCTGGCGCAGGTTGTCGCGCACCTGGTACTCGGCCGCCAGGTCCTTGCGCAGCATGTCGGGCACGTCGACGCCGGGGTTGAGCTCCCTGGGCCGCATGTCGGGCTGCCCGCCCAGCAGCAGGATGCGGCGCAGGATGGCGTCGGCGTGCTGGGTTTCCTCCTGCATTTCGTGGTCCATGCGCTCGTACAGGCGCACCAGGCCCTGGTCTTCATAGATGCGGGAATGCAGAAAGTACTGATCGCGCGCGGTCAGTTCGCCGCGCAGCAGCGCCTTGAGGCAATCGATGACTTCGGGGTGGCCTTGCATGGGGGTTCTCTTCGGGAAGGTCAGGGCCGTCAGTATCGCGTCATCGGCGTGGTCAGACCCTGTGCTGGCGCAAACCGTGTTCACGGCACCACGCGTCGGTGCGCAGCGGTGGCGCCACCGGGGAGGATGCCGGCTGGCCTGCGGCACAATCGCCGCCATGCTGGTGCACCCCCAGATCGATCCCGTCGCGTTGCAGCTCGGCCCGCTGGCCATCCACTGGTATGGGCTGACCTATCTGGTGGCGTTCGGCCTGTTCATGCTGCTGGCGCTGCGGCGCCTGCACCACCCGCCCTACGCAGCCATCACGCAACCGGCGCCGTGGACGCGGCGCGACATCGAGGACATGCTGTTCTGGGGCGTGCTGGGCGTGATCCTGGGCGGTCGGCTGGGTTACTGCCTGTTCTACAAGCCAGCGTACTACGCGGCCAACCCGCTGGAGATCCTGGCGGTGTGGAAGGGCGGCATGAGTTTTCACGGCGGCATGCTGGGCGTGATCGCCGCCATGGCGCTGTGGGCGCGCACGCGCGGGCGGCCCTGGCTGCAGGTGACCGATCTGGTGGCGCCCTGCGTGCCGCTGGGCCTGGCTTCGGGACGCGTCGGCAACTTCATCAACGGTGAGCTGTGGGGGCGGGTGGCCGACCCCTCGCTGCCCTGGGCCATGGTGTTTCCCGGCGCGGTGCTGCCCGACGGCAGCAATCCGCCGCGCCACCCGTCGCAGATCTACCAGTTCCTGCTGGAGGGTGTGCTGCTGTTCGCGCTGCTGTGGCTGTACGCGCGCCGGCCGCGCCAGACCGGCCAGGTCAGCGGCGCCTTTCTGCTGGGCTATGGGGTGCTGCGCTTCGTTGCCGAGTACTTCCGACAGCCCGACGCCCACCTGGGGCTGCTGGCCCTGGGCATGAGCATGGGCCAGTGGCTGTGCCTGCCCATGATGGCCGCCGGCCTGGCCCTGTGGGTCTGGGCCGGGCGGCGACCGGCGCCGCTGGCGGGCACGCCTTGACGGCTTGCGGACCATGAGCGATTTTCGGCTTCGGCGCTTATCCATCAAGCGCCAACAGCTATGAATATGGAAGCAGATCGCGACCCTGCAGCGGCCACCGGAGACCGTCCGGGGCTCAGCATGCGCGAGCGCCTGAGCGCCATGCTGGAACGTGGCGTCGATGCCTTCGGCGGCTGGAACGCGCGCCGCTTTCTGCGCGAGCTGCAGCAGGTGCTCGACCCGGCGGTCAGCGAGGTCGAGGGCGGCCGCCGCGCCGCCGCGGTGGCCGAGGAATACGCCCGCGCCACGCCGCAGCAGCGGCGCGCATGCTGGCTGCTGATGAGCGAGCACTTCAGCCCCGACGTGTCGGCGATCCAGGCCGCACACGCCGCCTACCAGGCCGCGCGCGGCAGCGAAGACGAGTCGCGCGCCGAAGTGCGGCTGCGCCGCGCCTTCACCGCGCCGCGCACGCGCCTGCTGCAGCGCTTTTCCGCCTATCCGGGCGGTGTGCGCTTTCTGGTCGACCTGCGCGCCGAGTTGTTGCCCCATCTGGCCCGGGACAAGCGCCTGATCGCGCTCGACGACGAACTGCAGGAGCTGTTTTCCACCTGGTTCGACGTCGGCTTTCTGGAGCTGCGGCGCATCAGCTGGGATTCGCCCGCCTCGCTGGTCGAAAAGCTGATCCGCTACGAGGCGGTGCACGACATCCGCAGCTGGGCCGACGCCAAGAACCGGCTCGACGAAGACCGGCGCTGCTACGGCTTCTTTCACCCGCGCCTGCCTGACGAGCCGCTGATCTTCGTCGAGGTGGCGCTGCTGCACGACATGGCCCGCAGCATCACCCCGCTGCTGGACGAGCAGGCGCCGGCCGCCGATCTGACGCGTGCCCACACGGCCATCTTCTACTCCATCAGCAACACCCAGGCTGGCCTGCGCGGGGTGAGTTTTGGCGACTCGCTGATCAAGCGCGTGGTGGAAACCCTGCGCACCGAGTTTGCGCAGCTGAAAGTGTTTGCCACCCTGTCGCCCATCCCCGGCCTGCGCCGCTGGGTCGATCAACAGGCGCCGGCGCTGCTGCGCGCCACGCCGGCGCGCCTGCGGCAGGCGCTGGAGCGCGAGCTGGGCGCGCCGCTGGCGCCCGACGCCGCGGCCCTGCTGAAGGCGCTGGACGGTGTGGCGACGCTGGACGAGCGCTCGGCCGCGCGCCGCTGGCTGCTGGCGGTGGCGGCGCGCTACCTGGGGCGCGAGCTGGCCGACGACGGCCGCCCGCTGGACGGCGTGGCGCGCTTTCACCTGGGCAACGGCGCGCGCATCGAGCAGCTCAACTGGCTGGCCGACCCTTCGCCCAAGGGCCTGCGCCAGTCCTGGGGCCTGATGGTCAACTACCTGTACGACCTGCGGCGTCTGGATCGGCATCGGGCCCAGCTGGCACAGGGAAAACCCCCGATGTCGCACGCCGTGCAGGCATTGCAAACTGATCTGCTTTGACTTCAAACGAAAGAGGAGATGCGCATGATCACGTCGTTCACCCGTCGGCAACTGCTGCTGGCCACCGCCGCCGTCACCGCCCTGCCGGGCGGCGCCCGCGCGCAATCGGCCTGGCCGGCGCGGCCCGTCAACCTGGTGGTGCCCTTTCCGGCCGGTGGCGGCACCGACGCCTTTGCGCGCCCGCTGGGCGCCCAGTTCACGCGCCTGACCGGGCAGAACCTGGTGATCGACAACAAGGGCGGTGGCGGCGGCACGGTGGGCGCCGCGGTGGCGGCCAAGGCGCCGGCCGACGGCTACAACTTCTTCATGGGCGGCGTGCACCACGCCATTGCGCCCAGCGTGTACCCCAAGCTCCAGTACGACCTGCTGCAGGACTTCGTGCCTCTGATTCTGGTGGCGCGCGTGCCGCAGGTGGTGGTGGTCAACCCCAAGCGGGTGCAGGCGCGCACCGTCAAGGACCTGATCGAGCTGGCCAGGAAGAACCCGGGCAAGCTCAACTACGCGTCGGCCGGCAGCGGCACCTCGCACCATCTGGCCGGCGAGCTGTTCAAACAGCAGACCGGCACCTTCATCACCCACATTCCCTACCGCGGCGCCGGCCCGGCGCTGCAGGCCCTGATCGCAGGCGAGGTGGATCTGATGTTCGACGGGCTGGGCTCGTCGGCGGCGCACATCAAGGGTGGCCGCATCCAGCCGCTGATGATGGCCGGGCGCAGCCGAAGCCCCGCCTTTCCGGACGTGCCCTCGGCGCGTGAGTCGGGGCTGTCCGACTACGACGTCAGCACCTGGTACGGCATCTGGGCCCCCAAGGGCACGCCCGCCGAGGCCCAGGCGGCCATGATCGAGGCCGTGCGCAAGTCCGCCCAGACCCCCGAAAACAAGCAGGTCTGGGCCGGTCAGGGGGCGGAATTCGCCAACCTCGACGCCGCCGCCTTCGGCGGTTTCGTGCAGCTCGAAATGGCCAAGTGGGCCAAGGTGGTGAAGGCGACCGGTGGCGTGCGGATCGATTGAGTTGACCGTCGACGGCGCCATCGCGACCGTCGTGCTGTCGCATCCCGGCAAGTTCAACGCCATGTCGCGCGCCATGTGGCGCCGGCTGCGCGAGCTGTTCCTGGAGCTGCCCGCGCGGGCCGACCTGCGCTGCGTGGTGGTGCGTGGTGAGGGTGCGCAGTTCTGCGCCGGCGGCGACATTGCCGAATACCCGGCGTTCCGCTTTCAGCCCGACCGTCTGCGCGCCTTCCACGAGTACGAGGTGTGGGGCGCGCTGGGCGCGCTGCTGGACTGCGACCTGCCGCTGGTGGCCGCCATTGCCGGCCACTGCATGGGCGCGGGGGTGGAAATCGCCAGCTGCTGCGACATTCGCGTCGCCGCCGCCGATGCGCGCTTTGGCGCCCCGATCGCCCGCCTGGGCTTTCCGATGGCACCGCGCGAAGCGCAGCTGGTGGCGCGGGCGCTGGGCGAGGCCACGGCGCGCGAGCTGCTGCTGGAGGCGGCGGTGCTCGATGCCGCAGAAATGCAGGCGCGCGGCTTTCTGCAGCGCGTGCTGCCCGACGCCGCGGCCATGCACGCCCATGCGCTCGAGCGTGCCCGCCGCATCGCCGCCCTGGCGCCGCAGGCGGCGCGCCTGAACAAGCAGACCTTTCGTGCACTGAATGGGCCTTCGGCGCTTGCTGGGCAAGCGCCGGCAGCTATCGAAAACATAGTGCATTGGGCCTACGACTACGCCGACAGCGCCGAGCACCGCGAGGGCATCGACGCCTTTCTGGCAAAGCGCCCGGCGCGTTTCTGAGCTTCCCTCCTACCTCTGAACCCCATGTCCCAGCAAAACCTGTTCGTTGCCCTGCGCGACGCCTTTCCCGCCGATCTGGACGCCGTGGCCGTCGAAACCGACAACGGCCTGTGCTATTCGTGGCGCGACCTCGATCGCGCCAGCGCCATGGTCGCCAACCTGCTGGCCTCGCTGTCCATCCCGCCCGATGCCAGCGGCGCGCCGCCGCGCGTGGCGGTGCAGGTGGAAAAGTCGGTCGAGGCCATGATCCTGTACCTGGCCACGCTGCGTGCCGGCTTCGTGTTCCTGCCGCTCAACACCGCCTACCAGCGCGCCGAGATCGAATACTTCATCGGCAACGCCAGGCCAGCCGTGGTGGTGTGCACCCGCGGCAACTTCCCCTGGGTCAGCCAGATCGCCTTTCAGGCCGGCACGCGCCACGTGTTCACGCTGGACGACGACCGCAGCGGCAGCCTGCTGGAGCGTGCCGCGCACTGCAGCGACCGCCAGCAGCCGGTGGTGCGCCAGGCCGACGATCTGGCGGCCATCCTCTACACCAGCGGCACCACCGGGCGCAGCAAGGGCGCCATGCTGTCGCACGGCAACCTGCTGTCCAACGCAGCGATGCTGAAGGAGTACTGGGGCTGGAGAACGCCGGAGCAGGGCGGCGACGTGCTGATCCATGCGCTGCCGATCTTTCACGTGCATGGCCTGTTCGTGGCCATTCACGGCGCCCTGCTCAACGGCAGCCGCATGCTGTGGCACGGCAAGTTCGATCCCAAGAAGGTGATTGCCGACCTGCCGCGCGCCACCGTGTTCATGGGTGTGCCCACGCTGTACGTGCGCATGCTGGCCGAACCCGCGCTGACCCGGGCGCAGGCGGCCCACATGCGGCTGTTCATCAGCGGTTCGGCGCCGCTGCTGATCGAAACCTTCAACGACTGGCGCGCGCGCACCGGCCACACCATCCTGGAGCGCTACGGCATGAGCGAAACCATCATGCTGACCAGCAACCCCTGGCAGGCCGACGCCCGCTACGGCGGCCAGGACGAGCGGCGCGGCGGCACGGTCGGCTTTCCGCTGCCGGGCGTGCGCCTGCGCGTGCAGGGCGAAGACGGTCGCGATCTGCCGGCGGGCGAAATCGGCGGCATCCAGGTCAAGGGCCCGAACGTGTTCGCCGGCTACTGGCAGATGCCCGAAAAGACCGCTGAGGAGTTCACGTCCGATGGCTTCTTCAAGACCGGCGACGTCGGCCAGCAGGACGCGCGCGGCTACGTCACCATCGTCGGGCGCAGCAAGGACCTGATCATCAGCGGTGGCTACAACGTCTACCCGGCCGAGATCGAAGGCTTCCTGAACGAGCTGCCCGGCGTGGCCGAAAGCGCCGTGGTCGGCGTGCCGCACCCGGACTTCGGCGAAGTCGGCGTGGCCGTGGTGATCGCCCGGCCCGGCGCCCGGCCCGACGCCGATGCCCTGCTGGCCGAGCTGAAGGCGCGGCTGGCCAACTTCAAGATCCCCAAGCGCTGCTTCGTCGAAACCGAACTGCCGCGCAACACCATGGGCAAGGTGCAGAAGACCCTGCTGCGCCAGCGCTACCAGCATCTGTTCGTCACGGCGTGAAGCTTGCGACCGTCAGGCGTGGCTGTCAGGCGTGGCAGGGGCACGGGTAAACTTGCCCGCTGATGGTCACGCGAGCCGCGTGCAGATTCCCAGGAAGGAGCCCCACCGCCATGTCCCTGCGAGCCCTGCTTCTGCTGCTGGTCGGCACCGCCATCGTGGCCTTCATCGGCATCAACTGGAGCGTCATGACGGCGCCCACCGACCTGAACCTGGTGTTCATGGAAATCCGCGCCCCGCTCGGTCTGGTGCTGCTGGGGCTGATGGCGCTGCTGTCGGCCGTGTTCGTCGGCCTGATCGCCTACACCCAGGGCACGGTGCTGATGGAAACGCGCCGTCACGCCAAGGAGCTGTCGGTGCAGCGTGAACTGGCCGACAAGGCCGAGGCCTCGCGCTTCACCGAACTGCGCGCCCACCTGGACCGCGAGGTGAGCCGGCTGTCCGAGGTCATCGCCAACCAGACACGCGAGACGCTGTCGCGCGTCGACCGGGCCGAAACGGGGCTGCGCGATCGTCCGGTGGACGCCGAGATCGGCCGCCTGGTGCAGACCGTGGAAGGCCACAACCGCGAGCTGCACGCCCGCATCGACCGGCTCGAGATCGGGCTGCGCGAGCGCCTGGCCGGGCAGCTGCCCGCCCCGACCCCAAGGCCCACCGCACTGCCCAATGCGGCGCCGCTGCAAGCCGGTGGTGGCGAATCGGCGGGCGCGGCGAGCGCGTCATGACGCAGCGGGCTGGCCGCATGTGACGACGGCCCCGGGTGGCGCCCGGAGCCGTCGTTCGGGGGGGTGCGCGGCCGCGGCGGCCGGCGCACGGTCAGCGCAGCACCAGCACTGGGATTTCCGAGTGCGTCAACACCTGCTGCGTCTCGCTGCCCAGCAGCAGGCGCTTGACGCCTTTGCGGCCGTGCGAGGCCATGACGATGATGTCGGCCTTGTGCTTCCTGGCTGCAGCGATCAGGGCATCGGAGACGATGTCGGACTTGGCCAGAATCGCCTTGACCTTGACGCCCTTGGCCTCGCCGGCCTTCTTGACCGCGTCCACGGACTCCTGGCCCTGGTCGGCCCATTGCTTTTCGACGCGCGCCACGTCGTCCGGCGCCAGCGGGATGGAGCCCTCGAAGTAGCTCTGCGGGTAGCGCGGCACGACGCGCAGCGCAATGAGTTCGGCGCCACACAGGGCGGCCAGCTTGATGGCGCTGTCCACCGCTTTCTTGGACAGTTTGGAGCCGTCGGTGGCGACAAGGATGCGGTCGTACATGGTGGGGATCTCCAGTGTTGAGGTATCGGCGGGCGGCGCCGGGGAGCTTGCGCGGATCAGCGGATAGCTTAGCGCACTCCGATCGCGGTGGGCGGTCATTGGCGCGCCCTGGCCGGCGCAGGCGCCAAAACGCGTACAGTTCGTGCCGTGATGCAAGGCGCAAGTGGGACTTTCCCGGGCTCGGTGGCGGGCGATGGGCCCGGGCAGCGGCCATCGGGGCCGCCGCAGGGCGATGCCGCGTGGCAGTTGCTCGACGAACGCGACGAGTGGCTGGAGTTCAGCCGCCCGGCAGGCGCGCAGGGGGGACTGTGGGAATCCAGTGTGGTGTTCGAAGGCATGCATTGCGCGGCCTGCGCGGTGACCATCGAACAGGCCCTGCGCGCCACGCCCGGCGTGCGCGAAGCCGACATCAGCGCCGCCAGCCATCGCGGTCGGGTGGTGTGGGAGGAGGGCGCCACCCGTCCTTCCGCCTGGATGCAGGCGGTGCTGCGCAGTGGCTACCGGCCGCTGCCGGCCCACGATGCCTTCGCCAGCGAGCGCCGTCAGGCCGAAACCCGCCGCATGCTGTGGCGCCTGGGGGTGGCCGGTGTCTGCATGATGCAGGTGATGATGTATGCCACGCCGACCTACCTGGCGTCGCCCGGCGAGATCGAACCGAACTTCATCCACCTGCTGCGCTGGGCGCAGTGGGTGCTGTCGATTCCGGTGGTGCTGTTCTCGTGTCAGCCCTTCTTTCGACATGCGCTGCTCGACCTGAAGCTGCGCCGCGTCAGCATGGACCTGCCGGTGGCGCTGGGCATGCTGATCACCTTCGTGGTCAGTTCGCTGGGCACGTTCGAGCCCGAGGGGCTGTTCGGGCGCGAGGTCTATTTCGACTCGCTGACCATGTTCGTGTTCTTCCTGCTCACCGGCCGCTGGCTGGAGCTGCGCCTGCGCGATCGCACGGCGGGCGCACTGGAAGCCCTGATGCACCGCCTGCCCGACAGTGTGCTGCGACAGGCGGCGGACGGCGCATGGGAGCGCGTGTCGGTGCGGCGCGTGCGCGTCGACGACGTGCTGCGGGTGCTGCCGGGCGAGGTGTTTCCGGCCGATGGGGTGCTGCTGCGGGGCCAGACCGCGGTTGACGAAGCCTTGCTGACCGGCGAATCGACCCCGCTGTCGCGGGGCGAGGGTGCGCCCGTCATTGCCGGCAGCCACAACCTGTCGGCAGCGGTGGAGATGCGGGTCGAGCAGGTCGGCGCCGACACCCGCTACGCGCAGATCGTGGCCCTGATGGCCCAGGCGTCGACCAGCAAGCCGCAAATTGCCCAGCTGGCCGACCGCCTGGCCAAGCCATTTCTCATCTTCGTGCTGCTGGCGGCCGGCCTGGCCTGCGCCTGGTGGTGGCCCGGCGATCCGGCGCATGCGTTGATGATCGCGGTGGCGATCCTGGTGGTGACCTGCCCGTGCGCGCTGTCGCTGGCGACGCCCGCCGCCATGCTGGCCAGCGCCGGCGCGCTGGCGCGCCGTGGCGTGCTGGTGCGCCGCCTGTCGGCACTGGAAGCGCTGTCGAAGGTGGACACGGTGGTGTTCGACAAGACCGGCACGCTGACGCGCGATGCCTTCGTGCTGGAGCAGGTGCGCCTGCGCGACGGCGTGGCGCGCGCGCAGGCGCTGGCGTTGGCGGCGGCCATGGCGCAGGGCAGCCTGCATCCGCTGTCGCGCGCGCTGGTGCAGGCGGCGCAGGACGAGGGGGTCGAGCCCCTGGCGGTGGCCGATCTGCAGGAAATGGTGGGGCAGGGCCTGACGGCCCGTGGCCCTGCAACCGGGCCGCTGCGCGGTCAGGTTCGCCTGGGGGCGGCGGCATGGTGCGGCGTGCAGGGCAGCGACGCGGGCGGTCCGGTCAGTCATCTGAGCGACGAGCAGGGCTGGGTGGCCAGCTTTGAGATGCGCGAGCATCTGCGCCCGGACGCGCGCGCTGCGGTCGAGGCGTTGCGCGCGGCCGGCGTCAGGGTGCGGCTGCTGTCGGGCGACCGGCCGGACGCGGTGCGGCGCGTCGGCCAGCTGGCCGGCATCGACGATGTGCAGGGCAGCTGTCTGCCCGACGACAAGCTGGCGCAGATGCGTCAGGCCCAGGGCGCCGGGGCGGTCGTGGCCATGGTCGGCGACGGCTTGAACGACGGGCCGGTGCTGGCGGGCGCCGACGTGTCGTTCGCGTTCGGGCACGCCGTGCCGCTGGCGCGGGCGCAGGCCGACTTCGTGGTGCTGGGCGAGCGCCTGGGGCTGATTTCGGGGTCTTTTGCCGTGGCGCGCCGCACCATGCGCATCGTGAGGCAGAATTTGGGCTGGGCCGCGGCCTACAACCTGGTGGGCGTGCCGCTCGCCATGGCAGGGTGGATGTCGCCCTGGGCGGCAGGCTTGGGCATGGCGGCCAGTTCGTTGCTGGTGGTGGTCAATGCCCTGAGGCTGACCAAGGCCCCGCCGATGCCGCATCCGGAGCACTGATGGACATTCTTTATCTGCTGATTCCGCTGTCGGTGGTGCTGGTGTTTTTCATCCTCGCCGCGTTGTGGTGGGCCATCTACCGTGGCCAGTTCGACGACGTCGAGCGCGAGGGCGAGCGGATTTTCGAGCATGATTGACGCACGTCAATCAAAACCACAATAGCTTCGCGGACACTGCGTAGGGTTTTTCAAGTAAGAGGTGGAAATGACATTCGCCAACACACAGGCTACTGTCTATAACGACAAAGTGGTCAGGCAATTCGCCATCATGACGATCGTCTGGGGCGTGGTGGGGATGCTGGTCGGCGTGATCATCGCCGCGCAACTGGCATGGCCTGAACTGAACTTCGGCATTCCATGGCTCAGCTATGGCCGCTTGCGACCGCTGCACACCAACGCGGTGATCTTCGCCTTCGGCGGCAGCGGCCTCATCGGAACCTCGTACTACGTGGTGCAGCGCACCTGCCAGGTGCGGCTGTTCTCCGACAAGCTGGCGGCATTCACGTTCTGGGGCTGGCAGCTGGTCATCGTCGCCGCGGCCATTTCCCTGCCGCTCGGCTACACCACCAGCAAGGAGTACGCCGAGCTGGAGTGGCCGATCGACGTGCTCATCACCCTGGTCTGGGTGGCCTACGCGGTGGTGTTCTTCGGCACCGTCGGCACGCGCCGCGTGCGCCACATCTATGTGGCCAACTGGTTCTACGGCGGCTTCATTCTGGCCATTGCGCTGCTGCATGTGGTCAACAGCGCCGAGCTGCCGGTCGGACTGATGAAGTCCTACTCGGCCTACGCCGGGGTGCAGGATGCGATGGTGCAGTGGTGGTATGGCCACAACGCCGTGGGCTTCTTCCTGACCGCTGGTTTCCTGGGGATGATGTACTACTTCATTCCCAAGCAGGCCGAGCGCCCGGTCTACAGCTATCGGCTGTCCATCGTGCACTTCTGGGCGCTGATCTTCACCTACATGTGGGCCGGTCCGCACCACCTGCACTACACCGCGCTGCCCGACTGGGCGCAGTCGGTGGGCATGATCTTCTCTCTGATCCTGCTGGCGCCCAGCTGGGGCGGCATGATCAACGGCATCATGACCCTCTCGGGCGCCTGGCACAAACTGCGTGATGACCCGATCCTGCGCTTCCTGATCGTCTCGCTGTCGTTCTACGGCATGTCGACCTTCGAGGGGCCGATGATGTCGATCAAGACCGTCAACGCCCTGTCGCACTACACCGACTGGACCGTGGGCCACGTCCACTCTGGTGCCCTGGGCTGGGTCGGCCTGATCACCATGGGCTCGATGTACTACCTGATCCCGCGTCTGTTCGGGCAGAAGCAGATGCACAGCGTCAAGGCCATCGAAGTCCACTTCTGGGTCGCCACCGTGGGCATCGTGCTCTACATCGCCGCGATGTGGATTGCCGGTGTGATGCAGGGCCTGATGTGGCGCGCCGTCAACCCCGACGGCACCCTGACCTACACCTTCGTCGAATCGGTGAAGGCGACCTACCCCTTCTACGTGCTGCGTCTGATGGGTGGCCTGCTGTATCTGGGTGGCATGCTCATCATGCTGTGGAACACCATCAAGACGGCCACGGCGGGCCGTGTGGTGCCGGTGCAGATCCCTGCGGTTGCCGCGCACGCCTGAGGAGGAGTTGAGCAGTCATGGCACAAGAAAAAGTCACCGGCCACGCCAAGGTCGAAACCAGCAACTTTCTGATGATCGTGCTGATTCTTCTGGTGGTGTCCATCGGCGGATTGGTCGAAATCGTTCCGCTGTTCTTCCAGAAGTCCACCACCCAGCCGATCGAGGGGCTCAAGCCCTACACCGCCCTGCAGGTGGTCGGCCGCGACGTCTATGTGCGCGAGGGTTGCTACAACTGCCACTCGCAGATGATCCGGCCGTTCCGCGCCGAGGCACTGCGCTACGGGCCGTACTCGGTGGCCGGCGAGTTCGTCTACGACCACCCGTTCCAGTGGGGCAGCAAGCGCACCGGCCCCGACCTGGCCCGCGTGGGTGGGCGCTACAGCGACGACTGGCACCGCGCCCACCTGAACAACCCGCGTGACGTGGTGCCCGAATCGAACATGCCTGCCTATCCGTGGCTGGAGCGCACCGCCGCCAACGCCGGCACGATCCAGGCCCACATGCGTGGTCTGCGCACCCTGGGCGCACCGTACACGGATGAGGAAATCGCCAAGGCGCCGGAAGAGGTCAAGGGCAAGACGGAGATGGATGCCGTGATTGCCTACCTGCAGGTGCTGGGCATCCATCGCAAATAAGCAGCATGGGAGCCTCCGTCATGGACATCAACCTGTTGCGCAGCATTGTCACTGTGCTGTCCTTCGTGCTCTTCATCGGCATCGTGGTCTGGGCCTGGTCCGCACGCAACCGAGAGCGCTTCGACGAAGCGGCGCAACTGCCATTCGAGCAGCAGGATTGACCCGGAGCAACCCGACAGGCAAGGAATTCAAAAATGAGCGACTTTACGAGCAATTTCTGGTCGGTGTACGTGGCGGGAATCACGATCGCCGGCATCATCGGCTGCCTGCTGCTGCTGTGGGTCAGTGGCAAGACCAAGGCCATGACCGACAGCGACAACACCACCGGGCATGTGTGGGATCAGGATCTGCGGGAGATGAACAACCCGCTGCCGCGCTGGTGGGTGGGCCTGTTCATCATCACCTGCGTGTTTTCGCTGGCGTACCTGTTCCTGTACCCGGGTCTGGGCACCTACCAGGGTTCCCTGAACTGGTCGCAGACCGATCAGTTCGAGCGTGAGGTGGCGCGTGGCAACGAGCAGGTGGCGCCCATCTATGCCGCGTTTGCCGGCAAGAGCGCAGCCGAGCTGGCCAAGGATCCGCAGGCCATGGCGATCGGCGATCGCCTGTTCATGAACAACTGCGCCCAGTGCCACGGCTCGGACGCGCGCGGCTCCACCGGTTTTCCCAACCTGACCGACGGTGACTGGCTGTGGGGCGGCAAGCCGGAGCAGATTCACGAATCCATCACCAAGGGGCGCACCGGCGTGATGACCCCGATGGGCGCGGCCGTGGGCAGTGGGGACGACGTGCGCAATCTGGCCAACTACGTGCTCAGCCTGTCGGGCGGTCCGCACGATTCGGTGCGCGCCAACCTGGGCAAGCCCAAGTTTGCGGTCTGTGCGGCCTGCCACGGGGCCGATGGCAAGGGCAACCCGCTGTTGGGTGCTCCCAACCTGACCGACAACATCTGGGTGCATGGTCCGGGCGTGGAGTCGCATGTCGTCAACATGATCAACAACGGCAAGACCGGCGTCATGCCTGCGTGGGAAAGCAAGTTCACACCCGAGCAACTGGCGGTGTTGACGGCCTATGTCTGGGGCAAGGGCGGCGGTGTGGCGGATGCCGCCGCGGCCGCCACCTCGAAGGCGGGCGCAGCCGCCGCCGATACGGCCTCCGTGGTGGTCGAAGGTGGCGTGGTCAAGTTCTTCTTTGCCACCGGCAAGGCCGATCTGGCGCCCGAGGCCGACAAGGCGCTGGCCGACATCCTGGAAGGGGTGAAGGCAGGCAAGAAGGCCGTGATCAGCGGCTTCGTCGATTCCACCGGCAATGCCGAGCAGAATGCCGAACTGGCCAAGCAGCGGGCGATCGCGGTGCGTGACCAGCTCAAGGCGCTGGGGGTGGGCGAAGACCAGGTGGAGCTGAAGAAGCCGGCCAACATCGATGCCGGCGCCGACGCCCAGGCGCGTCGCGTCGAAGTCTCCCTCGGCTGAGGTGAAACCGTGCGGCGGGCGATGGAAATCTTCCTCGCGGCCGCCTCCGGGGGCGGGTAGACCCGGCTTGGTGACCACATCACAATCACAACCCGCAGGAGACAGAGTGGATTCGGGGGGCGCATGGCGCCCCGTTTTCCTTGGTCAGGTGGTTGACGTCGGCGCCGCCTGGATCATCGCCCGTTCAGGGTCCGAATCCTGCATGGGCCGACCACTGACGGACAGGCAGGCGTGAGCAATCCAACCCCATCTCCGAAGAAGGTCGCGGCGGCGGCGGGCGAAGACACCATGGTGTCGCTGTATCAGGCGCACAAGAAGGTGTATCCCCGCAGCGTCACCGGACTGTTTGCCAAGTGGCGCTGGTTCTTCGTTTTTGCGACTCAGATTTTCTTCTACGGCATGCCGTGGCTCCAGTGGGGCGAGCGGCAGGCCATGTTGTTCGATCTGGAGGCGCGACGCTTCTACATCTTCGGGCTGGTGCTCTACCCGCAGGACGTGATCTACCTGACCGCGATCCTGATCATTTCGGCGCTGTCGCTGTTTCTGTTCACGGCGGTGGCCGGACGCCAGTGGTGTGGCTACGCCTGTCCGCAGACTGTCTACACCGAGATCTACCTGTGGTTCGAGCGCATGATCGAGGGCGACCGTTCAGCGCGCATGCGGCTGGACGCGGCGCCGATGTCGGCCGCCAAGTTCGGGCGCAAGGCGCTCAAGCAGGCGGTGTGGATCGCTTTCGGCCTGTGGACGGGCTTTACCTTCGTCGGCTACTTCACGCCCATCCGCGAGTTGGCGCAGCATGTGCTGCAGTGGAACCTGGGCGCATGGGAGATCTTCTGGATCTTCTTCTACGGCTTTGCCACCTATGGCAACGCCGGCTTCATGCGCGAGCAGGTGTGCATGTACATGTGCCCGTACGCGCGCTTCCAGAGCGCGATGTTCGACAAGGACACCCTGATCGTCACCTACGACGCCAAGCGTGGCGAGCCGCGCGGCGGGCGCTCCAAGAGCGCCGATCCCAAGGCGCTGGGATTGGGTGACTGCGTCAACTGCACGTTGTGTGTGCAGGTTTGTCCGACCGGGATCGACATCCGAAACGGTCTGCAGTATGAGTGCATCAGTTGCGCCGCCTGCATCGACGTCTGTGACGAGGTGATGGACAAGGTCGGCTACCCGCGTGGCCTGATCCGCTACTCCACCGAGCATGCACTGGAACAGGGCTGGGGCCGCAAGGAGATCCTGCGCCAGGTGCTGCGTCCGCGCGTGCTGATCTACGTGGCCATCCTGTCTGCGGTGGTGGTCGCGCTGATCGCCAGTCTGGTGCTGCGCACACCGTTCAAGGTGGACATCGTGCGCGACCGCGCCACCCTGGCGCGCCTGGTCGATGGCAACCAGATCGAAAACGTGTACCGCATCCAGGTGATGAACGCGACCGAAAAGCCGCAGACCTTCCAGCTTTCGGTGGAAGACCTGCCGGGTCTGGAAATCGCCTCCGACAAGAGCGTGACCGTCGACGGCGCGCAGAGCCTGTGGGTGCCTGTGCAGCTGCGACTGCCCTACGGCAGCGCCAGCAGCGGCTCTCACACCATTCATTTCCGCGTGACCGCGCCCGGCGTCGGCGAAGTGCGCGAAAAGTCCATCTTCATGGTGCCGAGGTGATGACCATGTCCGACCCTGCTTCTACCCCACCCAGCCCCTGGTGGAAATTCGGCCACATGTGGCTGGTCATCGCCGGGCCGCTGATCGTGGTGCTGGCCTCCATCGTCACGATCTATCTGGCGGTCCGCACGCCCGACCCGGTGTATGGGGATGCGTCCAGGGGTGCCGCCCGATCGTCGCAAGCCAAGGATGGCGGCGACGCCGGCCGCATGTCGCCCGCCATGCAGGCGCGCAACCATGCGGCCACCGGGGGCGTCGCCAGACCAGCGCCGAACCACGGCACCGGCCCGAACCAGTGATAATGATCCAGGTCAAATTCAAAGGGGACAAACCGCGATGCTGCGAGAGCGACTGATGTGGATTGCGTGGCCAGCGTTTCTGATGGCGGCCGTGCTGGAGTTCATGGTGTTTGCGGTGCTCGACCCGCAGGCGCTGACGCTGCTTGGCGAACCCTCGGGCTGGTCGCGCGAAGGCGTCTACACCGTCACGTTCTTCATTTTCTGGGCGGTGATGATGCTGTCCGGCGCCCTCACCACCCTGCTGTCGAAGTCGCCCTTCGACGTCAATCGCCGCCAGTCACGCGCCCTGCGCTGATCGCGCGGTGCGGCCGATCGGGTCGGGCGCCCGGGGCGCCAGCCCATCCCACGCGAATCGACGGCTGGGCTGGAACAGGAATGGGGGGTGACGAGCCTTGACCCCGGCACTGACTACAAAGTTAGGGCTGCTTGGTTCCCCACCTGACCCGGTTGGCTCCTTCACCATGCGGGAAGGCCCGTCGCTGGCTATTGTACGGCTTGCAGACGGCGTTCGGCTTCGGCCAAGCCGAAACTCATGGCCACCAGGTTCAGCACCTCGGCGCGCAACTGGCCAAGCTGTTCATCGTCCGGGTCGGCCGCCAGCCGTGCCTTCAGGCGCGCTGCGCGGGGGTGGATGCAGTCTGTCAGGGCACCGACCAAGGCCGCGATGCGCGGATCGGCGTCGGTCTGAATGACGATCGTGTCGTGGCTCTCGAAAACGTCCATCATGGCGTACAGAGTGAACCGTGGCGGGGCAAGCCATCATGGAGCAAGCGCTTGCTGCATTGCAGCATATCCGGTTTCTGGCCCGTCGGGTGCATTCCGTTGCATTTGTGCGTCGGTATTCGAGGCGGGTCTCTAATTCGGGCCATGCTTTTCCCGCCACGTAGAATCGCCGCATGTCGTATCTGGTGCTGGCCCGCAAATACCGGCCGCGGAATTTCTCCGAGATGGTGGGGCAGGAGCATGTCGTCCAGGCCCTCACCAACGCGCTGACGCAGCAGCGCCTGCATCACGCCTACCTGTTCACCGGCACGCGCGGCGTGGGCAAGACCACGGTGTCGCGCATCCTGGCCAAGTCGCTCAACTGCACCGGCGCCGACGGGCAGGGCGGCATCACCGCCACGCCCTGCGGCGTGTGCCCGGCCTGTGCCGACATCGACGCCGGCCGCTTTGTCGACTACACCGAACTGGACGCCGCCAGCAACCGCGGCGTCGACGAGGTGCAGCAGCTGCTGGAGCAGGCCGTCTACAAGCCGGTGCAGGGGCGCTTCAAGGTCTTCATGATCGACGAAGTGCACATGCTCACCGGCCACGCCTTCAACGCCATGCTCAAGACGCTGGAGGAGCCGCCCGAATACCTCAAGTTCGTGCTCGCCACCACCGACCCGCAGAAGGTGCCGGTGACGGTGCTGTCGCGCTGCCTGCAGTTCAACCTGCGCCCCATGGCGCCCGAGACCGTGCTGGACCACCTGACGCGCGTGCTGGCGGCCGAGGCGGTGGCGGCCGAGCCGGCCGCGCTGCGCCTGCTGGCGCGCGCCGCACGTGGCTCCATGCGTGACGCGCTCAGCCTGACCGACCAGGCCATTGCCTTCGGCTCCGGTGAACTGCGCGAATCCGCGGTGCGCCAGATGCTGGGCAGCGTGGACCGCAGCGTGGTGTTCAGCCTGATCGGCGCGCTGGCCGACGGCGATGGCCGCACCGTGGTGACGCTCAGCGAGCAGTTGCGCGCCAGTGGCCACTCGGCGGCCCAGACGCTGGAAGACATGGCCAGCGTGCTGCAGCGCATGGCGGTGCAGCAGGCCGTGCCCGATCTTGCGGTGGACGCGTCCGACCCCGACGCGCAGGAAACCGCCCGCCTGGCCGCGCGCCTGCCGGCCGACGAAACGCAGCTGCTGTACAGCCTGTGCATCCACGGCCGGTCCGAGCTGGGCCTGGCGCCGGACGAATATACCGGTCTGACCATGGCGCTGCTGCGCTTGCTGCCGTTTCGCCAGCCGGTGCCGACCCAGGCCCAGACGGTCAGCGCCACGGCTGAAAAAAAAAGCCTGAAAACACCTGAAGCCTCGCCCGCGCCGCAGGGCGCCAGCGCTCCGCCTGCGAAGGCGCCCGCGCCAGCGCCGGTCGCGGCGAGCGACGACCCTGCTGCGGCAGAGCAGGGTGCGGCAGAACTGGGTGCGGCCGCAGACGCCCGGCCGCAACCGGTCACGGAACGCGACGCCGAACTGGACACGCAGGGCGCGCCACCCGCCCGCCCGGTGCCCGCGCCGCGCCCGCAGCCGGCGCTGCAGCCGCTGCCGGTGCGGCCGTCGAACGGCACCCGCTTTCAAGAACAAAATCAACCTCCAGCGCCCGACCATATTGCGCCAGTAGCTCCTGAAACAATAGCAATTCAAGTGCGTGAAGGAGACCAGGAGCCGGCGCCGGCGCCGCGCCTGCGGGTCGACGCCCCGCCGCCGCCGGTGGTGCCCGGCGCCGAAGGCGACTTCTGGCACGCGCTGGTGCAGGAGCTGGTGGCGCGCGAAGCCGTGACGGCCCTGGTGCGCGAGCTGGCCTTGCAGTCGCAGCTGGTGGCGCGCACCGATCGGCAGTGGACCTTGCGGGTGGAAAGCGAGTCGCTGGCCCAGTCCGGCGTGCGCGAGCGCCTGCAGGCGGCGCTGGCCGACGCCGGCCACTGCGTGCGCCTGCAGATCGACTCCGGCCCGGTCAGCGACAGCCCGGCGCGTCGCAACGCCATCCACGCCACGCGCCGGCTGAAGGCGGCCGAGGCGCTGCTGCTGGCCGACCCGTTCGTGCAGGAGATGATGCGCGACTTTGGGGCGAAAATCGTGCCGGGCAGCATCAAACCGCTCTGAATGAGGCGCGCCGCAGACGAACCCACCCGCGCGGTGCGCGGCGGTGCTCACCGCCGGCCGATGGCGCCACCGCCGCCTGGGCCACAGCCCCGGAACACGCATTGAAGAAAGGAAGAACCGATGTTCAACAAAGGACAACTCGCCGGCCTGATGAAGCAGGCCCAGGCCATGCAGGACAACCTGAAGAAGGCGCAGGATGAGCTGGCGCTGATGGAGGTGGAGGGCGAATCCGGCGCCGGCCTGGTCAAGGTGCTGATGACGGCCAAACACGACGTCAAGCGCGTCACCATCGACCCCAGCCTGCTGGCCGACGACAAGGACATGCTGGAAGACCTGGTGGCCGCCGCCTTCAACGCCGCCGTGCGCAAGGCCGAGGAGCTGTCGGCCGAGAAGATGGGCAAGCTGATGCCCGCCGGCATGCCCGGGTTGCCGGGGGGCATGAAGTTCCCGTTCTGATGACGAATGACGGCGCTGGCGCGCCATGACCTTGCCGCTCCGCAGCTGCGACGACATGGGGCATGGGCTCGACCGCCACGGCGGCGCCGTTGCCGTCATCGAGCCGCAACCAGGCGAGGTCACTTCGTCAGGGGGCATGCCAGCATGAGCGACACCCACAGCCTCGACACCCTGATCCAGGCCCTGCGGCGCCTGCCGGGCGTGGGCCAGCGCTCGGCGCAGCGCATGGCGTTTCACCTGCTGCAGCACGACCGCGAAGGCGCGCAGCAGCTGGCGCGGGCGCTGCACGAGGCGGTCGGTCAGGTGCGTCACTGCGCCCGCTGCCACACCTTCACCGAGGCCGAGGTGTGCGCCACCTGCAGCGACCCGCGGCGCGACGCCAGCCAGCTGGCGGTGGTCGAGACCCCGGCCGACCAGGCGGCGCTGGAGCGCACCGGGGCCTTCCGCGGGCGCTACTTCGTGCTGATGGGCCGGCTCAGCCCGCTGGACGGCATCGGCCCGCGCGACATCGGCGTGCAGCGGCTGATCGAGCGCGCCTGCGACGGCGTGGTGCGCGAAGTGATCCTGGCCACCAACTTCACCGCCGAGGGCGAGGCCACGGCGCACCTGATCGGGCAGGCGCTGCGCAGCCGCGGCCTGGCCGTGACGCGGCTGGCGCGCGGCGTGCCGGCCGGCAGCGAGCTCGAATACGTGGACCTGGGCACGATCGCCCACGCGCTGGTCGACCGGCGCTGAACCGCCATGTCGCTGTCCGCGTCGATCCTGGCTGCCCGCCAGCTGCTGCAGGAGGCGGCGCACATCGCCGTGCTCAGTGGCGCCGGCATCAGCGCCGAGTCCGGTGTGCCCACCTTCCGCGACGCCCAGACCGGCCTGTGGGCGCACTTGCGCCCGGAGGATCTGGCCACCGAAGACGCCTTTCGGCGCCACCCTCAGCGCGTGTGGGACTGGTACGCCGAGCGCCGCGCCAGCCTGGCCGAGGTGCAACCCAACGCCGGCCACCGGGCGCTGGCCGAATTTCAGCACCGCCACCCGGGTCGGCTGACGGTGATCACGCAGAACGTCGACGGCCTGCACCAGCGCGCCGGCAGCACCGGCGTGCTGGCGCTGCATGGCAGCCTGGCGGCCGACCGCTGGCTCGATCCCTGCCCGGCGGGGCGCGGCCCGACCGCCTGCGATGTGGCGCGGGCCGACCCTGGCCGCCCCCCGCGCTGCGCCCAGTGTGGCAACTGGGTGCGCCCGGCGGTGGTCTGGTTCGGCGAGCTGCTGCCCGAAGACCAGCTGCGGCAGGCCGAACAGGCCGCCAGCCGCTGCGACGCCATGCTGGTGGTCGGCACCGCCGGCGCGGTGTATCCGGCGGCCGGGCTGGCGCACCAGGCGCGTGCCGCCGGGGCGCGTCTGATCGTCGTCAATCCCCACCCCAGCGAGCTGGACGGGCTGGCCCAGCTGCGGCTGGTCGGCGGCGCGGCCCAGGTGCTGCCGCCCTTGCTGGACTTTTGACCACGCGGCCGCTGCGGCAGCGCCCTGCGGTGCCGCAGGTGCCTCGTGAATTGCTATTGATGCGGTAGCTGCTGGCGCATGCCTGGTGCTGCCTCAGGCCGGATTTGATGCTCCATCCGCGCGGCCCGCCCGGGGCCGCGCGCTCAGGTGCTGGCCCACATGCGCAGCAGGTTGTGGTAGGTGCCGGTCAGGCGGATCGCCTCGTCGGTTTCGCCGTGGCGCTGGCGCAGCGCCAGCAGCGCCATGTCCATCTCGAACAGCAGGCGGCGCTGCTCCTGGCCGCGCACCATGGATTCGATCCACAGAAAGCTGGCGATGCGCGCGCCCCGGGTGACCGGGCGCACCTCGTGCACGCTGGTGCCGGGGTAGAGCACGGCGTCGCCCGCCGGCAGCTTGACGGCCTGCGGGCCGAAGGTGTCGTGCACCACCAGCTCGCCGCCGTCGTAGTCGTCGGGCTCGGTCAGGAACACGGTGCACGAAAGGTCGCTGCGCACCCATTCGCCGCTGGTCTGTGAGTGCAGCACGGCGCCATCCACATGCTGGCCGTAGTGGTTGGCCACGCCTTCGTAGCGGTTGAACAGCGGGTTGAAGATCCTGCGCGGCAGCGCCGCCGAGAAGAACACCGGGTCGCGCCGCAGCGCCGCCAGCACCAGCTCGCGCAGCGTGGCCGCGCTGGGGCTGTCCTGCGCCAGCTGGCGGTTGCTCTTGCGCTGCACGGCCTGGCCGCCGGCGCTGCGCGCGCCATCGACCCAGGGTGCGTCGTCGGCCAGCAGCAGACGGCGCGCGTGCGCCACTTCGTCGGTGCTGAGCAGGTTCTTGAGGTGAATCAACATGGGAGATTCCGCCAAAGACGACAGCCGCCCGAGGGCGGCTGTGCAGGTTGGATGTGGTGGTCAGTCCATCAGAACAGGTGCTTGAGCGTCAGCTCCACCCGGCGTGGCGCGCCCGGTTGGTAGAAGCCCCGGTACAGCCCGTCGGCGTACAGCTTGTTGCTCAGGTTGGTGACGCTGAGCTTGAGCGTGGTGGCTTCGGTGAAGCTGTATTCGGCCATGGCGTCGAAGGTGACGAAGCCCTTGGCCTTCAGGGTGCGCTGACCTTCCGGGTTCTGGCTGCTGCGGTAGTTGGCGCCCAGCCCCAGGCGCAGTTGCGGCATCACGCGGTAGGTGGTCCAGACGCTGCCGCTGTGGCGCGGCGTCAGGCCCGGGCGGTCGCCCTGCACCTGCGCGCCGGTGCCGGCGGGGTTCAGCACCACGTTGCTCTTGTCGATCTTGGCTTTCGGGATCCAGGTGTGGTTCCAGAACAGTTCCCAGGCCGGCGTGATGCGGCCCGCCAGGTTGAATTCCATGCCGGCGGCGTGGCGCTTGCCGGACAGCAGCTCCTGCGTGGCGGCGGTGTCGGGGTCGGTGTTGCGCTCGTTGTACTTCTCGCTGTAGAACAGGGCGGCGCCGGCCAGCATGCGCTTGTCGAACAGGTCCCACTTGCCGCCGATTTCGATGTTGCGGCTCTTTTCGGGCGGGGTCTTGGCCGAGCGGCCGGTGTTGGGGTTGATCAGCACGCCGTACTGATAGGCGTCGCCCGAGGTGTTGAACGAGGTGCCGTAGGAGATGTAGTAGGACGACGCCTCGTCGGGCTGGTAGAGCAGACCCAGGCGCGGGCTCCACAGGTTGTCGGTGCGCGCGTTGCTGAGCGAGCCGTCGGCGTTGCGGTACGAGCCCTTGAAGTGATCGAAGCGCAGACCGCCGACCAGCTTGACGGTGTCGGTGAGCGAGACGGTGTCCTGCAGGTAGGCGCCGATGCTGCGCGAGTCGAAGCTGTTGTAGGGCACCGGCGTGACGCGGGTGTCGGTCACCCAGGCGCCGTCGTTGGGCGTGCCCACGGTGGTGTTGGGGCGCGCCGGGGTGTTGGGCAGCGGGTAGTTGTTGTTGCGCTTGGCGCTTTCGTCGTAGACGTCGATGCCGGTGATCAGGCTGTGCTTGCGTCCGCCCAGCTCGAAGCTGTGGCTGTAGTCGCTTTGCAGCATCACCACGTCGCTCTTGCCGATGCGGCCCTTGGAGCTGCGGGTGAGCACGGTGGATGCGGTGATGTCGCTCAGCGCGGTCGGGCGCGGCTGGGCAAAACCGATCGGGCTGCCCAGCAGGTCGCGCTCGTAGCGGCCGGCACGCAGGCGGGTCTTGAGCTCGCCGCCGTGGTCGAAGCGGTGCGTGTGGCCCAGCGTGGCGTAGGTGGCGCTGGTGTCCAGATGGTCGTTCTTCAGGCCGTAGAAGTTCTTGGCCGGCAGCGTGGGGTGGATGGTGCCGTCGGCGCCGATGATCCAGGGATGGGCGTAGTTGGGCCGGCCGTCGATGTCCAGGTGGTAGAAGCCGACCGTGAATTCGTCGCGCGTGCCGATGCCCCAGCGGAAGGTGGGCGCCACGCCGATCTTGCGCTGCCTGGCGCCCCAGTTGCTGGCGTCGTGGGCCATGGCGTTGAGCCGGAAGGCCGAGTCCTGGCCGGTCTGCCAGTTGAAGTCGCCCTGCACCCGGCCCATGCGGCCGGTGCCGGCGGTCACGCTGGCTTCGTGCTGGTTCATCAGGAAGGGCTGTTTGCTGACCTGGTTGACCACGCCGCCGGTCGAACCCTTGCCGAACAGCATCGAGGCCGAGCCCTTGATGACTTCGACCCGATCGTCGTTGAAGGTGTCGCGCTCGTACAGCGGCGCGTCGCGCATGCCGTCGCGGTAGATGTCGCCGGCCTGGCCGAGCGAGAAGCCGCGCAGGCGCACGTCTTCCTCGCCGGTTTCGCCGGCCTGGAAGGTGACGCCGGCGGTGGCGCGCAGCACGTCGCGGAAATCGTCCAGGTTGCGGTCCTGGATCAGCCGCTCGGTCATCACCGTGACGCTTTGCGGAATGTCGCGCAGCTCCTGATTGCCCTTGCCGATCTCGGTGCGGGTGGCGCGCAGCTGTGACTTGCTGGTGGTGGCGGCGCCATCGGTGGTGGCGCTGTCGCGCACGGTGACGGTGCCCAGGGTGCCGGCCACCGGGGCGCTGGCGGGCGTCTGGGCCAGCGCGGCGGTGCTCAGCGAGCCGGCCAGCAGCATCGCCCCCAGGGGCAGCAGCGGGGTGCTGTCGGCTTCAAAAACAGGAGCATTCGGCGCTTGCTGGATCAGAGATTCTGGCTTTTTTGCTTTGGATTTCGAACGGATGGGCGGCATGGGGTACTCAGCAGAAAACGAAAACGGAGAAGTGCTGGCTACCTGGGCCGGGGCGGAAAGACGGGAGGGTGGCTTTCCGAGGCCGTTCGCTGGCTTGCAATGAAGCTGTTGATCTTAAGCAAAATGATAATCATTGTCATTCAATTTGTTGCAGATCAACGACGGGCACGAAAAAGGGGCCTTGCGGCCCCTGTCTGTGCGGTCGGTGGCGGCGCGCCTCAGCTTGGCGCACCCATCTGGCTTTGCAGGTAGTTCTGCAGGCCGACCTTGTCCAGCAGCTCGATCTGGGTTTCCAGAAAGTCGATGTGCTCTTCGGTGTCGTCCAGGATGTCCTGCAGCAGATCGCGCGAGACGTAGTCGCGCACGCTCTCGCAATGGGCGATGCCGTCCTTGATGGTGGCCTGCGCCGCTTGCTCGAGCTTGAGGTCGCAGCGCAGGATTTCGGGCACGTTCTCGCCCACCATCAGCTTGCCCAGGTCCTGCAAGTTGGGCAGGCCATCGAGCATCAGGATGCGGTCCATCAGGCGGTCGGCGTGCTTCATTTCGCCGATGGATTCTTCATATTCCTTCCTGGCCAGGCGCTCCAGGCCCCAGTGCTTGAGCATGCGGTGGTGCAGGAAGTACTGGTTGATGGCGGTCAGCTCGTTCTTCAGCTGAGCCTGCAGGTGGGCAATGACTTTGGCGTCGCCTTGCATGGCGTTCTCCTTGTGGGTGGCGATGGCCCAGCCATTCTAGGAGCGCGTTCAACTGTGTTCAGTGCAGGGATTTTCGGAATGAGACCGGTTCGCGTACGGAGCGCGACCGCAGGGCGTTGGGCTCGGGCTTTCCTCGGGCTTTCGCCATGCGACGCGGCGCTGCACAATGCCCGCAGCCATGACCGACACCCGCCCTGCCGCCCAGCCCCAGCCTGAACCTCAGCGTCGGCGTGCGCGCGACCGGCTCAAGGGCCGCCAGCCCGAGGCCGGTGCGCGCGACGAGGTGCGCGCCCTGATCGGCACGCCCGGCCCCGACGGCCACCGGCGCGACCTGCTGATCGAGCACCTGCACCGGCTGAACGATCGCTACCACGGCCTGTTCGAGCGCCACCTGGTGGCGCTGGCGGCCGAAATGCGCCTGTCGATGGCCGAGGTGTACGAGGTCGCCAGCTTCTACCATCACTTCGAAGTGCGCAAGGATGGCGAGGCCGCACCACGTCTGACGGTGCGGGTGTGCACATCGCTGAGCTGCCAGCTGGCCGGTGCCGATGCCTTGCTGGCGCGCACGCGCGAGCTGCTGGGCGCCGAGGTGCAGGTGCTGGCCGCCCCCTGCATCGGCCGCTGCGAGCAGGCGCCGGCCGCGCTGGTGGGACCGCATGGCGTGGGGCAGGCCAGCGCCGAGCGGCTGGTTCAGGCATCAAATCGGGCTCTGGCGCTTGATGGTCCTGCGCCAACAGCTATAAAACCAATAGTGTTTGACGCCTACACGCAAGCTGGCGGCTACACCCTGGCGCAGGCCGTGGCGCGCGGCGAGCCGGGCCACGAGGCCATCATCGCCGCGCTCGAGCACGCCGGCCTGCGCGGCCTGGGCGGCGCCGGCTTTCCCGCCGGGCGCAAGTGGCGCATCGTGCGCGACTTGGCCCGCTCCGCCGAGCGCCGGGCCGCCCCAAGCGAGGCGGCGGCCCCCTCGGGGGGCAGCGGACCACGCGCAGCGGGCGAGCGTGGGGGCATGACATATCTGGCGATCAACATTGATGAAGGCGAGCCCGGCACCTTCAAGGACCGCTGGTACCTGGAGCGCGACCCGCACCGCTTTCTGGAAGGTCTGCTGATCGCCGCGCAGGTGGTGGGGGTGCAGGGCGTGTACATCTACCTGCGCGACGAATACCCCGAATGCCGCACCATCCTGACGCAGGCGCTGGCCGACCTGCGCGCTGCGCCCGGGCTGCGCGAGCTGCTGCCGCCGACCGAGCTGCGGCGCGGCGCGGGCGCCTATATCTGCGGCGAAGAATCGGCGATGCTGGAGAGCATCGAGGGCAAGCGCGGCCAGCCGCGCCTGCGCCCGCCCTACATCGCCCAGGTGGGGCTGTTTGGCCGGCCCACGCTGGAGCACAACTTCGAGACCCTGTACTGGCTGCGCGACATCCTGCAGCGCGGCCCCGACTGGTTTGCCGCGCAGGGGCGCCACGGCCGCCAGGGCATGCGTTCGTTCAGCGTCAGCGGGCGGGTGCGGCAGCCCGGCGTCAAGTGGGCGCCGGCCGGCATCACGCTGCGCGAGCTGGTGGACGAATACTGCGGCGGCATGCTGGACGGGCATGAGCTGTACGCCTTCCTGCCCGGCGGCGCCTCGGGCGGCATCTTTCCGGCCCGGCTGGCCGACGTGCCGCTGGACTTCGACACGCTGCAGCCGCACGGCGGCTTCATCGGCAGCGCGGGCGTGATCGTGCTCAGCCAGCACGACAAGGCGCGTGACGCGGCGCTGAACATGATGCGGTTTTTTGCCGCCGAGAGCTGCGGCCAGTGCACGCCCTGCCGGGTGGGCACTGCCAAGGCGGCCCGCTTGATGGAAGCGCCGGTGTGGGACGCGGCCACCCTGACTGATCTGAGCCAGGTGATGCAGGACGCCAGCATCTGCGGCCTGGGCCAGGCCGCGCCCAACCCCATGCAGTGCGTGCAACGCTACTTTGCGCACGAGGTGGAGGCATGACGCCGGCACTCGCTTGCATTGCTTTCGAACTCGACGGCCAGCCCGCCACCGCCTTCGAGGGCGAAACCATCCTGAAGGCCGCCGAGCGCCACGGCGTGCAAATCCCGCGCCTGTGCTTCACGGACGGCCTGCGCGCCGACGGCAACTGCCGCGCCTGCGTGGTCGAGGTGGACGGCGAGCGCACGCTGGCGCCCAGTTGCTGCCGCGCCGTGCAGCCGGGCATGAAGGTGCGCGCCGCCAGCGAGCGAGCGCGCCGCGCCCAGGATATGGTGCTGGAGCTGCTGCTGGCCGAGCTGCCCGCGGCCGGTTTCAAGTGGCTGGACGATGACGCCACGCAGCCCCATGGCGAGCTGAGCCAGTGGGCCAGCCAGCGCAAGGTGGGTGTGCGCCAGCAGCTACAAAATTTGCAGCGCCCACGGCCCACCCCCGACCTCAGCCACCCCGCCATGGCGGTCAACCTGGACGCCTGCATCCAGTGCACGCGCTGCGTGCGCGCCTGCCGCGAGGCGCAGGTCAACGACGTGATCGGCCTGGCCGGCCGCGGCGCCGAGGCGCGCATCGTGTTCGACCTGGACGACGCCATGGGCGCCAGCAGCTGCGTGGCCTGCGGCGAATGCGTGCAGGCCTGCCCCACCGGCGCGCTCATGCCCAAGACCCACATCGGCCCGCAGCGGGTGGACCGCAGCGTCGATTCGGTCTGCCCGTTCTGCGGCGTCGGCTGCCAGATCACCTACCACGTGCGCGATGAAAAGATCGTCAGCGTGAGCGGCCGCAATGGGCCCGCCAACGCCGGAAGGCTGTGCGTCAAGGGCCGCTTCGGCTTTGACTACGCCGCCAGCCCCGACCGGCTGACGCGCCCGCTGATCCGCATCGCCGGCGTGCCCAAGGACCCGGCGCACTGTCAGCAGCCGCCCGACTGGCGCACGGTGTTTCGCGAAGCCAGCTGGGACGAGGCGCTGGACGCGGCCGCCGGCGGGCTGCGCGCGCTCAAGTCGCGGCACGGCCCCAGGGCGCTGGCAGGCTTCGGCAGCGCCAAGGGCACGAACGAAGAGGCCTATCTGTTCCAGAAGCTGGTGCGCACCGGCTTTGGCAGCAACAACGTCGACCACTGCACCCGGCTGTGCCACGCCAGCAGCGTGGCGGCGCTGCTGGAGGGCGTGGGCTCGGGCGCGGTCAGCAACCCGGTGCGCGATGTCGAACACGCCGAGCTGATCCTCGTCATCGGCGCCAATCCCACCGCCAACCACCCGGTGGCCGCCAGCTGGATGAAAAACGCCGCCCGGCGCGGCACCCGCATCGTGCTGGCCGACCCGCGCGCCACCGACATCGCGCGCCACTGCTGGCGCGTGCTGCAGTTTCGCCCCGGCAGCGACGTGGCGCTGCTCAACGCCCTGCTGCACGTCATCGTTACCGAGGGGTTGTGCAACGAATCGTTCCTGCGCCAGCGCGCCGACCACTTCGCCGCGCTGGCCGCCAACGTGCAGGGCTACAGCCCCGAGGCCATGGCGCCGATCTGCGGCATCCCGGCCGAAACCCTGCGCGAGGTGGCGCGCGCCTATGCCACGGCGCGCTCGGCCATGATCCTGTGGGGCATGGGCGTGAGCCAGCACGTGCACGGTACCGACAACGCGCGCTGCCTGATCGCGCTGGCCACCTGCACCGGCCAGCTCGGGCGCCCCGGCACCGGCCTGCACCCGCTGCGCGGCCAGAACAACGTGCAGGGCGCCAGCGACGCCGGCCTGATCCCCATGATGTACCCCAACTACCAGCGCGTGGACAGCCCCGATGCGCGCACCTGGTTCGAGGACTTCTGGGGCCAGCCGCTGGACCCCGAACCCGGCTACACCGTGGTCGAAATCATGCGCCAGGCGCTGGCCGCCGACGACGACCCGCACAAGGTGCGCGGCATGTACATCATGGGCGAAAACCCGGCCATGAGCGACCCCGACCTGAACCACACGCGCCACGCCCTGGCCAGCCTGTCGCACCTGGTGGTGCAGGACATCTTCCTGACCGAGACCGCCTGGCTGGCCGACGTGGTGCTGCCCGCCAGCGCCTGGCCCGAAAAGACCGGCAGCGTCAGCAACACCGACCGCATGGTGCAGCTGGGCCGGCAAGCGCTGGCGCCGCCGGGTGAAGCACGCGCCGACCTGTGGATCATCCAGCAGCTGGCGCAGCGCCTGGGGTTGCCCTGGAACTATGAAAACGATAGCTGCTCGCGCTTGCCAGACAAGCGCCAGGGGCCGTTTTTCCTTGAAGAACCGCACGGCGTCGCGGCGGTCTATGAAGAAATGCGCCGCGCCATGCACGGCGCCATCGCCGGCATCGGCTGGGACCGGCTGGTGCGCGAATCCAGCGTCACCTACCCCTGCCTGAGCGAGGACGACCCCGGCCAGCCGATCGTCTTCACCGAGCGCGTGCCCACGCCCAACGGCCGCGTGCAACTGGTGCCGGCCGACATCATCGCGCCCGACGAGCGCCCCGACGCCGACTACCCCATGGTGCTGATCACCGGCCGCCAGCTCGAGCACTGGCACACCGGCGCCATGACGCGCCGCGCCGTCGTGCTGGATGCGCTGGAGCCCGCGCCCACCGTGTCCATGCACGGCGACGATCTGGCGCGGCTGGGCCTGGTGGCGGGCGAGCTGGTGCGCGTGAGCTCACGCCGCGGCCGGGTCTGCCTGACGGCGCGGCGCGACGACGGCACGCCGGTGGGCGGCGTGTTCATCCCCTTCGCCTTTCGCGAAGCCGCCGCCAACCTGCTGACCAACGCCGCGCTCGACCCCTTTGGCAAGATCCCCGAGTTCAAGTACTGCGCGGTGCGGGTGGAGCCGCTGGCGTGACGGTGCACCTCACGCGCGCCAGCGCGCCGCTCACCGAACGCGTGCTGGCGGTCGACGAGCTGGGTCAGGCGGTCGAGGTGTCGATCCCGGCCGAGCGGGCGCTGACGCTGTACGTCGACAAGCGCGAGCTGGTCACGCTGATGACCCTGGGCGCCCACCCCGAATGGCTGGTGCTGGGCTATCTGCGCAATCAGCGGCTGCTGGCGGGGCCGGCCGAGCTGGCTTCGATTACGGTGGACTGGGACGCTGGCGCGGCGGCGGTGCGCACGCGGCACGGCATCGCCGACCTGGAGATGCGCACGCGCCGGCGCACCGTCACCAGCGGCTGCGGTCAGGGCAGCGTGTTCGGTGACCTGATGGCCGATCTGGAGGCGCTGGACCTCGGCGCCGGCCGGCTGGCGCTGGACGATCTGTACGGCCTGCTGAACGCCATCCGGCTGCAGGAGAGCACCTACAAATCGGCCGGTTCGGTGCACGGCTGCGCGCTGTTCGAGGGGCAGCGCATGCTGCTGTTCGTCGAGGACGTGGGCCGCCACAACGCCATCGACACCATCGCCGGCTGGATGTGGCTGCAAGGGGACGGCGGCGGTCTGCGCGGCGACGACAAAGTGTTCTACACCACCGGCCGCCTGACCAGCGAGATGGTGATCAAGGCGGCCCAGATGGGCGTGCCGATCGTGGTCTCGCGCAGCGGCATCACGCAGATGGGTCTGCAACTGGCGCGCCGGCTTGGCCTGTGCGCCGTCGGGCGGGCGCTGAACCGGCGCTTCCTGTGCTACAGCGCGCCCGAGCGCCTGGGCCTGCCGGTGCCGCCGCACGGCGCCTGAGCGACGTCAGCCCTGGCCCTGCATCGCGCGGATCAGCGCCTGCGCCTCGGCGCCTTCGGGGATCGGGCGACCGCTGTCGCGCCACTCGACGGCGGACTTGAAGCCGTGCTGCTGCGCATGGCGGCGGAACCACACGCCCTCGGGGTTGTGGCGCGTGATGCCGTCGAACACCGTGGCCAGCATCTGCGTCTGCTCCAGCCCCATGGTCAGCATGACCTGGTTGACCACCAGCTTGTGCATCTGCAGGTGACCGCGCGGCACGCCGGCGATGCGTGCGGCCAGGCGCAGGGTGGCGGCTTCCAGCTCGGCGGCCGGCACCGCCTGGTTGGCCAGGCCCCAGTCGGCCGCGGTGCGGCCGTCGATCACGTCGCCGGTGAACATCAGTTGCTTGGCGCGCGTCGGGCCCAGGCGGTAGGTCCACATGGCGGTGGTGGGGCAGCCCCACACGCGCGTGGGCATGTAGCCGATGCGTGCATCTTCGGCCATCACCAGCAGGTCGCAGCACAGGGCGATGTCGCTGCCGCCAGCCACCGCCGCGCCATGCACCTTCGCGATGGTGGGCTTGGGGCAGCGCCACAGGCTCATGAAATCTTCGGTGAAGCGCTTCATGGCGCGGTAGTCGAGCGCCGGGTCCCAGGGGGCCGATTCCTGCTGGCAGGGGTGTTCGATGTGTTGCTCGGCGGTGGCCGCCAGGTCGTAGCCACCGCAGAAGCCCTTGCCCGCGCCTTCGACCACGATCACATGCACCTCGTCGTCGGCCACCGCCCAGTCGACCGCGGCACGGATCTCGCCCGGCATGTCGTCGTTGATGGCGTTCAGGCGCTCCGGGCGGTTGAGCAGCAGGCGCGCGATGCGCGGCTGGGCCGGGTCTTTGTCGATGCGCAGGGTGCTGAAGATGGGCATGGGGCTCTCCTGAGGGCGGGCGTCCATGGTAGGCCCGCCGCGCGCGGGCGGCTGTCGCTTTGCGTACAGTGCGGGGCATGAACCTGTCGTCCTGGACTCTGGGCTGGCGCACGCTGTGGCGCGATTTGCGCGCCGGCGAGCTGCGCCTGCTGATGGTGGCGGTCACGCTGGCGGTGGCGGCGCTCAGCAGTGTGGGCTTTTTTGCCGACCGGTTGCAGGGCGGCCTGCAGCGCGACGCGCGCCAGTTGCTGGGCGGCGATGTGGTGCTGGTGAGCGATCACGCGCCGGCGCCCGGCTGGACGCAGCGCGCCGCCGCCGAGGGGCTGGACAGCGTACTCACGCTGGGGTTTCCCACCATGGGCCGGGCGCCCGAGGCGCAGGGCGGCGCCACCCGGCTGGTGGCCCTGAAGGCGGTCGAGCGCGGCTACCCGCTGCGCGGCCGGTTGCGCCTGGCGCAGCACGCGCAGGACCGCGCCGGCACGCCGACCGACGCCGTGCCGGCGTCCGGTCAGGTGTGGGTCGATCCGTCGCTGCTGGAAGCGCTGGCGCTGCGGCGCGGCGACACCCTGCTGCTGGGCGACAGCGCGCTGCGCATCACCGAACTGATCGCGCTGGAGCCCGACCGCGGCACCGGCTTCATGAGCTTCGCCCCGCGCGTGCTGATGAACGCCGCCGACCTGCCCGCCACCGGCCTGGTGCAGCCGGCCAGCCGCATCACCTGGCGCCTGGCGCTGGCCGGGCCCGAGCCGGCGGTGCAGCGCTACCGCGCCTGGGCCGAGACCGAGCTGGCGCGCCCCGGCATGGCCGGCCTGCGGCTGGAGACGCTGGACACCGGTCGGCCCGAGATGCGCACCACGCTGGATCGGGCCGCCAAGTTCCTCAACCTGGTGGCGCTGCTGGCGGCGCTGCTGTCGGCGGTGGCGGTGGCGCTGGCGGCGCGCGCGTTCGCGGCGCGCCACCTGGACGATTGCGCCATGCTGCGCGTGCTGGGCCTGCCACAGCGGCGCATCGCCGGCGCCTACGTGACCGAATTCGGCCTGGTGGGTCTGAGCGCCAGTCTGGCCGGGGTGCTGATCGGCTGGCTCGTGCACCACATCTTCGTGGCCCTGCTGGCCGGCCTGGTGGACAGCGCGCTGCCGGCGCCCGGCCCGTGGCCGGCGCTGCTGGGCCTGGGCATCGGCATGACGCTGCTGGTGGCCTTTGGCTTGCCGCCGGTGCTGCAACTGGCGCAGGTACCGCCGCTGCGCGTGCTGCGGCGCGACGTCGGTGCCCTGCGGCCGGCGTCGCTGGCGGTGCTGGGCCTGGGCGTGGCCGGCTTTGCCGCGCTGCTGCTGGCGGTCAGCGCCGATCTGACGCTGGGTCTGATCGCGGTCGGCGGCTTCGCCGTGGCGGTGGCCCTGTTCGCCCTGCTGTCCTGGGTCGCGGTGCGGCTGCTGCGGCGGTGGGTCCACGAGCAGCGTGCGCCGCGCTGGCTGGTGCTGGCCACGCGCCAGCTGTCGGCGCGGCCGGCCTACGCGGTGGTGCAGGTCAGCAGCCTGGCGGTGGGCCTGCTGGCGCTGGTGCTGCTGGTGCTGCTGCGCACCGATCTGATCGCCAGCTGGCGTGCCGCCACCCCGGCCGATGCGCCCAACCGCTTCGTCATCAACATCATGCCGGAGCAGGGCGAGGCGTTTCGCGCCGTGTTGCGGCAGGCCGGCGTCACGCGCATGGACTGGTACCCGATGTTCCGCGGCCGGCTGGTGGCCATCAATGGCCAGCCGGTGAATCCGGCCGACTACCCCGAGGAGCGCGCGCGCCATCTGGTCGATCGCGAGTTCAACCTCTCGCACGCGGCCGAACGACCGGCGCACAACGACATCGCCGCCGGCCACTGGACCACCGACGAGGCTGGCGCCATCAGCGTCGAGCAGGGCCTGGCCGAGACGCTGCGCCTGCGGCTGGGCGACCGGCTGCGCTTCGACGTCGCGGGCATGCCGCTCGAGGCGCGCATCACCTCGCTGCGCAAGGTCGACTGGGCCTCCATGCACGTCAATTTCTTTGCCATGTTCCCGCGGGCCGACATGCCCGACGTGCCGGTCACCTGGATCGCTGCCTACCGCGCGCCCGGACAGCCGGGCTTCGACCACGCGCTGGTGCGCCAGTTTCCCAACATCACACACGTCGACATGGAGCAGTCCATCGCCCAGGTGCAGCGCGTGCTGGACCAGGTGGTGCGGGCGGTCGAGTTCCTGTTCGGCTTCACGCTGGCGGCTGGGCTGATCGTGCTGTTTGCCGCCGTCAGCGCCACGCGTGAGGAGCGCGCGCGCGAATTCGCCGTCATGCGCGCCGTCGGCGCCGGCAGTGCGCTGCTGGCGCGTGTGCAGCAGGCCGAACTGGTTGGCGTCGGCTTGCTGGCGGGGGTGCTGGCCAGCGCGGTGGCGATGGGCATCGGCTGGGCCATGGCGCGCCATGCCTTCGACTTCCACTGGACCGCCTCGCCCTGGGTGCCGCTGCTGGGCGGCGTGGCTGGCGCCGGGCTGGCACTGGCGGCCGGCTGGTGGGGCTTGCGCGAAGTGCTGCAGCGGCCCGTGGTGCAGACGCTGCGGCGGGTCGCGGAGTGAGCGGCCGGATGCGTCGGCCGCGCTGACTGGGGCCGCCGCTGCACAGGCGCCGGGGCATGGCCGCGTGTGTCGCGCAAGAAAAAACCCGCGCAACGCGCGGGTCTTCGGGGCGCCGTTGGCTCAACCGATGTCGCCGGTGGCCGGGCGGAAACCCTGCGCCATGGCGTCGCGCAGTTCGGCCACCACCGTTTCGCGGTCCACCGGCTGCGGCGTGGGCGCCGTGGTCTGACTCCCGTTGCCCTCACCGCTGGCCGGTGGCGATTGGATCGCCATCGCCATCACCTCAGCGCGCGTCAGGTCGGAGGGGCCTCGGATCGGGTCGTTGAAGAACGGACCTTCGCCGCTGGCGGGCATGGCGGCCGATGCGGCGCCGGCGATCAGCGTCCACGCCAGGGTCGAAGCCAAGGGAAAGAAACGTGCGGACATGATGAAACTCCTTGAAAGGCTCATGAAGCGATGGCAACAGAAGAGGCAATGCGTAAGTACCACCTTGTTCCGTGAAAGAGGCCCCGCTCCAATGGCCTCTTCCATGCGACGTACTGTGCGACTTGCAAGGCGCTGAATAAAGTCGTCGCATGGAATGTCGACCATTCCAGGCCGTGAACAATGGATACGCTGGTGCTCCTGCGCACGTTTCGAGAGGTGGCCCTGCGCCACAACTTCTCGACTGCCGCGCGCACCCTTGATCTGGCGCCGGCCACGGTCAGCAAGTACGTGGCCGAACTGGAGGCGCGCTTTCACCTGCGCCTGTTCCATCGCAGCACGCGCCGGGTGACGCTGACCGACGCCGGCCAGTTGCTGCTGGATCATTGCGCGCAGGTGATCGACCTGATCGATCAGACGCACGACGCCATGAACGAGCGTGCGCAGCGGCCCAGCGGACGGCTCAACCTGACGGCGCCGCATGGGCTGACGCGCACGATTCTGGTGCGCCGTCTGGCGGATTTCATGCTGCAGCATCCGGATGTGTCGATCAACCTGAACCTGACCAATCGCATGGTCGATCTGGTTGAAGATGGTGTCGACGTCGCCTTCCGCGTCGGGGCGGTGGCCGACAACAGCCTGATCGTGCGCCGCCTGCTGCCCCTGGAGATGGTGGTGGCGGCCACGCCCGCCTACTGGCGCGCGCACGGGCGTCCCGAACACCCGCGCGAACTGGCCACCCATCGCACGCTGGCCATGGCACCGACGGGCGAGACGCCGCACTGGCAGTTCAGCATCGGCGGCAAGCTGTTCGACCTGCCGCTGCACCCGGTGTTCTGCGCCAGCGACTCCTCACCGCTGGTGCCGCTGGCGCTGCAGGGCGTGGGTGTGCTGCGTGGCTCTCGCATGCTGCTGGGCGAATGGATCGACGATGGCAGGCTGGAGCCGCTGTTTGCAGCGTATTCACCGCGCAACCTGTGGCTGTACGCCGCCTACGCCCAGCGCCGCCACCCCAGTGCGGCGTTGCGGGCGCTGCTGGATTTTCTCGAGCAGCAGATGCGTCCCACCGTCCCGTCGGTCCCGCATGCCGTTTCGCCGAGGCTGCACTGAGCCTGAACTCGGCCATGGAGCGCGCAATGGTCGGTCTCGGGCCAAGCGATCTGCATCGAATGGCCGGTGTGGCTTGTGGGGATAAGCGCCGGCAGCTACTGAAATCATAGTAAACTGGGGCATGGCCCAGCTCTTCACCGTGCACCCCGACAACCCGCAGCCGCGCCTGCTCAAGCAGGCGGCGGCGTTGCTGCACGGCGGCGGCGTGCTGGCCGTGCCCACCGATTCCAGCTACGCCCTGGTGTGCCACCTCGACGACAAGGCGGCGGTCGATCGGCTGCGCCGCATCCGCCAGGTCGACGAGCGCCACCACCTGACCCTGCTGTGCCGCGACCTGAGCGAGCTGGCCAGCTACGCCCGCGTCGACAACACGCAGTTTCGCCGCCTGAAGAGTGGCACGCCGGGGCCGTTCACCTTCATCCTGGAAGCCAGCAAGGAAGTGCCGCGTCGCGTCAGCCATCCGCAGCGCAAGACCATCGGCCTGCGCGTGCCCGATCACCCCGCACTGCGTGAGCTGCTGGCGCTGCATGGTGCGCCGCTGCTGGCCACCACGCTGATCCTGCCGGGGGAGGGCGAGCCGCTGAACGACGCCGGGGCGATCCTGGAGCAGCTGGGCCATCAGATCGCCGGCGTGATCGACGCCGGCGCCTGCCCGCTGGCGCCCACCACCGTGGTCGACCTGAGTGGCGACGCGCCCGAGGTGCTGCGCCGCGGGAGGGGCGATCCGGCGCGGCTGGGGCTGTGATTCGGCGCCTGGTCACGGTCTGAGACAATCCACGCCGTGGACTTCGCCAACATCATTCAGACCCTCGCCCTCTATGCCCTGCCGGTGCTGTTTGCCATCACCGTGCACGAGGCGGCGCACGGTTACGCGGCGCGCCATTTCGGCGACGGCACGGCGGCCTTCCTGGGCCGCGTCACGCTCAATCCGGCGCGGCACATCGACCCCATCGGCACCATCGCCATGCCGCTGTTTCTGTACATCGCCACCGGTGGTGCCTTCGTGTTCGGCTACGCCAAGCCGGTGCCGGTCAACTTCGGCCAGCTGCGCCACCCCAAGCGCGACATGGTGTGGGTGGCGCTGGCGGGGCCGGCGTCCAACCTGGCGATGGCGCTGGCCTGGGGGGCGCTGCTGATCGTGCTCGACGGCGTGGGGGTGACCGAGCCGTTTTTTCTCAAGATGTGCCAGGCCGGCGTGCTGGTCAACGTGGTGATCGGCGTGTTCAACCTGTTTCCGCTGCCGCCGCTCGATGGCGGGCGCATCCTGGTGGGGCTGCTGCCGCGCGGGCCGGCCCTGGCCCTCAGCCGCATCGAGCCCTGGGGCTTTTTCATCGTCATGGCGCTGGTGGTGGCGGGCGTCATCAGCAACCTGTGGATGCGGCCACTGATGGCACTGAGCTTTCATCTGCTCGATTTCATTCTTGCGCCGCTGCAGGCGCTGTTCGGCTGATCGCATGGCTTCTTCTGTTTCGCGCCGGGTCCTCACCGGCATCACCACCACCGGCACCCCGCACCTGGGCAACTACGTCGGCTCGATCCGTGCCGCCGTGCGCGCCAGCCGCGAGCCGGGGGTGCAGAGCTTTTACTTCCTGGCCGACTACCACGCGCTGATCAAGTGCGACGAACCGGCGCGCATCCAGCGCAGCACGCTGGAAATCGCCGCCAGCTGGCTGGCCGCCGGGCTGGATCCCGAGCAGGTCACCTTCTACCGCCAGTCCGACATCCCGGAGATCCCCGAGCTCACCTGGCTGCTGACCTGCGTCACCGGCAAGGGTCTGCTCAACCGCGCCCACGCCTACAAGGCCATGCTCGACAAGAACGCCGCCACCGGGGCCGATCCGGACAGCGACGTCACCGCAGGCCTGTTCATGTACCCGGTGCTGATGGCGGCCGACATCCTGATGTTCAAGGCGCACCAGGTGCCGGTCGGGCGCGACCAGATCCAGCACATCGAGATGGCACGCGACATCGCATCCAGCTTCAACCACCTGTATGGCGAACTCCTGACGCTGCCCGAAGCGCTGATCGACGACAACGTGGCCCTGCTGCCCGGCCTGGACGGGCGCAAGATGAGCAAGAGCTACGACAACACCATCGCCCTGTTCGGCCCGCGCGAGCAGCTGCGCCGGCAGATCATGAGCATCGTCACCGATTCGCGCGCGCCGGGCGAACCCAAGGACACCGAGGGCTCGGCGCTCTACCAGATCTACCGCGCCTTTGCCGATGACGCCGAGGCGGCGCAGTTTGCACGCGCCTTTGCCGACGGCATCGCCTGGGGCGAGGCCAAACAGCGCCTGTTCGAGCGCATCGACGCCGAGATCGGGCCGATGCGCGAGCGCTACCAGCACCTGATGTCCCATCCGGCCGAGGTCGAGGCCCTGCTGCGGCGCGGCGCCGACAAGGCGCGCGCGCTGGCCACGCCGTTGATGCGCGAGCTGCGCCAGGCCGTGGGGCTGCGTGCGCTCGACACCCAGGTGGCGGCGCCGCGCGGGCGCGACTCGGCCAGGACGGGCCTGCCCAGCTTCAAGCAGTACCGCGAGCAGGACGGGCGCTTTTACTTCAAGCTCACCGGCGCCGGTGGCCAGGTGCTGCTGCAAAGCCGGGGCTTCGAATCGCCGCGCGAGGCCGGCCAGGCCGTCAAGCGCCTGCAGAGCGAGGGCGAGCACGCCCTGGGCGCGCTGGCCGAATGGCTGGAACCGGTGGCCGACGCGCTGGCGCCGACCCTGACCGAGGCGCTGCAGGCGTTGCAGACCGCACAACAAAGCTGATCCGCTGCGCCGGGCGCACGGGCCTGGCGCCCCGCCTGCTCGCATCGGCGGGCGGACTGGTGCACAATCGCAACCTATACACAAAAAGGTTTAGGAGCAGCGATCGTGGCGATCTATGTCATCGACGACCATCCCCTCATGCGCGAGGCGGTGGTGATGCTGCTGCGGCGCATTCGACCGGGTTCGGAGGTGGTCGAGCTGTCGCAGCTGTCGGATCTGGAGCGTGCGGTGGAAACCCGCGGCGCGCCCGAGCTGTTCTGCCTGGATCTGAAACTGCCCGACACCGTGGGCATTTCGGGCGTCAAGCTGCTCAAGCGCCTGTACCCCGACGTGCCGCTGGCGGTGATCTCCGCCACGCCCGCCGCCGATGTGGAGGAGTGGTGCACCGAGGCCGGTGCCGACGTCTACATCGAGAAGTCGGCCGGCGCCAGCGAAATCGGCGCCGCCCTGCGCGCCATGCTGCAGGGTGACAGCGAGTTCGCCGACCTCGAATACGGCGACAGCCAGACCGAAACCAAACTGTCCAAGCGCCAGAAACAGCTCATCGTGATGCTGGACGAAGGGCTGTCCAACCGCGACATCGCCGAGCGCCTGGGCATCAGCGAGCACACCGTCAAGGTGCATCTGTGGCGGCTGTTTCGCCGCCTGGGCGTCAAGAGCCGGACCCAGACCCTGCACTTCGCTCGCACGCACGGCCTGCTGAGTTCCTGAGCCCCGCCGGCGCCGGCACCCAGACGCGGAACACGGTCCCGCGCCCGGGCCGCGAGCGCACCGTGACGCGGTAGCCCAGCCGCTCGGCCAGCGCCTGCACGATCGACAGGCCCAGGCCGAAGCCGTCTTCGGTGCCGCTGGTGGGCACCTTGTAGAACTCGCCGAAGATCTGTTCCAGCTCGCTCTGGGCGATGCCGATGCCGGTGTCCCACACCTCCAGGCTGACCCCGTCGGGGCGCGCGCGCGCCGCCAGCAGCACGCCGCCGCGCGCGGTGTAGCGGATGGCGTTGGCCAGCAGGTTGCCGATCACGCGGCGCAGCATCACCGGGTCGGTGCGCAGCACCACGTCGGCCGGGCGCACGCGCAGCCGCAGCCCCTTGAGCCGGGCTTCGGGGCCGAACTGCACCTCCAGGTCCGACAGCAGGGGACGGATGGCGACCTCGCGCTCGCGCAGCTCGTAATGGCCGGCGTCCAGCCGCACCCAGTCGAACAGCGAGTCGAACAGGCTATGGATGGCCAGGGTCGATTGCAGGATCTTGGGCGCCAGCTCATCGACCAGCTCGGGTTCGTTGCTCAGCCAGTCGGCGTACAGGCCGACGGCGTTGACCGGCTGCTTCAGGTCGTGCGCCGCCCCCGCCAGAAAGCGGGTGCGAAAGCGTGCCGCCTCCTGCGCCACGCGGGTCTGCTCGCGCAGCGACTCGATCAGGCGCGCGTTGCGCAGGCTCAGCTCGATGCCTTCGGCCACCCGCTGGTGCTGGCTGCCGATGATGCGCCACAGGATGGCGGCATACACCAGCAGCAACAGCGCCTGCCACCACAGGCCGCGCAGGTCGGCGCGCAGCGGCGAGCCGCTCAGGCGCAGCCACAGGCTGGCCAGCAGGGCCGCCACCAGCACGCTGGCCAGACCCTGTGCCAGCCGCCGGTGCGCCGACGACCACGACACCAGCAGCACCCCCGTGCCCAGCGTCAGCGCCCAGCACATGGCCTCCACCTCCGGCGCCACGCGCTGGGCAAAGCACAGCGGCGCCATGCCCCAGACCAGCGCCTGCACCAGCCAGCTGGCGCGCTGGCGGCGCAGGCGCAGCCGCTGTTCGGCCAGCGGCGCCCAGGCCAGCCGCTGCCGGTAGCTGCGCCAGCCGCGCCAGCCCGGCGCCATCACCAGCAGGGCGGCGCCCAGCCACAGGCCGGTGCGCAGGCCGGGCGCGTGCAGCAGCAGCAGCCCGCCCAGCAGCGCCCACAGCGCCAGCACCGCCAGCTGGGTGCCCGGCCAGCCGTCCATCAGGATGGCGAGCTGGCGTGCCTCGGTCCAGTCGGCGCGGCTGGCCGGGTCCGGGGCGGGGGCCGGGATGGGGATCACGAGGTGCTATTCATTCAATAGCTGCTTGCGCTTTCCAGTCAAGCGCTGGAGCCTTGTTTGATGCCTAAAGACGGCCACACTGGGCGCGCTGGCGCAGCGCGTGGTCCATCACCACCAGCGCCAGCAGCGCTTCCAGAATGGGCGTGGCGCGGATGCCGACGCAGGGGTCGTGGCGGCCCTTGGTGATGACTTCCACCGGCTCGTCCGCCAGGTTGACAGAGGCGCGCGGCACCAGGATCGAGCTGGTCGGCTTGATCGCCACCGCGACCTCGATGTCCTGACCGTTGCTGATGCCGCCCAGCACGCCGCCGTCGTGGTTGCTGGCAAAGCCGCCGCCGGGCAGCGGCGAGTCGCCGTGCTGGCTGCCGCGGTGCGCCACGCTGGCAAAGCCGTCGCCGATCTCCACCCCCTTGACGGCGTTCAGCCCCATCATGGCCTTGGCGATGTCGGCGTCCAGCCGGTCGTAGATCGGCTGACCCAGCCCCACCGGCACGCCGCGCGCCACCACGCGCAGGCGCGCGCCGCACGAGTCGCCCGCCTTGCGCAGCGCGTTCATGTGGTCCTCCAGCGCCGACACGTCGGCCACCGGGGCGAAGAACGGGTTGCGCGGCACATGCGCCCAGTCCTCGAAGCCGATGGCCAGCTCGCCCAGGTGCGTCATGCAGCCGGCAAAGCTGGTGCCGCACTGCTCGCGCAGCCACTTGCGTGCCACCGCGCCGGCGGCCACGGTGGGCGCGGTCAGGCGTGCCGAGGATCGGCCGCCGCCGCGCGGGTCGCGCAGGCCGTACTTCTTCCAGTAGGTGTAGTCGGCGTGACCGGGGCGAAAGCTTTGCGCGATGTCGCCGTAGTCCTTGCTGCGCTGGTCCTGGTTGCGGATCAGCAGGCAGATCGGCGTGCCGGTGGTGTGGCCCTGGTAGACGCCGGACAGGATCTCCACCTGGTCGGGCTCCTGCCGCTGGGTGACGAACTTGCTGCTGCCGGGGCGGCGCCGGTCCAGCTCGGGCTGGATGTCGGCCTCCGACAGCGCCAGGCCGGGCGGGCAGCCGTCGATCACGCAGCCGATGGCCGGGCCGTGGGATTCACCGAAATTCGTGACGGCAAACAGAGTGCCGAGGGTGTTGCCGCTCATGGGGCGCCATTATCGCCGCTGGCGTGGCGTCGGCCGGGCCGGCCGTCAGACCCCCGGATTCATGGTGACAAAGGCCAGAAACCTTGGCGCAGCAAGCGCCGGATGCTCCTGAAAACGCAGCAACCGAGGCGCCTCAGGCGCGCTCGGTGGCGGCCGGCGCGGCGTCTTCCTCGGGCCAGTCGCGGATGTAGGCCTTGAGCATCTGGTTTTCGAAGTCCTGCGCGTCTACCACCGCCTTGGCCACGTCGTAGAAGCTGATCACGCCCATCAGCTGGCGGTTGTCGATCACCGGCAGGTAGCGCGTGTGGTGCTCCAGCATCATGCGGCGCACCTCGTCCAGCTCGGTCTCCAGGGTGCAGATCAGCGGCCCCGGGTCCATGCTGCGGTACACCGACAGGCCGGCCAGCGAGCCACCGTTCTTCACCGTGGCCTGGATCACTTCGCGGAAGGTCAGCATGCCCACCACGCGCTCGTGCGACATCACCACCAGCGAGCCGATGTCACGGTCGGCCATGGCCTGCGCGGCGTCGGCCAGGCTGTCTTCGGGCGTGATGGTGTAGAGGGCGTTGCCCTTCAGGCGCAGGATGTCGCGGACTCTCATGGCGTGGCTTTCGGTGGCGCCGGCGGGCCGGCGTCGCAGGAATATAGCCCACAATACGGCGCGGCCCGGCCCGCGCGCCGCACCCCTTGCCCCCTGACCAGGAGACCCCATGCCCGGCTACGCCGACCCCGGTTTCGACACGCTCGCGGTGCACGCGGGCGCGCGGCCCGACCCCGCCACCGGCGCGCGCGCCGTGCCGATCCACCTGAGCACCTCGTTCGTGTTCGACTCCAGCGACCACGCCGCCCAGCTCTTCAACATGGAGCGCGCCGGCCACGTCTACAGCCGCATCAGCAACCCCACCAACGCGGTGCTGGAGCAGCGGGTGGCGGCGCTGGAGGGCGGCATCGGCGCCATCGCCACCGCCAGCGGGCAGGCCGCGCTGCACCTGGCCATCGTCACCCTGATGGGCGCCGGCGGCCACATCGTCGCCAGCAGCGCGCTGTACGGCGGCAGCCAGAACCTGCTGCACTACACGCTGCGGCGCTTCGGCATCGAAACCAGCTTCGTGCGGCCGGGCGATCTGGACGGCTGGCGCGCCGCCATCCGCCCCAACACGCGCCTGCTGCTGGGCGAGACCCTGGGCAACCCGGGGCTGGAGGTGCTGGACATCCCCGCCGTGGCGCAGATCGCGCACGCGGCCGGCGTGCCACTGCTGGTCGATTCGACCTTCACCACGCCCTACCTGCTCAAGCCGCTGGAGCACGGCGCCGACCTGGTCTACCACTCGGCCACCAAGTTCCTGTCCGGCCACGGCACGGTGATCGGCGGCGTGCTGGTCGATGGCGGCAGCTTCGACTGGGACCGCTCGGGCCGTTTTCCTGAGCTGACCACGCCCTACGAGGGGTTTCACGGCATGGTGTTTGCGGAAGAAAGCACCGTCGGCGCCTTTCTGCTGCGCGCGCGGCGCGAGGGCCTGCGCGACTTCGGCGCCGCGCTGTCGCCGCACAGCGCCTGGCTGATCCTGCAGGGCATCGAGACCCTGCCGCTGCGCATGGAGCGGCACATCGCCAACACCGAGCAGGTGGTGCGTTTCCTGGCCGAGCACCCGTTCGTGGCGCGCGTCGGTCATCCGCTGCTCGCATCGCACCCCAGCCACGCGCTGGCCCAGCGGCTGCTCAAGCACGGCGCGCGCGGCGCCGGCAGCGTGTTCAGCTTCGACATCAAGGGTTCACGCGCGCAGGGCAAGGCGTTCATCGACACGCTCAAGCTGTTCAGCCACCTGGCTAACGTGGGCGACTGCCGCAGCCTGGTGATTCACCCGGCCAGCACCACCCATTTCCGCATGAACGACGAGGCGCTGGCGGCCGCCGGCATCGGGCCGGGCACCATCCGCCTGTCGATCGGGCTGGAAGATCCGCGGGATTTGATCGACGACCTGAAGCGGGCGCTGAAGGCGGCCGAGAAAGCGGGGGCCTGAGCATGTTCATCGACGTCCACGGCGCACCCCTATACGCCTACACCGGCGGCCGGCCCTTCGATGCGGCGCGACCAACCGTGGTGTTCATCCACGGCGTGCTCAACGACCACAGCGTGTGGATCCTGCAGTCACGCCACCTGGCGCACCACGGCTGGAACGTGCTGGCCATCGACCTGCCCGGCCACGGGCGCAGCGGCGGCCAGCCACCCGCATCGGTGGAGCAGGCGGCCGACGGCGTGCTGGCCCTGCTGCGCGCGGCCGGCGTGGCGCGCGCGGCGCTGGTGGGCCACAGCTTCGGCTCGCTGGTCGCGCTGGAGGCCGCCGCGCGCGCGCCGGCGCAGGTCAGCCACCTGGTGCTGGTGGGCACGGCCTTTCCGATGAAGGTCTCGCCCGCGCTGCTGGAAGCCTCGGTCAGCGCGCCCGAGCAGGCCATCCACATGGTCAACGTGTTCTCGCACAGCACGCTGTGTCCGCCGCCCTCGGCCCTGGGGCCGGGCACCTGGCTGTACGGCAGCTCGCGCGCCCTGATGCGGCGCGTGCTGGCCAGCAACCCGGCGGTCAACGTGTTCCACACCGGCTTTCAGGCCTGCGACCGCTACGCCGGCGGCGAGCAGGCGATGGCGGCGGTGCAGTGCCCGACGCTGTTTCTGGTGGGCCGCCACGACCAGATGACCCCGCCGCGCGCCGCGCGCGCCCTGGCCGCGCACGCGCGCCAGGCCAGGGTGGTGGAGGTCGAGGCCGGCCACGCGCTGATGACCGAAGCGCCGGGCGAGGTGCTGGACGCGCTGCGCGACTTCCTGGCCGCCTGAGGCCGGCGCGATTCCAGGCCTCCGCTAGCTGCAACTTTGGTAGCTGCTTGCGCTTGCCAGACGGGCGCTGGAACGTGTTTTACTGCCGCTACAGCCCGTCCAGCTCGCGGTGGCGGCGCAGCGTGGTCCAGTCCTGCCCGAGCTGGGCCGCCAGTTGCTCCACCAGGTACACCGAGCGGTGCTGACCGCCGGTGCAGCCGATGGCCACGGTGACGTAGCTGCGGTGGTCATGCACCAGCGCCGGCAGCCAGGCGCGCAGAAAGCCGGCGATCTGATCCTGCATGCGCTGCACGTCGGGCTGCCGCGCCAGGTAGTCGATCACCGGCCGGTCGCGCCCGGTGAGCGGGCGCAACTCGGTCACGTAATACGGGTTGGGCAGCATGCGCACGTCGAACACGTAGTCGGCGTCCAGCGTGATGCCGCGCTTGAAGGCGAAGGATTCGAACACCAGCGTCAGGTGCGCCAGCGGCGCGGCGATCAAGGCCTTGACGCTGGCCAGCAGCTGCGAGGGCAGCAGCACGCTGGTGTCGATCACCAGCGAGCGCTCGCGCAGGTCGGCCATCTGCTCGCGCTCGCGCGCGATCGCCTGCAGCAGCGCCTGCTGCACGTCGCCTTCGTCGGCCTGTGACAGCGGGTGGCGTCGCCGGGTCTCGGAAAACCGTCGCACCAGGGTGTGGTCGTTGGCCTCCAGGAAGATCTGGCGCAGGTGCACGCCCTGCTCGGCCAGGCCGTCGAGCAGCGGCGGCAGCTGTGGCAGCGATTCGCCGCTGCGCGCGTCCATGGCGATGGCCAGGCGGCGCGCCTGGCGCCGGTCTTCCAGCGCGATGAAGGGGCGCAGCAGCTCGGGCGGCAGGTTGTCGACGCAGTAGTAGCCGGCGTCCTCCAGCGCGCGCAGCGCGATCGACTTGCCGGAGCCGGACATGCCGGTGATCACCACCAGCTCGGTGCCGGTGGGCGGCTCGGCGGCGGCCGCCGGGGGCGGGGCGGGTATCACGCGCGCGCCTTTCGCGTACCACCCGCCGCGGCCGGTGCGGCGGCCGGCGGCGCCAGCATTTCCCGTGCATGGGCCAGCGTGGCGTCGGACAGGCGCTCGCCGCCCAGCATGCGGGCGATCTCGCGCGTGCGCGCCTCGCCGCTGATCGGCGCCACCTGGCTGGTCGGCGCCGCGTCGCCGGCGGCCTGCTTGCTGACCTGCAGGTGCTGGTCGGCGCAGGCCGCCACCTGCGGCAGGTGGGTGACGCACAGCACCTGGCGGTCGCGACCCAGGCGCTGCAGCAGGCGGCCCACCGTGGCCGCCACGGCGCCGCCGACGCCGGCGTCTACCTCGTCGAACACCAGCGTGCCGGCCGTGCCCAGCTGGCTGGTGGTGACGGCGATGGCCAGTGCCAGGCGCGACAGTTCACCCCCGGATGCTACTCTTTCAATAGCTCTTGGCGCTGATCCGGCGTGCGCTGCGACCAGGAAAGCCACGTTTTCCAGACCGTGCGGAGCCGGCTCGGCGAGCTTGTCGAGTTGCACCTCGAAGCGCCCGCCCGCCATGCCCAGCGCCTGCATGGCCTCGGTGACGGCGGTGGCCAGGCGTGGCGCGGCCTGGTCGCGCTGGCGCGAGACGGCGCGCGCGGCCTGCTGCAACGCCTGCTGGGCCGCGTCGGCCCGGGCCTGCAGTTGCGCCAGATCGGCGGCGGATTCGAGCGCCGCCAGTTCGGCGCGCCACTGCGCCAGCACCGCGTGCAGCTCTTGCGGCGGGCGGCGAAAGCGTCGCGCCAGGCCCATCCACTGGCCCAGGCGCTCGTCCAGCGCGGCCAGCTGCTCGGGGTCCAGGTCGGCGCGGCGCAGGTAGCCGTGCAGGCTGTGCGCGGCGTCGCGTGCCTGCGCGATGCACGACTCGAGCAGCTCGGCCAGGGCGGCGAATTCGGGCTCGATGTCGCGCTGCGCGGCCAGCGCGTCGTGCGCCTGCGTCAGCGCGGGCAGGGCGCCGCCGTCGCCGTCGTCGCCTTCCAGCGCGGTACCGGCGGCCCGGGCGGCGTCGATCAGCGCCTGCGCGTGTGACAGGCGGGCGTGGCGCTGGTTCAGCTCGTCCCATTCGCCGTCGCCGGGTGCCAGCTTGTCGAGTTCGCCGATCTGCCACAGCAGGCGCTCGCGCTCCTGCGCCAGGCTGTCCTGCGCGGCGCGCGCGGCCGCCAGCGCGGCCTCGGTCTGGCGCCAGGCCTGCCAGGCGGTGGCCAGCGGGCCGGTGTCGATGCCGGCGTAGGCGTCCAGCAGCTGGCGCACGGCGGCCGCTCGCGTCAGGCTCTGCCAGGCGTGCTGGCCGTGGATGTCGACCAGCCATTCGCCCAGCGTGCGCAGCTGCGCCAGGGTGGCCGGCGAGCCGTTGATCCAGGCCCGGCTCTTGCCGGCGGCGTCGATGGCGCGGCGCAGCAGCAGGGCGTCGGTGTCGGTGTCGAAGCCGTGCTCGGCCAGCCAGGGGCGGGCGGCGTCGGGCAGCTCGAACTCGGCGGCGATTTCGCAGCGCGGCTGGCCCTCGCGCACCCACAGGGCGTCGCCGCGGCCGCCCAGCACCAGCTGCAGCGCGTCGACCAGGATCGACTTGCCGGCACCGGTCTCGCCGGTCAGCGCCGTGAAGCCGCCCGTGAGCGCCAGCTCCAGCGCCGGGACGATGACGAAGTCGCGCAGACTGAGGTGGCGCAGTGCCATGGGTCAGACGCCTCCGGTGTTCCAGTGCAGCTTGCCGCGCAGGGTGTCGAAGTAGCTCCAGCCCCGGGGGTGCAGAAAGCGCATGCGGTGGTCCGAGCGCCGCACCACGATGCGGTCGCCGTGGTGCAGCGAGGTGATCGACTGCATGTCGAAGCTGGCGCTGGCGTCGCGCCCCGCGACCACCTCGATGGCGATCTCCACCGAATCGGCCAGCACGATCGGCCGGTTGGACAGCGTGTGCGGGGCAATGGGCACCAGCGCCCAGGCCGGCACCATGGGGTGCAGCAGCGGCCCGCCGGCCGACAGGGCGTAGGCGGTGGAGCCGGTGGGCGTGGCGACGATGATGCCGTCGGCGCGGTGGTTGGCGACGAAGCGCCCGTTGACCTCCACCCGCAGCTCGACCATGCTGGCCACGGCGCCGCGGTTGACCACCACGTCGTTCATGGCCAGCGCCTCGAACACGCAGTCGTTGCCGCGCATGACCCGGCCGTGCATCAGGCTGCGCGAATCCTCCTCGTAGCCGCCGGCCAGCATGGTGGGCAGCACGCGGCGGTAGTCGCCCAGCGGGATGTCGGTGACGAAGCCCAGGCGCCCCTGGTTGATGCCGATCAGCGGCGTGCCGTGCGGCGCCAGCTGGCGGCCGATGCCCAGCATGGTGCCGTCGCCGCCCACCACCACCGCCAGGTCGCTGTCGGTGCCGATCCGCGCCACGTCCAGCACCGGGTACTGGTGCAGTCCGGTGGACGCGGCGGTGCGCTCGGCCAGCGCCACCTCGCAGCCCTGTTCCACCAGAAAGCCGGCGATGTCGGCGATGACCTGGCGGGTCGACTCCGGCGCACTGCCGGAAGCCGCATCCTGGTATTTGCCGACCAGCGCGACACGGTGGAAGTGAAGGCTCATGAGCAAATTACATCATAATGATTTTGCATGTTGGACGACCGCGCACGCCTGCTGCTGAAGACGCT